>NZKZ01000094.1 GCA_002694065.1 Acidiferrobacter sp.
CTTTTTTGCGAACCCCGCCTAAAGGAAAGAGCGTCGGCGACAGTGCCTGTTGGTTCAACGTGTGAAGGAAATAGGATTGATCTTTACTTTCGTCAACCGCCTTCAGCAGGTGGCACATGCCATTTTCTTTTTCTACCCGGGCGTAGTGACCGGTAGCGATGTAATCGCTGCCGAGGTGCTGAGCATAGGAGAGAAATTCCTTGAACTTGATTTCGCGGTTACACAAAACATCCGGATTAGGTGTTCTGCCGGCCTTGTATTCGCGCAGGAAAATCGCAAATACCCGCTCCCAATACTCATGGGCAAAATTAACCGTCTTGAGTGGGATATCAAGCACCTCTGCCACCCGCTCCGCCATTGCCAAGTCTTCCCGCGCCGCGCAGTACTAGGCATCGTCGTCCTCTTCCCAGTTTTTCATGAAGAGGCCCGTGACTTCACAATCCTGCGCCTTGAGTCGCGCGGCAGCAATCGCTGAGTCAACCCCCCCGGAGAGTCCAACAACGACTTTCATTTTAGGTGGCGTCATGAGGGTTGGCCTCTTTCTGCCGGAGAGAGCGTTAGTCCTGAATACCGAAGGACAGGATCCGCAGATCAGTGACATCGAACCAGTCGGTGCTCGGGGAGATATAGGGCAGCATGCCGTTATCCTGAAACCAGCTGTCGATCACGAAGCGTTCACCGGTCTCTATCTCCTCGATCTGGCCGGCCCAGTGAGCATCAAAACCTGCTTTGCGGTAGGCGCGATCGACTACCCGGTGTCGGCGCATATGCCCCTGCTCCTGAAAGAGATTCATGTATTGCGTAATGTTAAGGGACTCGTCGATACAGTCGAGTTGCCCAGGGAACTCGGGGTTTTTCTCAAGATTGAGTCCCTTGTCCCGATGGGTGGGAGTGTGGCGTCCAATGACAACCTCCAGCCAGCCAACTGCCTGGCGCAATCTCTCTCTTTCTTCGGCGGCGGTGGGGGCTGCCGGGTAAAACCAGCCGATAACGCTGCGCCATTCTTCAGCGGAGAGAACCACCTGCTGCAGAGTCTTGCAACTGAAATCGTAGCAAACATCGATTATCTGAACACGCGCCTGGGCAGCCTGGGTAAAGCCCAAAACCGCCACAAGCCCGGCCGTTACCAGTAGCTTGGAAAAGAAATTCATAGGCTGTTAGAGCGCCGGCGAGACCTGAAGAAGATCCGAAATTATAAACAAAGTTTTTGAACTGCCCCGATGTGCGCCGACCAATCAGAATGTTTTGGGTTTACTCTCCTACAGACTTTTCCAGCTGGCCGGAGAAGTCAGGCGCCATCATCTCCAGAAACTGGCGTGCCGGCGGCGAGAGGTACTTGCGTTTTCGCATCACAACACCGTAACTGCGGTTAGGGAAAAAGCGGTCTAGCGGTATCTTCGCAATCTTCTCATCACCTTTCAGGCAAATCGCCGTCACAATCGCGATCCCCAGACCCATTTCCACATACTTTTTGATGACTTCCCAGCCACCGGCCTCGAGGGTGACGGTGTAGTTGACCTTGTGCTGGCCAAAGATCATTTCTACCCGCCGCCAGGTGGCAAGGTGGCGGGGCGGCAGAATAAGGCCATGAGGACTGATGTCCTCAAGTTTGATATTGGCCGCCCGTTTCCCGGCAAGCGGATGGTCGAGTGGAGTGATCAGCATGGTCTTAAAGTCGAAGATCGGTCGGTAGTCGATATCTTCTGGCACTTCCAGCATTGACCCCACAGCAAAGTCGGCTTGATCTGCCCGCAGCATCGCCATGCCGTCACGCCCGGTCACATTGTGGAGCTTCAGGCGGACGCCAGGATAGGCATCAGCGAATTGCTTGATCACCTCCGGCAGGAGATAAAGGATCGTTGATTCGCCCGCCGCAATATTGATTTCACCGCTGTTGAGGTCCCCCAATTCGCTGGCGAAGGATTCCGCGATGCCGTCTATGCCCTGCACGAGGGGCTGGGCCAGTTCGAGCAGTGATTCCCCCTGCGCGGTGAGTCGGATGCTGGGCCCACGGCGCTCAAAAAGCTCCACCCCAAGTTCCCGTTCCAGCGCCTGGATCTGGAGCGATACCGACGGCTGGCTGAGAAAAAGCTGTTCCGCGGCGCGGGAGATACTGCCAAGCCGCGCGGCATAGCAAAAAGCCCTTAATTGCTTCAGACGGTTCTGCTTGTAGTAGGGGGGTGTGCTCATCTGCTGAAAAATAAGGCACTAAAGGCCTATGATTTATCCAGATAATACTAAATATTGAAATAATTATATTGATAAATACTCGGCCAAAGCCGAGACTGCAGCCATGGTCAGGCCAGTGGTGGTTTTTGACTGAAATTAAAGGAAAAAGCCAGATAGAACGGGGCCTGATACCGCATTCAACCCGGTTTTAAATCACAAGAAATTAAGCAGAGGTGCATGATGATTGATCAAACTAAAGCGCAGAAAGCTCTGGAGTCAGAGTGGGCCGATAACCCGCGCTGGCGTGGCGTGCAGCGGGACTATTCGGCGGCCGATGTTCTGCGCCTACGCGGCTCTGTTCATATTGAGCATAGCCTTGCCCGGTTGGCTGCCGAGAAACTTTGGCGTCGATTGAATACAGATGATTTCCTGCCAACGCTGGGCGCGTTGACGGGCGGGCAGGCAGTACAGCAGGTTAAGGCAGGGGCGAAAGCCATCTACCTGTCTGGCTGGCAGGTGGCTGCCGACGCTAACATCGCTGATGCGATGTATCCGGATCAGTCTCTTTACCCGGTCAATTCGGTACCGGCGGTGGTTCGCCGAATCAACAACGCGTTCAAGCGTGCCGACGAAATCCAGCATGCGTCCGGAAAAGACGACATCGATTACTTTGTGCCGATTGTGGCTGATGCGGAAGCAGGCTTTGGTGGGGTTCTGAATGCCTTTGAACTCATGAAAGCCATGATCGAAGCGGGCGCCGGCGGTGTGCACTTTGAAGACCAGCTCGCTTCAGTGAAGAAATGCGGACACATGGGCGGCAAAGTGCTTGTGCCGACGCAGGAAGCAGTCCAAAAACTCGCTGCAGGACGCCTCGCNGCAGACGTNTGNGGTGTACCNACGGTGTTGCTGGCTCGCACCGACGCCAATGCGGCAGCGCTGCTGACCTCTGATGTGGACGAGCGCGATCGTGAGTTCGTGACGGGGGAAAGAACCAACGAAGGCTTTTACGTTACCCGTGCGGGCCTTGACCAGGCTATCGCAAGAGGTTTGGCCTACGCCCCGTATGCCGATCTCATCTGGTGTGAAACCGCTGTGCCGGATCTTGATGAAGCGCGCCAGTTTGCAGAAGCGATTCGTGCCGAGTACCCGGATCAACTGCTTGCCTACAACTGTTCGCCGTCCTTTAATTGGAAAAAGAACCTGGACGATGCCACGATCGCCAAATTCCAGCGAGAACTCGGTGCCATGGGCTACAAATACCAGTTCATCACTCTGGCAGGGATTCATAACATGTGGTACCACATGTTTGATCTGACTCATGAATATGTCCGTAACGGAATGACCGCGTATGTGGACATGGTTCAGGAGCGGGAATTTGCAGCCGCCGATCGGGGCTATACCTTCGCCAGCCATCAGGCTGAGGTCGGTGCAGGTTACTTTGATGATGTGACCACGGTGATCCAGGGGGGAAGTTCCTCCGTCACCGCCATGAGCGGCTCTACGGAAGAAGAGCAGTTCGCCACTGGCTAAACTCCTCGGATCCCGAAAAACCAGGACCGGCGGTAGGGTTGCCTACCGCCGGTTTTTTTTCGCCACAAGGCCAGCCAATTCGCTGTGAGGGGCCTTGATAAATACTGACGTGTGTCCCTATATAATTCTCGGGAGAAAAGAATCAGGATGTTTAGCAGACCGTTATGAGTGATCGCAGGGAAATCCAGAAAACTTCCGGAACGTCGGTAGAAGAGGCCAAACCGCGCCTTAAGAAACCTCGCATGTTCCGCGTGCTTTTGGTGAACGATGACTATACGCCTATGGAATTTGTCGTGATGGTGTTGCAGCGTGTCTTCAAGTTGCCCCATGAGCAGGCCGTCCAGGTGATGCTCAAGGTGCATACCGAAGGGGCGGGCGTTTGCGGGGTGTTCACCGCCGAGGTGGCGGAAACCCGGGTACGCGAGGTGCTGGGTCTCGCCCGCGAAAATGAGCACCCCCTGCAATGCACGATGGAGCCTGAATAGAAATGCTTTCGAGCGAACTTGAAGCCTCTCTGAACAGCGCAATTCAAAGCGCTCGAGATGCCCGACACCAGTACATCACGGTAGAGCATCTGCTCACAGCATTGCTAGACAACCCACCGGCCTTAAAAGCCATTAAGGCCTGCGGTGCACAAGTGTCAGGGCTGCGGGAGAAATTGCAGGCTTTTCTGGAACAGCATGTGCCGATGCTTGAAGAAGAAGACGAGCAAACGGATCCCCAACCGGCGGTTGGGTTTCAGCGGGTGATCCAGCGAGCGATCTTGCACGTGCAAAGTTCAGGCAAGCGCGAAGTGACCGGTACCAACGTTCTCATCGCGATCTTTGCCGAGAAGGATTCCCATGCGGTGTATTTCCTGGGTGAGCAGGGCGTCTCCCGGTTTGACATCGTTAACTATGTATCCCACGGCATCAGCCGGGATGAAAAACCGCGGGAACTGCCTTCTCCGGATGAAACGGACGAAGAGTTATCGGATGAGGACTTTCAGAATGCCTTATCCGCGTTCGCGGTGAATCTCAACGAGCAGGCGATCGCGGGGAAGATTGATCCTCTGATCGGGCGGGATCTTGAAGTCACGCGCACGATGCAGATTCTATGCCGCCGGCGCAAGAATAATCCGCTTTACGTGGGCGAGGCGGGTGTCGGCAAAACGGCCATAGCCGAGGGTCTCGCCAGAAAGATCGTAGAAGGCGAAGTCCCCGAAGCTCTTATGGGCAGCACGATCTACGCGCTTGATCTGGGTGCACTGCTTGCAGGGACAAAATATCGGGGAGATTTTGAGCAACGCCTTAAGGCGGTCCTCGCGGATCTTGAAGAAACCGACGGCGCGGTGCTTTTCATTGACGAGATTCATACCGTAATCGGAGCCGGTGCTGCTTCGGGCGGCGCAATGGATGCTTCAAATCTACTGAAACCGGTACTGGCTTCTGGAGACATCCGATGCATCGGTTCGACGACCTATCAGGAGTACCGCGGCATCTTCGAGAAGGATCGAGCGCTTTCCAGACGTTTCCAGAAGATCGACGTCACGGAACCCAGTGTTGAGGAAACGGTAGAGATCCTCAGAGGCTTGAAGACCCAGTTTGAGCAGCATCATTCGGTGCGTTTCACAGCGCCTGCACTGCGCACCGCGGCTGAACTCGCTGCACGCTACATCAATGATCGTCATCTGCCCGATAAGGCAATTGATGTGATTGACGAAGCGGGGGCCCAGGCGCGGCTTGCGCCGGCATCCAAGCGCAAGAAGACCGTTGGGGTGCCTGATATAGAGCGAGTGGTATCCAAGATGGCACGTATTCCCCCCAAGACTGTCAGCGCGGATGACAAGGATGCCCTGCGCACCCTTGAACCAGACCTGCAGCGAGTGGTGTTTGGTCAGGACAGTGCGATCACCGCATTGGTGAGCGCGATCAAGCTGGCCCGGTCGGGTTTAGGCAATCCGGATCGGCCGATCTCCTCATTTCTTTTCTCAGGGCCGACCGGCGTGGGCAAAACCGAAGTGACCCGCCAACTCGCGCTCACGCTCGGGATCGAACTCGTCCGCTTTGACATGTCGGAATATATGGAACGTCATACGGTGTCGAGGTTAATTGGCGCTCCGCCGGGATATGTCGGTTTCGATCAGGGCGGGCTCATGACTGAAGCGATAACCCGCAACCCGCATTCGGTGCTGTTGCTCGATGAGATAGAAAAGGCGCACCCCGATGTGTTCAATCTGCTGCTGCAGGTGATGGATTACGGTACGCTGACAGACAATAACGGACGTAAAGCAGATTTTCGCAATGTAATCATTGTCATGACGACCAATGCCGGGGCGACCCAGATGGCGCGTGGGTCAGTGGGGTTTGTCGAGCAGGATCACACTGCAGACGATACCGAAGTGATCAACAAGATGTTCACGCCGGAGTTTCGTAACCGGCTGGATTCGATCATTCGTTTTGGCGCGCTGGACGAAAACACGATCAGTCATGTGGTCGATAAGTTTATTGTTCAACTGGAAACCCAGTTGGCGGACAAGAATGTCGTCTTGGATGTTGATTCCTCGGCACGGCAGTGGCTTGCCAGAAACGGTCATGATGCTGCGATGGGTGCCCGACCCATGGCAAGGCTGATTCGCGACCGGATCAACCAGGCGCTGGCCGATGAACTGCTGTTCGGCAAACTGGCGCAGGGTGGCACGGTCCGGGTTCGCGAAGAAGACGGGGATCTTGCTTTCGACATTGACTCCGACGACGAGTCTTAAGAGAAAAGCATCAATACGGTCCTTAAGTCTCTTGATCAAAAGACATCAGCCAAAAGCCGTTCCGGAATCAAGCGCACCCTTCAGTCAGGTCGTCACCGATGACCGCTACGCCTATCTCGCGGGTCTCGTTGCCGCAGACTTTCCACAGGGTCAGGCGGTTTTGGGAGATCCGGAAAAAGAAACCACCGCGGTGATGCAGGTGATTTCGGAGATACTCGAGGAAATGGGCTTGGGTTTCAGCGATATTGTTCGGGCGGATGTGCATCTTTCTGATCTTCGTTACTTCGATCAGATGGATAGCGCCTATCGGCAGTTTTTCGAAGGCACAGCGTTCCCTGCACGCACGACCACCGAGTCACCGCGGCTTTTCGGCGGTTCTAGCGTCGAGATCACGGTTCAGGCACGCCTCAGAACCTGAGACATTCAAAACACGGACGCGCTCCTGATTCTTCAGGTCAGGGGTTGTCCGTCCAGTAGGGCGACATCGTCCTGAAGCCTAAGTCGTCCTGAGGCGAACCAGCGAACGGCTTCAGGATAGATGCGATGCTCNACTTCGTGGACGCGCGCCTCGAGTGAGTGCTCTGAGTCATCCTCACGGACTTCCACTCGGCCCTGGATGATGACAGGGCCNGCATCAAGATCTCGGGTGACAAAATGAACCGTTGCGCCGTGTTCCTTGGCGCCGTCCNCAATGACGCGCCGGTGGGTGTCCAGGCCGGGATACTGCGGAAGCAAAGAGGGATGGATGTTCATCAGGCGGCCTGCAAAATGATCGACAAATGAGGGGCTGAGAATGCGCATGAACCCGGCCAAGGCGACCAGGTTTGGACGGAAATCCTCAATCAGGGTCGTGAGAGCCTCATCAAAAGCGCCGCGGCTCGTAAATTCCCGGTGATTAAGACAGCGTGCCTCGATGCCTGCCGAGCGGGCCCGCTCGAGGCCAAAAGCAGATTGCACATTGCTGATAACAGCCACCACCTCAGCAGGTGTCTCGCCGTTATTGCAGTGATCGATAATCGCCTGAAGATTGCTGCCGTTGCCGCTGATCAGTACCACAACCCGGCAACATGCTTCGATGTTATTTGAAGACAACACCTGCACGACCGGCCTGAATCTGGCCGATATGAAAAGCGGTCTCACCGCATCGCTCAAGTGAAGCTTTCGCTTTTGCCGCATTCTCCGGGGAGACGATGATGATAAGCCCAATGCCGCAGTTAAAGGTTCGCCACATCTCGTCGTCAGCAACCTGACCTTCGGATTGCAGCCATTGGAATATTTCCGGGCGGTGCCAGGCGTTCGGGTCGATATGGCATTCAAGAGTATCGGGCAATACGCGTGGAATGTTGCCCGGTAAACCGCCTCCGGTAATGTGGGCGATTCCTTTGACTGGGCAGGCCTTCAGCAGATCGAGGATGCTTCGCACATAAATCCGCGTTGGCGTCAGCAGCGTCTGCCCAAGCGTGCTGGTCCCAATAGGCGTATCCAGTGAAGCGTTGCTTCTGTCGACAATGGCCCGAGCGAGGGAGTAACCGTTTGAGTGCAGCCCCGTGGATGCAAGACCAATCACCTGATCCCCGGCACGAATGTCCCGGCCATCGATGATGTCTTTCTTTTCGACAACGCCAACGCAGAATCCTGCAAGATCGTAGTCGCCGGACTGATACATCCCCGGCATTTCAGCAGTTTCGCCCCCGATCAAGGCGGCTCCCGCCAGCTCGCATCCTGTCGCAATACCGGAGATCACCGATTCCGCCTGCGAAGGGGAAAGCGCGGCGGTGGCGAAATAATCCAGGAAGTACAAGGGTTCCGCGCCCACCACGAGAATATCGTTGACACACATGGCGACGAGATCAATACCGATGGTGTCGTGACAGTCCAGTGTGATGGCAAGCTTGAGCTTGGTGCCGACACCGTCAGTGCCTGAGACCAGTACGGGTTTTTCGTACCGGTCTGTGGGCAGCTCAAAAAGTCCGCCGAAGCCGCCAATGCCACCCAGGCATTCCGGCCGCTGGGTACGTCGGACCAAAGGTTTGATGCGTTCGACGAGATCGTCACCCGCGTCGATATCAACGCCGGCGTCGCGGTAACTGAGGGGGGTATTGCTTGGAGGGGCCACGGGAAAACACAAGAGGTAAGCCAGACACTTATGGTATCGTATGTCCGGTCGGGAAAGGGAGTCGAATCGTCGCGTTTGTCAGCATTCAGCGGTTACCGCGCCCGAATTGAGTTTTATGCCCCGCATGTCGTTGCTCCATCAGCTTCCCAATCTACTGACGCTTCTTCGGATCGGTGCGGTACCGGTTCTGATTCTTTTCCTGTATGAGGGTCGTTACGGTGCGGCGCTTGTGGTCTTCGTTATCGCCGGCATCACTGATGGACTCGATGGCTGGATTGCAAAGCGCTATGATGCCGTAACGCGTCTGGGTTCGATTCTTGACCCGCTTGCAGACAAGATGCTGATTGTCAGCACCTATGTCATGTTGGCCGTGTCGGGTGATATCCCGTTCTGGCTCTTGCTGCTTATCGGTTTTCGAGACCTCGGGATCATCGGCGGCGTTCTGGTTCTGCAATGGGTGCATGGCGAGGTACGTATGCAACCGAGTCTCGTCAGCAAACTGAACACTTTTCTTCAGATCTCGCTGGTTGTGCTGGTCATGCTCGAGCGGGTGGAGTTGCTTGCGCTGACTCCGTTGACGGACGCGGTGCTTTGGCTGGTGGTCGCGACAACACTCGCGAGCGCCTTTCACTATGTTTATTTCTGGGTTCTCCGGTCTTCGGATGCCGCAGCGTAGTTGTGTATCGCCGATAAAGAGACAAGGCTTTGGCTAAAACTGATCAGATCGGACTGCCTTTGCGCCTGAAAGATCAGGCGTCATTTGAAAACTTTCTCGCCGGCGACAACCAGCAGATCGTTGCTCTACTGCAAGATCCTGATGTGGAGCCTGATTTACGCGTGATCTATCTTCATGGCGCAAAGGGCGCCGGGAAGTCCCATCTGCTGCAGGCTTTCTGCAAGGCCCGTTCCAGGGCGCCACAGGCGCCCGCGTATGTCTCTTTAGGGCTCGAAGGGGTTGCTCCCCAAATGATTGCAGATCTGAACGGATCCCAGATGGTCTGTCTGGATGATATAGATTCGGTCAGTGGCAATCCGTCTTGGGAAGAGGCCATACTGGCGTTGTACGAGCGTTTGATACCCTCCAGGGGCAGCCTGCTTGTCGCCAGCAGGTACCCACCTTCTCAAGTGGGTTTTGGGCTTGCAGATCTTGCAACCCGACTGGCATCAGGAGGTACCTGGCGGGTGCAGCCTCTGAACGAAGCGCAGTTGCCTGAAGCCATGCAATTGCGCGCACGACTGCGCGGACTCGAACTCTCCGACGCCGTGGTCGCTTATCTTCTGCGTCGGGTCCGACGCGATCCTGCTACCTTGTTCGCATTGCTGGATCAGATCGACGACGAAGCTTTCTCGCATCAACGCCGATTGACCGTGCCGTTTGTCCGCGAACTGGCCGGCCGTCTGCTGCCCAGCTAACGTTTCCTGAGGGCCTCGGCCGCAGTGGCGAGCCTTGCGCCCAGGGCCCGACATAGTGCGGCTTCATCTGTACTAATGGGCTTGTCGTCCGCGCTGCCGGCGACGTGACTGGGGCCATAAGGTGTCCCGCCGGTCTCGGTTCGATTCAGGGTCGATTCGGTAAATGGCAGGCCGCATATCAGCATGCCATGGTGTAGCAGGGGGAGCATCATGGAGAGCAAGGTGGATTCCTGTCCGCCGTGCTGGGTCGATGAAGAAGTAAAGACCCCGGCCGGTTTGCCCGCGAGCGTGCCGGCCAGCCAATCCGATCCGGTTTGCTGAAGAAAATAGGTCAAAGGGGCGGCCATCTGACCAAAGCGCGTGGGACTTCCCAGAGCCAGCGCATCACACTCATCAAGATCCCGCTGTTCGATATAGGGAGGGCCCTTGGACGGAATGTCTGGCGCAGTGCTCTCAGGTGTTGCCGAGACCGGTGGAACCGTTCTGAGACGGGCAGCGCAGCCCGGTATGCTTTCGATTCCCTGACACACGAGCCGCGCCATTGCTTCGACGGCACCGTAGCGGCTGTAGTACAGGACCAGTATTTCAGACATTGCGCGAGCCGGCGGCAAGATGGCGTTACAGGATCTCTAGAACGTTCTCGGGTGGCCGGCCGATTGCGGCGCGGTTGCCGTTAACGACAATAGGCCTTTCCAAGAGAATCGGAAACTTTGCGATGGCCTTGATCAGCCCGTCGTCACTGGCAGACTCAAGGCCATTTTCCGAATAGGGCGCTTCTTTCTTGCGGACCATGTCCGTAACCGCACAGCCCAGTGCTTTTTGGATCTTTTTCAAGGTCGTTTCGCTGGGAGGATCGTTCAGATACTCGATGATTTCAGGCTCAATCCCTTGTTCTGCAAGGAGTGCAAGCGTCGCCCGGGACTTTGAACAGCGGGGGTTGTGATAGAGCTGAATGGCCATGGGGATTCCTCGAATTTCTTGACAGACCAGGGGGTAATAGTTACATTGCGATCGTTATACCGCACTGCAAAAACTCCCGCTAAACGGCGTGATTTTATACGCAAACATTCCACAGAGAGCGACCCGATGAGAATGAACGCAACACCTATCCGCACCCTGCTGGCCCTGGCCTCAATAGCCGTTGTCGCCACGGGTTGTGTCACCGCCAAACCCACCGAAACGGAAGCGGGGTCGGCAACCGCTGCCGCACCTGCGCCGGCAGTGTCAATGGCGCCCGCGGTCGTGGCCGCAGTCGCCAAGCCAGACGACTGGTGCGACCGGTATCCCGATTCATTTGAATGCGAAGATGCAGCGGCACCGGTAACCGCACCGGATGACTGGTGTGAAAAATATCCGACCTCATTTATGTGCCAGGAAGAGGCACCCGCAGTAGCCGCACCGGATGACTGGTGTGAAAAGTATCCCACCTCATTCATCTGTCAGGAAGAGGTCGCCGCAGGGCAGACTTCCTCAGAAGACTGGTGTGATCGTTATCCCACCTCCTTCCTCTGCCAGGAAGAAGTACCCGTCCCGATGATTTCAGCCTACGTAGTTCAGGCCGGGGATCATCTATGGGGCATCTCCTCGCAGCCGAAGGTATACGGTGATCCCTACCAGTGGCCGCTTCTTTTCAAGCGCAACCGGGCCGATATCACAGATGCGGATCTGATCTATCCAGGACAGATGATCCAGATCGAGCGAGACATGAGTGATGCTCAGATTCAGGAAGCTATTGATCACGCCAGAAGCCGCGGCGCATGGGTCCTGGGTGTGGTGGAAGGCAGCGACCTGAGATACTTGCAGGCGGCCGGATCAACAGATGCGGCCAATGCGACGGCTGAACAGGCTGCAGCGATGATTGCCCAGGCCGGTGCTGACCTCAAAGCAGCCAAGGCTGCCAAGGGAGAATGGCGTATTCTTGATTCCGCCACAGGTGGAAGTGCAGTGCCGCTCAGCAAAGCCCTGAAAGCGGCGCAGAAACTCCTGGATGGGGGTGATGCGTCTGAGGCATACCGGCTGGCTCAGCGGGTTTCGGAGTCTGCGAAACTGGGGGCTGCCCAGTCTGCGGAACAGGCGAGTGCTGCCCCGACTTATAACTGATCTACGTTCAGAAACTAAAAAAGCCCCGCTTTGCGGGGCTTTTTTTTGTCTGGCTGCACTGGCTTGAGGTTATATTGGCTTTAAGGTTATGAGCACTTCCACACCGACAACACTCTGGAATCGGCAAATGATTCGCCGCATCCTCGCTCGGATCAAGACAGAGCGTCTGCCAAGTGTGGCCTCGGCCCTGGCATTTACCACCTTGCTCGCCTTGGTGCCATTGCTGACCGTGATGTTTGCCATCCTCTCCATGTTTCCCTTTTTTGTGGAGTGGAGAGACGAGATCGAGACCTTGCTTTACAGTAATCTGGCGCCTGCAACAGGAGATGCGGTGCAAACCTATCTGCGGGAATTCGCCGGTCAGGCAGGTAGCCTGACGGGATTGGGTCTTGCGGGACTGTTGGTGACAGCACTATTGCTGCTCTCGACGATTGAAGACGCATTCAATCAGATCTGGAGTGTTGCCAAGGGTCGGACGCTGTCGCAGCGCCTGCTTCTGTACTGGGCTATGCTGACTTTGGGACCGATATTGATGGTGATCAGTATCGCTGTGACGACTTATCTCGGCTCGAACGTGTTGGGTCAATGGGTCTCCGCGGCGTCCGGACCCCACGAGGTGGTGCTGGGGGCATTGCCGGTGTTACTGCAGGCGCTTGGATTTTTCCTGATGTATCTCATCGTGCCAAGTTGCCCTGTCAGGCCGCGATCGGCTTTGGTTGGGGCAGTCGTCACGCTTGCGCTTTTTGAACTGACAAAGTTTGGCTTTGTGATCTTTATCTCAAACTTTGATACTTACCAGATAATTTATGGGGCGATGTGGAGCATTCCTGTATTTTTGCTTTGGATCTACCTCTCCTGGCTGGTGATACTGCTTGGGGCCTGTATCAGTGCAGAGATAGATGTGAGGCCCAAAAGCCCTGACCCGTTGCCAAGAGTGGCGCCCGTCATAAAAGGCCCTCGGTGAAGTCAGGAGCGCATCACGGATGAAGTCACTGATCGGGATAAACTTACTAAGTGCAAGAATCCGAATCCTTAATAATTAATGTATTATAATATTCTGAAACTACTTCAGAAATAAGCCTCGATTCGGTTAGTTACTGATGAAAATCCCCCAGTTTGCCTTCGTAGCGTTGACCGCCTTGTTGATGGCAACGGCCTTACCGTCAGCCGCCAGCGAGACCCGGGATCCTTCCGAGTTCTTCTTTCAGGACAGTTTCAATGATCTCTCTGAGGAAGCTGAACTGGCTCAGGACGAGGGCAAGATCGGTGTGCTGGTGGTATTTGAGACTGACGATTGTCCCTGGTGTGATCGCATGAAGGAGACAGTACTCAATCAGGCGCAGGTGCAGGATTATTTTCGACAGCACTTTCGATTGATCGGGCTTAATACCGACGGTGACGCCCTGGTAACAGGCTTTGATGGCCAGGAAGTTTCCGAAACAGACTTCGCGCTTTTGCACAATCGTGTACGCGCCACGCCCGCATTTCTTTTCTTCGATACCGAAGGGGAGCTCTTGGTCCGGTTTACGGGTACCACGCGTGATCCGGAAGAATTCCTTTGGCTTGGCGAGTACGTTGTCAAAGCGCATTTTGAGCACGAGCGATTTTCAAGTTATAAGCGTAGGCGTAGGGCGGCGTCGTCCTGACCGGGAGTCTGTCTTCGTGCCGCCGAGGAACTTGGTTGATTCATGAAGGCAACGGGCCACATATCAATCCTGTGCGTGGCAGTGTCATGGTTCCTCTGCCCCGCGTTGGCGTTGGGCGAAGAAGAGCGTGTTCACCCCCCTTTGCCCGAGCCGTTGACCTTGTCCGACGCGCTGTTGATCGGGATCCAGTCACACCCCAAGTTGGTGGTGGCCCAAAGTCAGGTAGCCGAAGCCGAGATCAGTTCGGGAAAAGTGGACGCCAGTTATGGCGTCAATGCTTTCGTTGAATTGCAGCCACGACTGTCGAGCCGCGCGGCTGCGGACAATGTCGATTTTCAAGATGACAGCCGCTATGGCCTGGTTATCAGAAAGCGTTTGACGGACTTTGGCCGAACCGAAAGCAGAAAAGAAGCGGCCCAATCGGATATTGCGGCAAGCCAAGCCCGTTTTGTCACCCGTCTCGACCGTCATAGATTGGAAATCATGCGCAGTTTCTTTGCCGTGATCCTTTCAGACCACGCCTATCGGGCGCGTAACGAACGACTGGCGATAGAGTATTTCCGTTATTCCCGGATGGCGGAAAGACGCGATCGCTTTGAGCAGTATTCAGATCTTGAGGTCGCGAAGCAGGAGGCGGCCTATCGCAAGGCCTATGTGGCACGGCATCGTGCGGATCTTGAGCGTCGGCAGCGACGTCACGCGTTGGCACTAAAGTTAGGCCGGCCTGGCGAACTGTCGAGTGAATTGGTGGTGCCTGACCTCTCTGCCTACCGCGACCGGGATATCCCTGAGTACAACGATATCATCGATGAAGCGATTGCCACTTCCTCTATATTGAAAGCGCATAGAGCCAATGTTGCCTCAGCTCAAGCGAAGGTGTCCGTTGCGGAGAAACTCAATTCACCGGTACTGAGCGCCGACTTTGAGGCGAGGGAATATCACGACAGTTCCTTTTCCAGTCGTGACCGCTATCGGCTGAACCTCAAATTCATCATGCCGCTTTTTGACGGGACTCACGTGCGTGATACCGAGGTTGCACTCGCGGAAAATACTTTGGCGCAAAAGCGGGCTGAGCTGCTCATGGCTGAATATGGTGTCCGTGAGGACTTGCTTGCCTTAATCAGCGATCTTCTGGTCAACCGGGCGGCAATTGTTGCTGCCGAAGCGGACGAGACCTATCGAAGCTATTACCAGGACCGCAGCCGGGCGATGTATGAGATGGAGATGCGCTCGGATCTGGGGGACGCCCAGGCTGCCGTCGCGGAAGCAATGCTGGAAGCCGCAAGAGTGGATTTTAAACAGGCGTTGCTCTGGGCCGAATTGGACGCCTTACTGGCCCGGCCGCTTGCTCTGATGGAGGAAGACTGAACTTATGAAAAACGGATTCCGGATTTTGTTGCTGGGATTGCTGTCATTAACTACCGGTACGCTAATCGCTGATACCTTCGATGCCGTCGTGGATTGGAACCGACGGGTCGAAATCGGTTTTGGCATGTCTGGTCAGGTCAAGGCCGTTGAGGTGGGGCCGGGAGATGCTGTTGCCGCAGGCGCGGTACTGGTCTCGCTCGATACCGTTCTGCTCGAGATTGCGGTCCGCAAGGCTTCAAACACTGAAGCGATCAGCGAAGCACAAATGGAAAGACAGCTTGCCGTTGTTGAGCGGGAACAGACGCTTTACGACGAGGGAGCACTTTCCGCCGTACAGTTGGAGAAAGTGGAACTGGATCTTTCCCGGACCGAATTCGCCTTTAACGATGCGCAGCTTGAGCATCGGAGGGCGCGCCACCTGCTCGAGCTCGCTACGCTTACCGCGCCTTTTGATGCGTGGGTCGTGGATTCCGGCTTTATGCCCGGGCAGTTCGTGCATCACCAAGCAGATTCGCCAGTGCTGATGACGCTCGCAGAGCGAGGACGCTATCTGGCCAAAGCTGAAGTAGATGGGACCGCTGTCGAGCGATTAACCGATAGCCCAGATATTGAGATCCGACTCGGAGACAAAACCTTTGAGGCGCTGCAAAGCCGTATTGGACTCGAGCCAATTGCTGACGGCAATGACGGACAGCGTTACCTGCTTAGTGTGCAGTTCGAAAGCGATGGCCTCATCCGCCCAGGGACGTCCTGTACGGTCTTGGTGCCGTAATGTGTTCGGAGAATGAGCGGTTGAGCAGTTAAAGCGAACTGAGTGTTTTCAGCGTCGCAACGAAGGCATCCAGGGCGTAATCGACGGTCTCTCCCGTCGCCCGGTTGCGATACTCCACAAGTCCCTTGGCAAGACCCCTTTCTCCGATGACGATGCGGTGCGGGATGCCGATCAGGTCCATCTCCGAGAACATGACGCCGGGTCGTTCATCGCGATCGTCGAGCAGAACCGAAAATCCCGCTTCCCCGAGTTCTGCGTATAGGGCCTCGACGGCGTTGGCAACCTGTTCGGATTTTTTCAGCCCGATCGGTACGATGCAGACATCAAATGGTGCAAGGGGTGCCGGCCAGATGATGCCGTTTTCGTCATGGCTCTGTTCTATTGCCGCAGCGACGATTCGAGTAATGCCGATCCCATAGCAGCCCATATAAAAAGGCTGACTGCGACCTTGTGCATCAAGAAAATTTCCATCGAGCGCTTCGCTATATTTGGTGCCGAGTTGGAATACGTGACCCACTTCGATGCCGCGTCGGACCTGAATCGGTTGTGAAGGATCGGTGGGGCAGGGATCCCCCTCGACCGCCTGGCGCAGATCGTGTGTCGTGGGTTCCGCAAGATCGCGACCCCAGTTGACTCCCTGCAGATGAAAGCCGTCTCGGTTGGCTCCGCAGACGAAGTCTGACAGTGCACCGGCATCATGATCGACGATGACGGGGATCTTGAGTCCGACAGGGCCGACGGAGCCTGGTGCCGATCCGGTCGCCTCTTCAATTTCCTTGGCGCCCGCCATCCGCAGGGGTTTGGCGATCTCATCGAGGGTTTCTGCCTTAACACTATTGAGATCATGATCACCGCGCAGGACGAGGGCGACAGGCATATCGCCGCTGCCTTGGACAATCAATGTCTTGAGCGTTTGCTTTGCGTCGATTTTGAGAAACGTGCTCAACTCGGCGATGGTGTGCACATCGGGGGTAGCGACTTCTGCCATAGTCTCCTTGGCATCGGGCCGTTCACAAGACACCGGCGTCAGGTCCACCTTTTCTACATTGGCTGCGTATCCGCACGGGGAGCAGAACGCGATGGCATCTTCGCCGGACTCGGCCAACACGTGGAACTCATGTGAGAAATTACCCCCAATACTTCCGCTATCTGCTTCTACCGCCTGTGCCTGAAGCCCCAGCCGTTCGAAGATCCGTACATAGGCGTCATACATGGACTGGTAGCTTTGTGACATCCCGTCGCTGTCGCGGTCAAATGAGTAGGCATCCTTCATGATGAATTCGCGCGAGCGCATAACTCCAAAGCGCGGTCGAATTTCATCGCGGAATTTGGTCTGGATCTGATATAGGTTGACCGGCAGTTGGCGGTAACTGCGGATTTCTGAGCGAGCAAGGGTCGTAATGACTTCCTCATGGGTGGGCCCAAAGCAGAAATCCCGCTCGTGGCGGTCCTTGAATCTGAGCAACTCCGGCCCATAGTCATCCCATCGGCCGGAATGCTGCCAGAGTTCAGCCGGTTGGACTGCCGGCAGCAGTACCTCCTGGGCGCCGGCGCGATCCATTTCTTCCCGGACGACCTGGCTGACCTTGGAGAGCACCCGGTGGCCCAGCGGAAGCCAGTTGTAGACACCCGCGGCGACCTGGCGGATCAGGCCGGCCCGCAGCATGAGTTGGTGACTCACAATCTCTGCATCAGCCGGGACTTCTTTTAAAGTGGCAAGAAAAAATTGGGACGTACGCATAAGTCGTATCAGTTTCTGGTCCGGATGACGAAGTGTATGCCTTTTCCAGAAAAGACGGGAGAGGCGGTGTCCTTTTGCAAGCGCCGCCTCTCAAAGACTACGGGGTTTCCGTTATGACGGGATCCGAGTGTGAGCCCAGTTGCCCCGCTTCACTGACAGCCACGGACAGCATTGCAAAATCCGGACTGGCGGATTTTTGCAGATCATGAATCATCTGGGTAAGTCGTCCGGTTTCCGTTTGGTGCTGCTGGACCCATTGCCGTACGGCGGCTTTGCCTCGCCCGGTCTGACTGTTCAGTATGAGCGCACTGATCGTGCGCTGTGTCAGATGAAGATCTGACCGTAAAGTCGTTCGTGCCAGGGCGTGCCAGTGGTTATCTGTGGACAGGTCACGAATCCGGTCTGAAAGCCAATGCAGGCCGAGCCGGTCTCCGATATCAAAATACACCGTAGCAACCTGGGCGATCCCAAAGTTGCCTTTGCCGGCAACGTCAGCAATATCCAAAGCTCTGGAAAGACCCGCGAGTTCAGCGATGTCATTTGCGATAGCGGGAGGCACGTCGGCATTGAGGTAACGGCGCACCCGGCGTTTCTGGATGAGACGGTTGGAGGCGGCAAGCACCCGCGGGAAACCCCGTCGCAATTGGTCTACGGTGTCGCGAAATTCGCTGACCGCAAAAGCGATGTCGATAGGTTGCGGCCGGTAGCGAAGCAGCCAGAGGATGGCCTGTTCGAGCAGGATCCGGGTTTCGTGCATCAATTCTTTTTGAATTTTTGAGGTCACGGCGTTGTCGAGGCCTTCGACTTCGTGCCAAAGATCGCGAAGACGGAATATTTCGCGTGCTGCCGCATAGGCTCGAGCGGTATCAGATGGACGGGCACCCGTGAGTTCGTTCATGCGCAGCGTGAAGCCCGGGCCTACCCGATTAATCATGCTGTTGGTGACATGGGTCGCGATGATTTCCCGACGGAGCCGGTGGGCAGGCATAAGATGCTTAAAGCGTGAGCTCAGTGCTGTTGGAAAATAGCGTTCAAGATCTTCCGCCAGGAACGTATCCTCGGGCACGTCTGAGTCGAGCAGCATCTGGAAGGTGGATATCTTGCTGTGACTGAGCAGGACAGCCAGCTCGGGTCTCGTTAAACCCTTTTTCTCAGCAATTCTTTTCTTGATCTCGCCCTCGTTTGGCAGATACTCGAGTCCCCGGTCCAGCCCATAGCTCTTTTCGAGTTGCCGCATCGCCCGAGCATGATGGTGTATGAGGTTCGGAGCCTGATCCACCGCCGAAGCCAACGCCTGGGTCTGCAGGTAATTGTTGCGCAACACCAGTTGGGCAACTTCCTCGGTCATTTGGCTTAGCAGGTTGTTGCGCTCATCGACGCTTATCTCCCCAGCCTCAACTGCCGCATTGAGCAGAATCTTGATGTTGACTTCGTGGTCTGAGGTATCGACTCCAGCAGCATTGTCGATGGCGTCTGTGTGACACAGCCCCCCTCGCTGGCTGTACTCGATTCGGGCAAGCTGGGTTAAGCCGAGGTTGCCGCCTTCGCCAATCACACGACAACGCAACTCGGAGGCATCTGCCCGTACCAGATCGTTGATACGATCGCCGACGGATTCATGGGTTTCTGTTGATGCTTTTACGTAAGTCCCAATGCCACCGTTGAAGAGCAGGTCGACCGGGCTTTTGAGCATTTCGTGAATCAGCTCATCGGGACTCAAAGTCTTGGCACTGATGCCAAGTGCCTTCTGCGCGGCCTCGGACAAGTCGATCGATTTGATGTCACGAGGCCACACGCCGCCGCCCTCAGAAATAAGATTCGGATCGTAGTCTTCCCACGTTGACCGGGGCATCTGGAACAGGCGTTCACGTTCTGCATAAGAAGCGGCTGGATCGGGATTAGGATCAATGAAAATATGCAAATGGTTGAAGGCACCGACGAGTCGGATGTGGCGGGATAACAGCAGGCCATTGCCAAAAACGTCACCCGACATATCACCGATGCCCACTACCGAGAACGGCTGAGTCTGGGTATTGATGTCCAGATCACGGAAAAGCCGTTTGACAGATTCCCAGGCGCCACGCGCGGTGATGCCCATCGCCTTATGGTCATAGCCGGTTCGGCCTCCCGACGCGAAGGCATCGTCCAGCCAGTAGCCATACTCGGCAGCGACTTCATTTGCCATATCGGAAAACGTAGCGGTTCCTTTGTCTGCCGCGACCACCAGATAGGGATCGTCCTGATCGTATCGAACCACTCTGGGAGGCGGAATCACCGAGTCATGATCTCGGTTGTCAGTGAGATCGAGCATGCCGCGGATGAAGGTCTTATAGCAGGACTCAACCTCTTCGTTCCGCTCGTTGGGCGCACAGTCCGCCAATCGCCTGACGATAAATCCCCCTTTGGAACCCACCGGCACGATGACCGCGTTCTTCACGATCTGTGCTTTGACCAGACCCAGTACTTCGGTTCGGAAGTCCTCCGGCCGATCTGACCAGCGCAGACCTCCGCGCGCTACCAGGCCGCCACGCAGATGGATGGCTTCGACGCGCGTTGAGAAAACGAAAATCTCGACCATGGGTCGAGGTTGGGGCATACGGGTAATCGCGGCGCAGTCTATCTTGAAGGAGAGTCGTTCAGGCTGTTGTGGGTTGTGCTGCTGAAAATAATTCGTCCGCAGTATGGCCTCAATCAGATTGACGTAAGCCGACAGGATCCGGTCTTCATCCAGATTGGCGACCCGCTCCAGACCTTGCTGAATGTCTGCACGAATCGTTTCCAGGGCCCCGGACCGTTCGTCCTGCAGGCCCGGATCAAAGCGGGTCTCGAACAAGCGGACGATTCGCTGAACCATGTGGGGGTTCCCGGCAAGTGTCTCAATGACGTAGTCCTGGCTGTATCGAAAGCGGATCTGTTTGAGGTACCGGTAAGCGGCCCTCAAAAAGGTGGTCTGCTGCCAGTCGAGCTGTGCTCTGAGCGCCAGTCGATTGAAGCCATCATTGTCTGTTTGTCCCTGCCAGATTCTCCGAAACAATCGCTCAAAGTCAGACTTGCTCTTTCCGATCTCGATGTCGCGTTGGTCATAGTCAGCAAGATCAAAAATATGCAGAAAGACTGTCCGGCCGCTTGTGCTTTGGATTCGAAAAGGGTTTTCCGTCAGTACGTGGAGCCCGAGGTTTTCGATGACGGGCAGTACATCAGACAGCACCACGGCACTCTCAGGGGAATACAGTCTCAGTTGTGCCTCGTGGGCGGCATATCCTGGTGGTTGTTGAAGCGCAATCTCGAGCTGTGCCTCAGTATCTGCCTTTGTAATGTGAACAAGATGATCAAGCCCCTCGGCCGGAGAGAAGTCCTCGCGAAAGGCGGTGGGAAAAGACTCTGCCCATTCATCGGCCAGCGCAAGGCCTTCCCCGTCTCCATGATGATCCTGCAGCAGATGACTAAGCTCATCGGGCCAGGACCGCGTTAATTCTCTGATCCGGGATTCGACCTGCTTCAATTCCGGAGAGTGCGCTGTCCGCGGATCGACACTGATGAGGTAGTGAATGCGGGTCAGTACCGATTCGGAGAAGTACACGTTAAATTCGTAAGACTGGCCACCGAAAGACGCCATCAGCGCGTCGCCGACCTTCTGTCGCAGACCACTATTGAAGTGTTCGCGGGGCACAAAGACCAGGCACGAATAAAACCGGGAGAACCGGTCCCGCCGCACGAATACCCGGGTGCGCCGACGTTCCTGCAGGTCGAGCATTCCCATTGCCGTATCGTAAAGTTCGTCCTGGGTAATCTGAAAGAGATCGTCTCGGGGATACCGCTCGATCAGATTTTGCAGCACCTTTATGCCGTGGCCTTGCTCCGGAAGGCCGCTACGAGTCAGTACGTACTGAAGTTTTTGTCGGGAACCCGGAATGTCCATTACGCTGCGGTTGTATGCACCCGCGGCAAAAAGACCGACAAGACAGGTTTCTCCGATAAGGTCACCGACAGAATTTCGATGGCGTACGAAAAGAACGTCCATATAGGCAGGCCGATGCACAAGAGAGCGTTTGCTGGACTTGGTGATCATCACCGGATCACTGTCTTCAGGATCAATTGTGATGTTGTCCGGCAGGACCGAAAGCCGATCGACCAGATCAAGATCGTCGCGTGGTCTCAGGATCCCGAGCGCTGAGGTTGCCTGAGGCAGCAACCGGGCATCTTCGTCGGATGACATGTCATAACGCACGGCTCCCAGAAAAGTGAAATTTTCCTCGCCGATCCATCGACATAACGCACAGGCCTCTGAGCGGGCGTTGTCGTCTTCCGATGCATCGGGGGTATCAAGATCTTCTGCAAGTGAGAGGGCGAGTTCGCGCATGGCAATGCGATCATCATTCGCTGCCGAGACCTCGTTCAGGACCCGAGTCAATTCGGAAACGATGTGGTCGAGCCGTTCGGTCCGGAATTCACGGCTGATGTGGAAACACAAAAAGGATTCAGAGGCTGCGTCAGCCGCATCGTGGTTCAGTGCCAAAAGGTGGCCATTTTCATCTCGACTCACCTTGACCACAGGATGGATGGTGAGCTGAATGGTGTAACCGAGTCGGTTGAGGGCCATCGATGCCGAATCGACCAGGAAAGCCATGTCGTCGACTACCGCTTCGACAACGGTAAAAGGGCTCGCGTGCAGGCTTTGGCCCTCGGCTGGGTTATGAGCACGCAGCAGGAATTGCCCGGGTCGTCGCTGCTCGGCGAGATCAAGGTGCGCGAGCGCGCTCGAATAAAGCGCCTCAGGGTCGGATCGCACAAGATCATCGGAAGGAATCCGATGAAAATAGGCTTCAAAAAAAGATTGTGCGAGGCCTGATTTGGCAGGAGTCAGCCGCTGCCTCGCCCATTCACTGAGCGTTTCGATCAGTCTATTGCGGTCAAATGAAGGTGTTGCCGCCATCAGGAACAACGTTTTTAAGGTCGGTGTAGCTCATTGGCCATTGATGCTGGACTATACGCCAATTCCTGCAGTTGTTGGATCTATTGCGCGACGCTTACGGGCATCTTTGGCGCGTTAAGTTTTCTTCGGCGCCACGTTAAACTCTTAAGGGTTGTATTAGCGGCAGTTTCACTAGAGGAACATCATGAGCGAGCACCCCTTGTGGCAACCGGCTTCCGAGCAGGTTGCAATCACTAACATGACCCGTTTTGCGCGTGAGGCCTCTTTGCGCTGGGATCGGAATTTTGAGGACTACGCCGAGCTGCATCGTTGGTCGGTTGAGGCGCCCGAAGAGTTCTGGCTCAACATCTGGGATTGGACCGGGGTGATTGGAACAGGAGATACGGATCCCGTCGTCGTTGACCGGGAGCAGATGCCCGGCGCCCGCTGGTTTCCCAACACCCGATTGAATTTTGCGCAAAATCTTCTGCGTCGGCAGGATACGGCTCTGGCCTTGATTTTCCAGGCTGAGGATAAGGTCACACGTTCCCTCAGTTTTGCCGAACTCTATGCCCAGGTCGCCCGCCTTGCCGACGGTCTCAAACAGGCGGGGGTGGTCCCCGGCGATCGGGTTTGTGGCTTCATGCCGAACATGCCGGAGACCGTTGCAGCAATGTTGGCGAGCGCATCCGTGGGGGCCGTGTGGTCTTCCTGTTCTCCGGACTTCGGCGTCCAAGGCGTATTGGACCGCTTTGGCCAGATCTCTCCCAAAGTGCTCTTCAGCGCTGATGGCTACTGGTACAACGGCAAGACTCACGATTCGCTTGAAAAACTTCGTGAAATCACAAATGGTCTGCCGTCGCTTGGGCACACCGTGGTCGTGCCTTTGATTTCGGACAAGCCGGACCTGTCTTCGAATCCCGATGCCAGGCTGATTACCGATTTTGAAACGGATGCAACGCAGATTGATTTTGAGAGTCTGCCTTTTGATCATCCGCTTTACATCATGTACTCGTCGGGCACGACNGGCGTGCCNAAATGNATTGTNCACGGAGCNGGNGGATCNCTCCTCAAACATCTCGTNGAGCAGCAGCTGCATGTCGACCTNCGTCCGAACGATCGACTGTTNTATTTCACGACCTGTGGCTGGATGATGTGGAACTGGCTGGTCTCTGGNNTGGCNAGTGGNGCCACCGTNGTGTTGTACGATGGTTCGCCGTTCTTTCCTGANGGCAATGTCGTGTTNGATCTGGTGACGCGGGAGCANGTGGGCGTGCTCGGTACTTCTGCCAAATATATTGATGCGATTGCCAAGGCAGGCCTGAGGCCGCGCGAGACGCACGATCTTTCCCATGTCAGAACGATTCTTTCGACGGGTTCTCCGCTGATCGCCGAGAGTTTTGACTATATCTACGATGCGGTCAGCGATACCGCGTGCCTGTCGTCGATTTCCGGGGGCACAGATATCATGGGATGCTTCATCGGCGGGAATCCCAATCTGCCGGTCCGGCGCGGAGAAATCCAGTGCCCCATTCTTGGCATGCAGATAGAGGTCTGGAATGATGAGGGCGCAAAGGTGCCGGATGGAGAAAAAGGCGAGTTGGTCTGCGTCAACCCTTTCCCCTCAATGCCGATCGGATTCTGGGACGATCCACAAGATGCAAAATACAAAGCCGCGTACTTTGAGAAGTTTCCGGGCGTCTGGTGTCATGGGGATTACATTTCCGTCACCGAGCACGGCGGGATTGTTGTTTTCGGTCGATCGGATGCCGTACTGAACCCCGGAGGTGTGAGAATCGGCACAGCGGAGATCTACAGGCAAGCCGAGCGTATTGAGCAGGTGCTGGAGAGTCTGGTGATCGGACAGCAGTGGAAAGGAGATGTGCGAGTGGTGCTGTTCGTCCGTTTGCGCGAAGGGGAGGAGCTCGATGACGCACTTCGGGCAAGAATCTGCAGCGAGATCCGGCAGAACACCACACCCCGTCACGTACCTGCCAAGGTGATTCAGGTGGAGGATATTCCCCGGACCAAAAGCGGGAAGATCGTCGAGTTGGCGGTACGTAAGATCGTGCACGGTGAGCCGGTGCTCAATCGGGAGGCGCTGGCCAATCCGGAGGCGCTGGATTTATTCGCTAACTTGCCGGAGTTGGATGTTTAATGTGTCGGGACTCAGCCGCCGGGCAGGCCAATGATGCGGTAGCCCTGAGGCACCATCAGGCGCAGTGACACATCAAGCCGGTCGACCGCTGCCAGGGTGGCGGAGAATGCACCGGAAACCTTTTCCAGGCGGATCGGCAGGGAAGAGGAATCCGCGAGGCCGAGCGGGGGCAGTACAAACCCCATCGATGACAACAGCGCACTTGCAGACAGTTGCAGCTCCTGAACGTAGGCCGCGAGCGCTGCGAGGGTCTGGAAGTCCGCCGGCGGGATGCCTAGGCCCTCGTTGTCTGTCACACAGCTTCGACCGATTGCCCGCTCTTCGCGGCGAATCTGCCACCATTGGCAGCGAATACCCGCTGCATCGCCTTGCTGGCCGAGATGCTTGAGTTTGATTGAGCCGCCGGCGATCGCCTCCGGATCGGGGATACCCAGGCTTTTCAGCATCTCATCCAGTTGCTGGCGTTTTTCCTCCGAGAGGGTTTCGCGTTGAGCCATCAGACTTTGTGCGATACCGGAGAACTGGTCGATAGATTGACGCAATACGGTGGGGTCCACACGTGTTAACTCTTTGCGCGCATGCCGTATGAAGTAAACCTCACGGTTGCCTGAGATGAATAGCACTTCCTGGCGTGGCATCCCGGAATGGGTGAGCCGAACGCGGCCGTCGCTGATAACAATCTGCGCCTTACCCGCAATGCCATGATCTACAGTATCGATGATCAGCCGCGTGGCGGCCTCGGCAGGTATGATGGCGCCCGCCCATAAGCAAAAGCCAAAAAGGGCGAAGGCGATACTGGGAAGCCGTCTAGGGAAAGATATGATCAAGACACAGCCCTGGATTGTTATCAGGCGCCAACGCCTGAAGGATGGTTGTCGACCCGTGAAACCGTCCAGATTGTAATTGATGGGAAAGAGCCGTGTCGTCGGCGCGGCTTTGGGTATCGGGTATCATCCGAACCGGTCCGGTGAGCCTCAACGCGGATCCGTTAATCCGCGGGATGCAGCAGAACGTGGTACGGGTCTCCCGGATTGATTTTCGTTGGAGCCAACCGGAACAAACTGCAATTAAACTGAAAAATATAAAGCACAGGACCCATGATCACCAATATTTACGGCAAACAGTTAAGTGACCTAGAGAAGATGCGGGTCGAAGAGAAAATCCGTCACGTCAAGGAGGCAATCCCTGATGAGGTCTATGAGGTCCTCACAGCCGAGTGGCGGCGATTTGTCACCAGGTCCGTGGAGCAGGGTCAGGGAGAAATGAAGCTTGAGGAGTTCGATTACTATTTTGAACTTTTCATGAAGTTTCCCCATTGATCTAAAGCGCTTGCATCTTTCATGACGTATCCGGATATCGACCCCATCGCAATCAGTATCGGGCCGATTGCGATCCACTGGTACGGTCTGATGTATCTCGTCGCATTTGCGGCCGGTGGCCTGCTCGGCAGATACCGGGCAGGTCGGATGCCGGGGCAATGGACCAGCACGCAGATCTGGGATCTCGTTTTCTATATCGCCGTCGGTGCGGTGCTCGGCGGTCGGCTCGGTTACGCGATCTTTTACAACACTGGCTATTACCTGTCACATCCTATCGAGATTTTCTGGGTATGGACGGGGGGTATGTCTTTTCATGGAGGCCTGATCGGGGTTGTCCTCGCAGTCGGATTTTTTGCGCGTCGATCACAGCGACGCTTTTTTGAGGTGGCTGATTTTCTTGCGCCGCTTTGTGCACCGGGTCTTCTGGCAGGCCGAATCGGCAACTTTATTAATCAGGAGTTGTGGGGGCGGGTCAGTGATGTTCCCTGGGCGATGGTGTTTCCTGCCGGTGGGC
Organism: Acidiferrobacter sp.; assembly: GCA_002694065.1. Lineage (GTDB taxonomy): Bacteria > Pseudomonadota > Gammaproteobacteria > Arenicellales > UBA868 > UBA868. Next base: position 26,502 of record NZKZ01000094.1, read on the forward strand.
CGTTGCCGAGACACCCGTCCCAGTTATATGAAGCAGCTTTAGAGGGCGTCATTCTGTTCGTCATTGTCTGGAGTTTTGCGGCGAAACCGAGGCGACCTGGCCAGGTAAGCGGTCTCTTCCTGCTGGGTTATGGCGTCTTCCGATTCTTTGTGGAGTTCTATCGTGAGCCGGATGTCCATCTTGGTCCGGTGGCGCTTGATTGGGTGACGATGGGCCAACTCCTGAGCGTCCCGGTAATCGTGGCAGGGGCGTGGTTGCTGATGCGAAGGCCGCAGAACGGAAGTCATTAATGCGGGTGGTGCTGCTGTCGGATACGCACGGCTTCGTAGAGCCTTTTGTTCAGGCACTGGCACGTTCGGCTGACTGTGTTGTGCATGCGGGAGATATCGGTGGGTTGGAGGTGATCGAGGCGGTGACGCCGGTTCGGGGCAAATTGGTCGCGGTGCGGGGAAACAACGATTGGCCCGAATCCTGGCCGGGCGCAGCGAAAGCGGGTGTTCTGGATCTAGGAGAGGCTGCCGAGGTGGATCTTCCCGGAGGCCTGTTGGCAGTTGAACATGGCCACCGTATCTGGGATACCCGTCACTACCATAAGCGCCTTCGCGCAAAATATCCTAGGGCCCGCGCGATTGTCTACGGACACACCCATATCCGCTGTGCCGACCTCGATCAGGCGCCGTGGGTGTTGAACCCCGGCGCTGCAGGCCGCGAGCGTACCAAAGGCGGCCCTTCCTGCATCCTGCTCGAAGCGGGTCACCACAAATGGAAAGTGAGTGAGTACCGAAACGGGCAGATCAGCGCGTCTGATTGCCACCGTGCTTAAGCTCGCCTAGCCGCATCGCGTCGCGTTACACCGGGGGTTTAAGGTTGTGACGGTCAGTCGTCTTGCCTGATGAGAAATTCTCGCACTACAGGCAAGACGCGTTCGGTCGCCTCGATAAAGATAGCGTGTTTGAGGTGATCCAGGATAATGAGTTCGGCGTTGGGCAGGGCGTCTGCCATTTCCCGATTGAGTCGGGGGTTGCAGCCGCCGTCCTGCGCACCGGTGACCAGTTGGCAGGGTACCGAGATCTCATGAAGCCATGGCGCCATCTCGGTTTGTGCATAGATGTCGAAGACATTCAGGAAGACTTCGGCCGGCGTGTCGATCACCTGCTGTTTTCGTTTCTCTATGAGATCAGGTCGTTCGGCAATAAATTCATCCGTGAACCAACGCGCAGACAGGGTATCGAGCACTTGTGGAATGCCTTTTTCCCGCATCGCGCTGACGACTGCATTGACCTTGGCACTGTCGTCGGGCGTTCGAAAGGCCGCGGTAGACCATAATCCCAGGGAACGGACCCGCTCGGGATAGCGCCTCGCATAGGCCGGGCCGATCATGCCCCCCAGCGAGTGGCCTGCGAAGTGCGCGCATTCAACACCGAGGGCCGATCGCAGGGCCTCCAGGTCGTCGACCAGATCGTGCAGGCCGAAGGGGGTGTCTGGTGTGGGACTTTCACCGTGACCGCGAAGATCGTAACGGATGCAGGTGAAGCGGTCCTTTAGCCCTTCAACAAGCTCAGCAAAAGTTGCCCGCCGGGCGCCGATCCCGTGAATCAGGAAAAGCGCTGGACCTTGACCTTCTATAGTGTAAGCACAGTCAATTGCCATGATTCAGTCCAGTCGTCGGTAAATCATGCAACGTCACGGCCGAGCGAGCGAATATGCGGCAGGACCTCTTCGCTGAACCGGCCCATCATTTCCAAAGTCTCGGACTGATCCTGGCCAAAATTGGAAGAAGCAATCACCTCGCTGATGCCCAGCTCGGCATATTCTGAAAGACGGTCAATCATTTCCTGGACGCCGCAGATAAGCACATTTGCTCCGAGTTCCTCAATAGACTGGGTTCGGGGCAGGGGTTTGATGACGCCCTCTTCGACGATTCCCGGACCTCCAAAGACATTATCAAAGCTCTGGTAGTAACGGTAGGCAAGGGCGGTCTTGTTTTGGGTATCCGCATCATTTTTGGTGAGATAAAGCCCCCGCTGAAGCGACAGGCGCGAGCGGCAATGTGTGCCGGCTAAAGCCCTGCCCCTGAAGAATGCGCTGACCTGCTCTACGAGAACATCATGATTTGCGCCAAGCGGGGTAGTCTGGATGTGATAGCCCTTGGATGCCATGGCTTCGATGCCGGCAGGTGCCATGATGGCAAGTGCAATCGGAATCGCGTGTTCAGGTCGCGGCATCACGGTGAGGGGTTCGAAATGGTAATGCTCGCCATCCCAGGAAACCTCTTTTTGCAAGAGAAGAGCCTCGAGCACTTGAAGACTTTCCTCAAACTTCGGTTTGGTGGTATCGAAAGCCACTCCCATGCGGTCTGTTTCGTATCCGAAAGCACCTTTCCCTACCCCTAAGACCAGGCGGCCGTTGCACAGCGTCTGGGCTTGAATCACTTCACCGGCAAAGATACGCATGTCGCGTAACGGCAGTTGGCAGACTGACGTCGCAATCTCGACTTTCTCTGTATGGGCAGCGACCTTGACCGCAAATTGCAACGGAGAGGGCATCAGGAGAATATTGACGAGGTGGTGCTCGGGGATGGATACCCCCTGGTAGCCGCAGGATTCAGCATGCACAGCCTGTTCCAGCATCTCGCGGTACAAACGTGTTGCGCCGAT
>NZKZ01000095.1 GCA_002694065.1 Acidiferrobacter sp.
GGTTATGGTCGGATCCAAAACGGCCTGCCCGCGATTACCGTTCTGCGTGATGTCAACGTTGCCATCGAACGCGGTCACAGCGTCGGTATCATTGGGGAGTCAGGTTGTGGCAAGTCCACACTGGCTCGGGTCATGGCGGGTCTGTTGCCCGCCGCCGACGGGCAGGTGTTGCTGGATGGGGAGGAGCTCAAGCCTGCACTTCAGCAGCGCAGTCGCGAAGAGCTTCAGAAAATCCAGTTTGTCTTTCAGATGGCGGATACGGCGCTTAATCCCCGCCAACGTATCGATAATATTCTCGGGCGGCCTCTGGAGTTTTATCTTGGCCTCAAGGGAGATGAAAAACGCCGCCGCATCGGCGAACTGCTGGACATGGTTGAACTGCCGCAGGAGTTTGCCGGACGCTATCCCGAAGAACTGTCGGGAGGCCAGAAACAGCGTATCAATCTGGCCCGCGCACTTGCCGCCTCGCCTGAGGTCTTGCTGTGTGACGAGGTGATCTCAGCACTGGATTCGATTGTTGGGGCAAACGTGATCGAACTTCTCAAACGATTGCGCAAGCAGACGGGTGTCTCGTTTGTATTCATCAGCCATGACCTCTCAACCGTGGCCTCATTTGCGGATGAGATCGTGGTGCTCTACGCTGGGCGGGTGGTTGAGAAAGGCGCCACTGATAAAGTTCTGTCACCCCCGTATCACCCTTACACCCGGCTTCTGATCAGCTCAGTGCCCGAACTCAGGGTGGGCTGGCTCGAAGAGACCATGCAGACCCAGGAGGCTCAGGCCGGTATTGACCGAGTGGTTACGCTAAAAGATAAAGGTTGCCCGTTCTTTGATCGTTGCCCCCTGGCGATCGAGGGCACTTGTGATCAGGAAACTCCGCCGGTGCGTACATTAGCCGGCAACCATGCCATCGAGTGTCACCGCAGTGAGGCCGAGTTCGCCCATTAGTTCGTGAGGGCATGACCGCCAGTCTCATGGTGGAGGACGAATACGATCGGTATGACGCGGTTGGCCTTGCCGGACTGATCGCAAGTGGTGAGTTGGCGCCCGCCGAAATGATAGAGACGGCGATTAGCCGGATCGAATCGCGCAATCCCAAACTCAACGCCGTTATCTCGACCTGTTTTGACGCCGCGAGAGATAGCGTTTCGCGCGGGCTGCCAACAGGTCCGTTGGCAGGGGTCCCTTATCTCGTCAAGGACCTTAATACCCTTCTTGCGGGAGTGCCGGCCACTAACGGCAGCCGGGCTTTCTCGGGCATCATCCCCCCGTCAGACGGAGTGCTGGTTTCGCGCCTCAAGGCCGCAGGCCTTGTGATCCTGGGAAAGACAAATACGCCGGAATTCGGACTCAATATCTGTACCTCGCCAAAACTTTTTGGTCCCACGCCGAACCCTTTCGATACGACCCGCTCTGCTGGGGGATCGAGCGGTGGTTCCGCCTGTGCCGTGGCCTGCGGCATGATGCCGGCCGCGCACGCGACCGATAGCGGCGGCTCAATTCGGATTCCGGCGAGCAACTGCGGACTTTTTGGGTTGAAGCCGAGCCGCGGCAGGGTACCGCTTGGTCATGATAGAACCGAGGGTCTCGCCGGGTTCAGCACAGCACATGCAGTGAGTCACAGCGTTCGTGACTCGGCCATGCTCCTGGATGTCACGCATGGACCGATTCCCGGCGCGGTCTACGGCACCCCCGATTCGCCGGGCACGTTCTTGGAAGCCATAGAAGAGGACTTCCCGCAACTCACAGTCGGACTATGTGTGACGGGTTTTGCGGGAGAAGCGATAGATCCTTTGTGTCGACAAGCCGCGGTCGATGCGGCCGCACTTTGCGAATCTTTGGGGTGCAAGGTTGCAGAGGTTGAGCCTCCGATCATTGGTTCGACCTTGCGCCAGGCGTTTGACGTGCTTTTTTCTTCCCAGATTGCGAAGGGGGTGTCCGAGGTGCTTTTCCAAAACCCGGATCACGCTCCCGAGATGCTTTTTGAGCCGTTGACCCTGGCTTGTGCTGATGCCGGGCGTACCCATACGGCGATGGAATATGTTAAAGCCGTTGAGACAATACAGCGATCAGCAGACGAGCTGGGCCGCTTTTTTCTTGACTACGATGTGCTGTTGACGCCAACGCTGGCCAAGCCGCCATTAAGGCTCAACGAGATCAACATGAATTGCGGCGACTGGCTTGTGTATCTTGAGCAGATGCTCGATGAGATTCCGTTCACGCCGCTTTTTAACGCGACGGGCGCGCCCGCGGCGTCGGTCCCGCTCTCAAGAACCCAAGACGGATTGCCAATCGGAATTCAGATCGGTGCCGCGCTGGGTCAGGAGAAGACGTTGCTGAGATTGGCGCGTGCGTTTGAGGTGGCAGCACCCTGGCACTCGCGTATCTGAGTTCTAAGTTCAGGGAGATCTTCGATGCCGCATTATCTGTTTGATCTCTACAGCGCATTTACCGATTCAGCGTTTGGCGGCAGTCACGCGGGGATTATCTACGACGGCGAAGGACTGACGACTGAAACAATGCAACAGATTGCCCGGGAAGTTCGTGCCCCTGCAACCTGTTTCGTCATGAGCGTAAAAGGCCGGGAGGTGGGCGTGCGGTTTTTCTCAACCGCGCAGGAATATCCCATGTGCGGGCACGGGACGCTGGCGTTGATGACAGGCCTCGTCTCTCGCGGTTACCTCGATATTTCTCGTGGCTCCTCGGATGAGGTGACCCTGCGAACCCCGGCAAGTTCGGCTACGGTAACAGTCGATCATCAGGACGATGGCCGGATTGAGGTGATGCTCAATCTGGAGCCTGCCGAGTTTGAACCAGCTTCAATCGATAAAAAGACCCTCCAGAGACTCTTTGGCGCTGGGGCGGGTGATCTCGATGGTTCGTTACCTGTGGAATACACAAGATCAGATTTCTCTCATCTGGTTATTCCCATGCCCTCACTGCTGGGCGTTCAGTCGTTGACCCCGGATTTTGAGCAACTGGCCGATTACTGTGACCAGACGGATGTTGATACAGTGATGGTGTTCTGCCGCGAAACAGTCGAAGCACAGAACACGGTGCACTGCCGCGAATTTGCACCGCGCGTGGGTACGCCGGAGGTCCCGGCAGCGGGAACCACCAACCGCGCGCTTGCCTGCTATCTTGCCCGGCATAACTTGATTGCGCCAGAAGCCGGCACGACGTCGCGCATCCGTGCCGAGCAGGGTTATGAGATCCAGCGGCCGAGTCTTGTGGTGACCCGGATGACACTTAATGGAAATCTGCCCACAGATATCTGGGTAGGGGGTTTCTCTGCGCAGGTGGTTCGTGGGCAGTTTTCCGTCTGAAGCGGGCGCTTTGTTGACGTTGTATTTCTTTCACTCTATGACAGAATCCCCGCATGCCTGAATACCGCACGACTTCGCTAGCCAAGAGTCTGCCCGCCACCGTGCCCTTTGTGGGGCCAGAAGCGCAGGAGCGCATCCTTGAGCGCGCTTTTTCAGCCCGGATTGGAGCCAATGAGAATGTGTTTGGACCTTCCGAGCAGGTCACAAAGGTCATCTCCCAGATGGCGACACAGGCGTGGAAATATGGTGATCCCGAATTCTTTGAGCTCCGCCATGCCTTAGCCGACCATCACGGTATTGGTCCCGAGCACATTATGGTGGGTGAAGGGATTGATGGCCTTTTCGGTTATCTGGTGCGACTCTTTGTTGGCTCGGGAGATAAGGTTGTCACTTCTGCTGGGGCGTACCCCACATTTAATTTTCACGTTGCCGGCTTTGGCGGAGAGCTCGTTACAATGCCGTACCGGGACGACCACGAAGATCCCGCAGCACTGGTTGAGGCGGCGGGACTGCATCACCCCAAACTGATTTATTTTGCCAATCCGGATAATCCCATGGGTACCTGGTGGCCGGCGTCCGCGGTTGAAGCAATGGTTGAGCAAACACCGGAAGGATCCTTGCTGGTGCTTGACGAGGCTTATGGGGAATTCGCGTCCGAGAACGTTCTCCCTGTGATCGACCCGTCGGACAGACGCGTTCTTAGGTTTCGCACCTTTTCCAAAGCCTACGGTCTGGCCGGTATTCGCGTGGGTTATGCGATAGGTGAGCCTGAGCTCATCAATGAGTTCAACAAGATTCGCAATCACTTTGGGCTGGGATGCGTCGCCCAGGCGGCGTGTGTTGCTGCCCTCTCAGACAAAGAGCACCTGAAAAGCGTTGTCGCCAGGGTAGAGCAAGCCCGTGAGACGGTTTATCAGATAGCCCAAGACAACGGACTGGTGGCGTTGGCGTCAGCAACGAATTTCGTTGCGATCGATTGTGGCCAAGACGGGGCATTCGCCAAGTCGGTCCTCGACCATCTCGTGGTGCAAGGGATATTTGTGAGAATGCCCGGAGTGGCCCCGCTCAACAGATGTATCCGTGTATCCGTGGGGCGACCTGAGGATCTCGCCCTTTTCGCCGATGCACTGCCCAAAGCCCTGGAGGCGGCCGCAGGCTGAGACTGCAGAATCCGTCTTGGCATGTAAAGCGCAGAACTGGAATCAAACAGGAATCAAAGGATTTTGGGAGATGAAACCCATGCCGAAGTTAAAGTGGAGAACCCTATGTCGATAACCTTGGATCAGGCGAGAACCCTGGTAGATGGCGCGCTGGCAGAGGCGCGGAAACTCAACCTGAAACCCGTCAGCATTATCGTGCTGGACGTTCGCGGGTCGCTGGCCGCTGCAGCGTCCGAAGACGGGGTAAGTGCGATGCGTGCGCAAATTGCCCACGGTAAAGCCAATGCAGCCATCGCCCTGGGCATGGGAACACGCGCCCTGATGAATCGGGCTGAGCAGCAGGCGTATTTTATTCAGTCGATTAACGGACTCGCAGGCGGTGACATGGTGCCGGTGCCGGGTGGGGTGCTCGTGCGGGACAGCGATGGGACGCTGCTGGGCGCTGTGGGAATCTCTGGTGACACTTCGGATAATGATGAAGCGGCTGCTCTGGGCGGAATTAACGCAGCAGGCCTGGAAGCCGAAACTGGCTGATCGCGAGGAGAATGTGAAGTCCAGAGCATTTCTGAAACCTTCAGGTTGGGCTATCATTCCGTCGCCAAAAATCTGACAGCAGAGTTAAAGTCATGTCGATGCCGTTTCTGACACCGTCAATCCGTGTGCGCAAAACCCCATTCTCCAGCCGTGTGACGGCGGCGGGTGTTAAGGCCTATACGGTCTACAACCATATGTTGTTGGCATCTTATTTCACCACCCCGCAAGAGGATTACCGTCACCTGAAGACCGCGGTTCAGGTTTGGGATGTTTCCTGTGAGCGGCAAGTCGAGATCACAGGCAAAGACGCATTGCGTCTGGTGCAGATGACCACGCCGCGTGACATGTCCCGTATGCAGGATGATCAGTGCTACTACGTTCCCATGGTGGATGATGCCGGGCGGATGATGAACGATCCGGTGGCCATCCGACTCAACCAGAACCGCTTTTGGTTATCACTTGCCGACTCAGATATGCTGCTTTACTGCAAGGGCCTTGCGGCAGCGGCAAAACTCGACGTCGAAGTATTTGAGCCGGACGTCTCCCCGTTGGCGATCCAGGGCCCGCGGGCTGATGAACTGGTCGCGCGGGTATTTGGTGATGAGGTTGTGAGCACAAAGTTTTTCAGACACAAGACGATCAATTTTCAGGGGCAAGACATGATCATCGCCCGCTCCGGCTGGTCTCATCAGGGAGGATTTGAGCTCTATCTGGATGGCAGCGAATATGGTGAAGCAGTTTGGGATACCTTGTTTGCGGCTGGGGAAGATCTGGATGTGCGGGCCGGATGTCCCAACCTGATCGAGCGCATCGAGGCAGGCCTGCTGTCGTTTGGCAGCGACATCACTACAGCTCATACCCCTTTTGAGGCGGGTCTTGGGAAGTACTGCAACCTGGAGTCGGTTGAAGGGTTTTTAGGTCATTCGGCGCTTTCCAAGTTGAGCACGCCTGTAAGGCAAATCCGCGCTCTCGAGTTGGATGGGCCGGCGGTTCCCGCGATCTATCATCCTTGGCCGCTTCAGGACAGCAGCGGAAACGTCGTGGGGCACATCTCTTCTTCCACCTGGTCTCCGGACTACGATACCAACGTGACTATTGCCATGGTCGACAGTTCTCATTGGGATGCTGGCACGGTGCTGACCGCCAAGGTGCCTGATGCCGACCGCAATGCAACGGTCTGTGCCGGCTTTTGGAACTAGCGCCAGACCTCAACCGGCCGGTCTAAAACGCCGCAACAGACTTCAGGGAGCCGTGGCCGGGTTGTAGCGCGTGATCTTGTGTGATGTGTTTGATCGCTTTTTCCGCTGATATCCCGTAGATTCGGTTTTTCGTTTTATCAGTCTTGAAATCAGCATGGGTCTAGATCAGGAACTTGCCGGATTGCTCGTGGTCTCTATGGAGCAGGCGGTGGCCGCTCCATATTGCGGATTGATGCTGGCGGATGCGGGGGCCCGCGTTATCAAGGTGGAACGCAAGGAAGGAGACTTTGCGCGAGGCTACGATCGAGGCGCGAGTGGCAACAGTGTGTTTTTCTCCTGGCTCAATCGCGGCAAGGAGTCCGTCGCCCTTGATCTCAATATCGATGCTGATGAGGCCCTGTTGCGGTCAATGCTGAAAGAAGCGGATGTCTTCCTGCATAACCTGGCGCCGGGGTCCCTGGCACGCAGAGGCTTTGGCGGTGATGCCTTGCGGGAACACAATCCGGGACTCATTACCTGTGAGATCAACGGTTACGGATCCACAGGGCCGGGTGCCCGTAAAAAAGCCTATGACTTTCTGGTTCAAGCCGAAAGTGGAATCTGCGCGGTCAACGGCACCCGTGAACAACCCGCCCGGGTCGGGATTTCCATTTGTGACATTGCGACCGGACAGACCGCGTTTTCTTCGATCCTGAGGGCGCTTATCCAGCGTGGCCGCACCGGCACAGGCATTGATATATCGATTGCCATGTTTGATGTGATGGCAGACTTCATGAACTTTCCTCTGTTGTCGCACCGTTATCTCGGCGGGGCGCCCGAGCGGATGAGTCTGACCCATGCGTTGATAGCGCCTTATGGGGCGTACTCGGTAAAAGGAGGGGGCCAGATTCTGATCGCCATCCAGAGTGATCGTGAGTGGTGTGTTTTTTGTGATGCCGTGCTGGGTCAGCCCGAGTTGGGGCCGGATCCGCGTTTCGTCGATAACACTGAGCGCGTCAGAAATCGTGAAGTGATGGACAAGATTATCAGCACCGTCTTTGGCCGTTTTGATATCGACGAGATGGCTACGTTGCTGGACGGGGCACAAATTGCGAACGGGCGTCTCAGTACGGTTGAGGATCTGTCGAACCACGAACTTATTCGAAATCAGGTGGCCCACTTTGACGGCGTGGAGGTCAGCATGGCGGATCTGCCGGTGGTGACAGAAGGTGCCCGCCCCACGGCAGTCCCGGTATTGGACCAGCATGGTTCGTCCATTCGAAAAGAGTTTTCCCTTTAACCGTATTCGCCACCAGCCGAAACGTCATGAGTATCAAACCCCCCACATACGAACTAGACCACCCCGAAATACGCGAAAGCGTTTCGCGCCTGTGTGAGGATTTTCCGGGAGAGTATTGGCGCAAGTGTGACCGCGAACAGGCGTATCCCGGCGAGTTTGTGAAGGCGCTGACCGAGTCGGGCTTTTTAGGGGCACTGATTCCTGAATCCTATGGGGGTTCGGGTTTGCCACTCTCAGCCGGTGCGGCGATTCTTGAGGAGATTCACCGCTCGGGCAGTAACGCCGGGGCGTGCCACGCCCAGATGTACACCATGGGCACATTGCTGCGACACGGATCTGAAGCNCAGAAGGAAAAGTACCTGCCGGCTATCGCCCGGGGGGAACTGCGGCTTCAGGCATTTGGGGTNACTGAGCCGACCAGCGGAACCGATACCACAGCGCTTCGGACTACAGCGAACCGGGTCGATGATCATTANGTNGTGAACGGNCAGAAAATATGGACCTCCCGGGCTGAATATTCGGATCTCATGATCCTGCTGTGCCGCACGACGCCGAAAGACCAGGGCCAGAAGAAAACAGACGGATTGTCTGTGCTGCTGGTCGATATGCGTGAAGCCAGTGACGATTCGCTCACCATCCGGCCGATCCGGACGATGATGAATCACGCAACCACCGAAATCTTTTTTGATGATATGAAGGTGCCGGCAGAAAACCTGATCGGAGACGAAGGGCGGGGCTTTCGCTACATCCTGTCGGGTATGAATGCAGAACGCATTCTGATCGCGGCCGAGTGCATCGGTGATGCCAAGTGGTTTATCCAGAAAGCCACGGCCTACGCGGCAGAGCGTTCTGTGTTTGGCAGGCCTATTGGTCAGAACCAGGGTATCCAGTTCCCCATCGCAAGAGCCTATGCTCAGATGCGCTCGGCAGAACTGGTGCTGCGTGAAGCCATTCGACTCTATGACGCAGGTGAGAATCCTGGAGAAGAAGCCAATCTCGCAAAAATGCTGTGCGCCGAGGCATCATGGGCTGCGGCGGAAATGTGTGTGCAGACTCACGGGGGATTTGGCTTTGCTGAAGAATACGATGTCGAGCGCAAGTTCCGTGAGGCCCGTCTTTATCAGGTGGCCCCCATCTCAACCAATTTGATCCTGAGCTACCTTGGCGAGCATGTTCTCGGTTTGCCGCGGTCGTATTAGCAGGGTCGGGAATCAAGCATGACGGAAGAACAGGCACAGAGCGTTCAGCCTCGCCGAAGTTTTATTTTTGCCCCCGGGTTAAGGCCGGAGCTGTATCCCAAGGCCCTGGCGAGCGGTGCGGATATTGTCTGCGTTGAACTCGAAGACGGGATCGCACCGCATGACAAGGACGAAGCGCGGGAAAAAACCTTGGCGCTTTTTGCCGAACCGCAGGCCGACGATGGCGTAGAGCGCATTGTCCGTATCAATTGTCTGCGCTCAGCCGTGGGTCTTGATGATGTCCAGGCGATTCTTGCGACAGATATGCCGCCGCCAGCATTGATGTTGCCCAAGGTGGTTTCCCCGGATGAAGTGGTGTGGCTTGACGATCTTCTGACCGAGCGGGGTCATGATACACGGCTGCACATCATTATTGAGATGAATGCAGGGCTAGAAGCCGTGTTTGATATCGCCCGATCCAGTGCCCGCATAGACGCGTTGTTTTTTGGGGGGGTAGATATGGCGGCAGATCTGAGATGTAAGAACGCGTGGGAGCCGTTGCTCTATGCCCGGTCGCGGGTCGTACACGCGGCCGCCAGTGTTGGCGTGGATGCTGTCGATGTGCCGTACCTGGATCTTGAGGATCTAGAGGGCATGAAGATTCAGGCCCGGCAGGCGAGAGATCTTGGCTTCAGCGGCAAGGGAGCCATCCATCCCAAGCAGATTGCTGATCTCAATGAAGTGTTTACCCCCTCTGCGGAGGAAGTAGCCCGAGCTCGTAAAGTGGTGGCGGCCTTTGAAGACGCGAACACAGGACTCGTCGTCGTGGATGGCAAACTGATTGAAAAGCCCGTGGTCAGGGAGATGCAGAGAATCCTTTCTGTGGCGGATCGCGCGGGACGCTAGGCCGAAAACGTCTTCCTCAGTCCAGCGCGGCCTTGAGCGTGTCAGCACCGTCGCGCAGCGCTTCAGTGGCCTGATCAAGCATACGACTGTAATGGATGAAACTGTGCAGCACTCCGGGATAGATCTTCAGCGTCGCTGACCGGCCTGCTTTTTGCATGGCCTCGTAGAGCGCTGTTGAATCATCCTGCAGCGGGTCACACTCGGCCGCTGCGATGAAGGCACTGGGCAGTAGACTGATATCTCCGTCTAACACTTTGAACCGGGGATCATTTCGGTCTTCTTCTGTGCTCAGGTAGCTTGTGACGTAAAACTCTTTTTCCTCACGGGTAAATTCGAAGTCGGCAGTGCCGTATTGCTGCCAGGCTGCCGAGTCCGTGAGTCCGTAGGCGCCGTAATAGAGCAGCAGGCACTGAATCAGCCCCGGATTTTTCTGGTGGCAGAGCTGAGTTACGGAGACCGCCATGTTGGCCCCCGCAGAATCCCCCCCAATGGCCAGCCTCGAACTATCGAGGCCGTGATCCGGGCCTTGAATCTTCAGCCAGTCGAGCACCGCCTGCACCTCGTTGATCGCTACCGGAAACCGGTATTCCGGTGACAGGGCATAGTCGACACCAACAACACAGGTTCCTGAAAACTCCGCCAGCAGACGCATTACCCGGTCATGGGTGTCGAGATTGCCGACTACCCAGCCGCCGCCATGAAGATACAAGAGCGTGGGCGTTTGACTCAGATGGGTGGGTTTGTAGATACGTATCGGTATTTCC
>NZKZ01000001.1 GCA_002694065.1 Acidiferrobacter sp.
TTACTGCCAGGACGAGACCACATCGTAAGCTGTTGGCGCATTCTGGCAATATCTCTTAACAGAACCGTGTTCTGGTTGACGTGAAAGGCAGGGCCTAAAGCCATGGCCATTCAATGGCTGGTATTTTTCACGTGAGCCCTGTATAGTCGCGCCTCCCCAGAGAGGGGAAAACGCGTTTCTGATCGTGTGCTTGTCCCTCATCACTTGTGTTACTGCCCGTAACACGCCGTGGCCCTTGACGATTAATTCGCAACGAACTGGTTAAGTCAGGTGCAGCAGGGCTGCGAAACCCCATCACTGTTTTGTACTCATAGCGGCACAAATGCCGTGAGGATCATATTTTGCAATTTAACGAACTTAAGCTCGATTCGAGAATACAGCAGTCGATTGAGAAAGCGGGTTTTATCAAGCCGACCGAGATCCAGCAGCGCGCGATTCCCGTAGTGCTGTCTGGCGCAGATTTGATGGCTTCGGCACAGACGGGGACTGGCAAAACAGCAGCCTTTGTTCTCCCGGCCCTGGACCGCATTTTGCGCCGGTCAAAAAAGCCTGGAAACGGCCCTCGTGTGCTGGTGCTCACTCCTACCCGCGAACTTGCGATGCAGGTGAATCAGAATATCCGCCAGTTCAGTCGTTTCTCTAAGGTGTCTAGTGGATCCATCATCGGGGGAATGGCGTATGGGCCGCAGCTGAGATTACTTCGTGGACGCCTTGATCTGCTGGTGGCAACGCCCGGACGCTTGCTCGACCATATGGAGCGGGGCAAAGTTGATTTTTCCCGGCTTGAGATCTTGGTGTTGGATGAAGCCGATCGGATGCTGGATATGGGTTTTATCGATGCGGTGAAAGAAATCGCCGAAGCGACTCCCAAAAGCCGCCAAACCCTGCTGTTTTCCGCAACACTCGAAGGGCAAGTGCTCAAGGTGGCAAATCAATTGCTCAAAAAACCAGAAAGTATTGCTCTGGCGGCCAGCAATCGACGTCACAAGTCGATTCAGCAGCATATGCACCATGCAGATAGCAAAGCGCATAAGCAAAAACTTTTGGAGCATCATCTGGAGAGCGGACAGCTCTTTAAGTCACTCGTGTTCACCGCAACAAAACGAGGAGCGGAGCAGGTTGCCAAGGTATTGCGAGGAAAGAATCTCAAGAGTGCCGCGCTGCACGGTGACATGAGCCAAAATAAACGCAGGCAAACGGTTGAAAACCTGCGAAAAGGCCGTATTGATACTTTGGTTGCGACAGACGTCGCAGCCCGTGGACTGGACATCAAGGATATCAGTCACGTCATCAACTACGATTTGCCAACCGTTGCCGAAGACTACATTCATCGAATCGGGCGTACCGGTCGTGCAAGCGCAACCGGTTGCGCGATCTCACTGGTCGGTCCTGCTGACTGGAAGAAGCTTTCTCAGATTGAAAAACTGATTGGGCAGAAGGTGAAAAGAGAAGTGGTCGATGGTCTCGAGCCAACTAGCGGAGAGCCCCGTCCCGCCTCTAAACCAAAGCGTACAGCGAAGCCACGACGCAGGTTCAGCAAGGGTGCCAAACAGGCAACGACACACAAACCCGGCAGTTGGCGTCAGAGGCAAGCTGGGCCGAAGCGATCCAGGTCGGCGCGGGTCAAAAAAGCGGCGTAAAGACTCAGTACATCTTTCTTCAATTGAGAGCGCCAGCGGCTTCCGATTGTTATTCCGAGCCGTATAGATCAACCGGCAATCTCCGTTATGGGCGAGACTGTCAATTGGTTTAGACCAAGTTCGAGCCAGGCGGAACGTACGAGCTTTATAGCCGTCCTCATGAGCAGGTGAAGCGTGCCGCACCCGGCTGACCGTAGGAGATGAAGTCAGAGAGATCGGCCCTGGTTGCATGCGGTACGCGCCAGCGTATGTGGAACATGGCGGTGAAATCCTGGGTGATAGGCCTGTGGTTTGCATTGACATTCATGTACCGCCCAGCACGAATACCACCAACTGGATCGAAGAGAACCAGCAATTAGCTTAGAAGGTGTGTCTGTTGTGTCGCGTGATAGACCTGACGTAGTCATCTTTGATGAAGCTTGATCACTGAATCAACCCTCCAGTTTCGGTTATCGTCGGCCTAATCAAATAAAGACTCTTACGAGTCTTAGGCAAAACTTCCTAAAACACATCGATTAGTGGCGTGCGACTTCGATCTCTATTTGCTCGTCCACTAGGCCATCGCAACTACGTTCTGGCGAAGACCAGTAAACGGTTTTCGTCCATGCATTGCCAAAACATTATCGATGATCATTACATCTCCTTTTTGCCAAGGAAATAATACTTCGCATGAGCGAGACACAGCAGAAATCTTTAGGAGATCGTTTGGATTGATTTCGGATTCATCCCCAAACACAACGTGGTTACCAAATGTCACGACATAAGGTGTTGATTGAGATTTAGTGAATTCTTCGCCGACAGAGTCCTTCACACTTGGGATCAATCGGTGCCATTGATCCGCCTGATTGTGCCAGCATCTTTCGCCAGTCACGGAATGTTTCAATATCGCCTGATGAAATGCACGTGTTTTGAGGCCGAGTGCTGTCCACTCAAAATCCATCTTTGAAGTTTCGAGATAACTTTCTACTTCTTTGCGACTGTTTGTTTCAAAAGTCTCTTGCCATGACTTTCCAGTGCCAGAAACGGATTGATCGCGTAGATATTGAAGGTAAGTTATGCCCTTGTCTTCGAAGTTCTTCCTGATCGTCGGGTCGAGCCTGCGATAAATAGCGCGGCCATCGGCAACCTGGGTTTCGCCACCCATAGCCGCAGGTCGAAGACAACCAAAGAAGACTCGATCAGGCGACCAGCCGGCATACGAGAGTTCGTTATGCAAAGGCACTTCAAGCCCGGATGCATACTCTGTTGAGGTGTAGACAAATTCAGTAAGACTGTTTCTGGGGGAGTCGCCCCCGGTATATTTTCTGAGTTGTGGCCGGATCGCTTTACAGATCACCTCAAAGTCGCCAGGGGTTTTGATTGGCAGCTTACGAAGAAGAACTACACCAGCTGTGTGGGTTAGATCGTCGAGAAGAGGTCTATGGTCCTCGAGCCACTCAATAGTCCCCTCCAGATTTAATCCGGATGGCTGATTGATTAGCAATGGTAGGCTTTTTCCTTTGATGAGTGGCGAAGCGTTCACGCTGAGTACTCTGGTTCTTCCCGATCAAGAATTCTTCGGATAGCTAAAAAATGACCGGTCGTCTGTTCATTGAATAACTGAAACGCGGGGGCTAAGCGATCAGCGACTTCTTCGCTCATTATCTTTAATGGATCTCCTGTTGAGGCCGCCAGGATCTGGAATCGAGCTGCAACCTCCAGGTAATAAAAGCTATCCAGCGCCTCGGCGACAGTCGATCCAGTCACCGTCACCCCGTGATGAGCCATCATCATGATCGGACGGTCGCTCATGGCCTTGGCAATGCGTAATCCCTCAGAGGCGTTGCTAGCGACTCCTCCAAAGTCATCGTCATACGCAATGCGTTTATGGAATCGCAAACTGTCCTGATGAATATTAATTAGACGACCTTTTTCTGTACACATGATTGCCGTGCTATGAGGGGGATGCGCATGTAGCACGCAGCGAGCACTGGGAATTTGTTGGTGAATTGCGCAGTGGATGAAAAACGCAGTGTCTTCTACAGTTCCCTTACCGTCCAAAAGCACACCTTGCGAATCGAGCAAGAGCAAAGAAGAGGCCGTGACCTCCGACCAATGATAGCCCTGAGGATTAATGAGTATCCCTTCTTGGGAGCCTTGATCTGCGTCCACTGCAAGACTAAAGTGATTGCAGATTCCGGATTGCCATCCCAGTCTAGCGGCCCAACGCAGGGCTGCGGCCAGTTCTCGTCGCTGCTCTTGATGATTCATTTTTAATTCTCTTTTTTCAGTTACGTGCAAGTCGGAAAAAGATCCAGCAGTCCAACACGATCAATCTACAGTATGGTCGATTCCTACTCAGCGGCCAGCCCCTCGTTTTCCTTGCGGGCAAAAGGTCTGTCATGGGACAGGCTCGGGATACGCTGACGTGCTGTTGCTACTTCGTCCAGATCAATCACTGCGCTGACAACTCCAACCTGATCACCGCCGTCGGCAAGAATCTCTCCCCAGGGGTTGATGATTAGCGAGTGCCCATAGCTTGCGCCGCCACCTGTGACCTCACCAATGGCGCAGGGCGCAACAACAAAAGCCCCGTTTTCTATTGCGCGTGCTCTGTTCAGGATATGCCAGTGAGCCTCTCCCGTTTTCTTTGTGAAGGCCGCTGGAACTAAAAGAATCTCGGCGCCGGACTGAGACAACTCCCGATAGAGATGCGGGAAGCGCAGGTCGTAGCAAACTGTCTGCGCGATTTTGGCAAAAGGAGTTTGACAGATAATCGCTTCGTTTCCGCCGCGAACCGTTGCGCTTTCACGGTACGACTGCTGTTCAGAAAGATTGATGTCGAACAGGTGAATCTTGTCGTATCGACTTACGATATTCCCTTCTTTATCTATGAGGAAGCTCCGGTTAAGGATCTTGTTATCGGGGCCATTGATGGCGACTGAGCCGATAAGAACGAATTTNCTCCTGTCTTTGGCAAAAGTTTGNAGCCCGTTTANGACAGGGTGAGATGNTTCGGGTGCGCTNGGCGGNGCAAAGCTTGCGCCTTCGGNTTTGAGTCCGCCACAGTACTCGGGGGNGGCAATAAACTCGGCACCGCTTGTTGCCGCCTCTTCGGCCAGCGATATCGCCTGATCCAGCGCAGTCTGAAAATCCGGCTGGGGACTNGTCTGCAAGCAGGCGATCTGCAAGCGTCTTTTCGTGCTGTTCATGACTTAATCCCGTTGATGCCAAGAAGTCGATATTACAGGAGGGTCGGTTACTTTGATCTCGACCAGGCGAATCGGTCAAATTCTTTATCCACCGGCGTCTTCGTCAGATGGTTAACGTAATTGCTGAGTACTTTCTCTGAGATGCCCAACACGACCTCCATGATATTCCGGCGCGTGTACCCGGCATCAAGGAATGCTTTAATTTCAGCATCCGTTGCATGTCCGCGGTTTCTTACCAGGATAAGCGTGAAATCACGCAGTGCTTCCAGTTTGGAATCCGGCAAGGGGTTTTCGTCGCGTAGCGCGTTATTTAACTCATCACTCACTTTCATTGCTTTTGCCATGGAGGTATGTGCAGGAACGCAGTAGTGGCATTCGTGTTCCACATTGATGGTCTGCCAAACCACCGTCTTTTCCTCGTCAGTCAGGGAAGCATCATCGAAAGCATCAGATAAGGCCTTATAGCCGCGCAGGGCTTCGGGGGATTCAGCGAGCATTCCATAAAAACCGACAATCCGCCCTGAAGATGCAAGAAACTGTTCCAGTAAAGGTTTGCTTCCCTCGGGCGCACTGTCCAGATCGTGCAGGGTAAATTCGGTCGTCATTGCTTGCTCCTTATTGGGTTTCAGTTAAGCGTGTTTCTTGGATTCAGGCAAACCTGATCTATTCAAAAACAACAAAGCATCGGCTTTCGATGCTTTGCCGGTCTGCGCTAGTTGCGTCTTTAACGCGTGGATCCTCAAATGAGGTGTGTGGGGTAAATCTGGCTCGGCCGTCATTGGCCGAGTCATAGACCTTAAAGAGCAAGGCTTCGTTCATCTGCATGTCCGGGTAGTAACACCAGCGATGTGAGGGATTAAAGGTTGCCATCTGGACAGTGCCGACACGATCTTTTGAGACTCGGGGCACGCTGACCAGATCCTCGTCGGCAACTGATGACGCATCACACAGCGCGAGTGGAAAGTTGGACACGGGCCCGTTCATTGAGCGCCAGACATTGATTATCGCAAAACGGTTCTTTGTGAGTGCTTCGGCCTCTTGAGGAAAAAAGTCGCGCAAACGCCTGGGGCCGGATGCGTCATCATAGTCATTGTGAATGGTTGCCGCGGGTTCGCGAATGCCGTGCTGGCGTTGAGTGTCAATTGATGAAGCGCGCCGGGTGTGATCAAAGATCTCGACTCTCTTTGCTCCGGTGATGTCGGTCAGTAGCGATTGGAGTTCCTTTTCGTAGATCGACGCAATCTCGGTCTCTGAAAAAAAATCAGTCACTTGAGTTTGTTGATTGGCCAAAAAAAACCCTTCCCGATCAAGCGAGGTTTCCATGCTGCGTGCGCTGCGCATCTTTACGGATCTTGTTTCGTAGGCGCCCTCCTCAGAGGCGCTATCGCCGCCGCCGATAGAAGGGCGGACCACCGCACTGTTCTCACCGACGGCAAGATACCGTAGGGAAACTGTTAAATCGCTAGTGAAAGAGGATGAGTTCATGGGTCTTGGATCTTGTTCACGGATAAATTGTAAGATGAAAGCGGGATCGATTGATGTGAATCAAAGCAGTAACATACTATGTGCTAAAGACGACGGATTCGGTGGAGGCGAGATCAAATGGCGAATGTAGGGGTAGCAGCAACGCAGATGGCGTGCACCTGGGAGCAGGATGAAAACATCAATCGGGCAGAAAACCTGGTACGTCAGGCGGCGGCCGGTGGGGCCTCTATCATCCTGATTCAAGAGTTATTTGAAACGCCGTATTTTCCGATCGAGCAATGCCACAAGCACCGCTCGTTGGCTCGCCCGTTAGAAGAAAGTCAGGTCGTCAGGCGCTTTTCCGCCCTCGCTAAGGAGTTAGAGGTCGTACTGCCGATCAGCTTTTTTGAAAAAGCGGGGGAGGTCTATTTCAATTCTGTGGCAATGGCCGACGCGGATGGCATGATCCTTGGCGTCTACCGAAAATCACACATCCCCAATGCGCCAGGTTATCAGGAAAAGGAGTATTTCAGTCCGGGTGATACCGGGTTTCGTGTCTGGAAGACCCGATACGGCAAAGTCGGCGTCCTTATCTGCTGGGATCAATGGTTTCCCGAAGCGGCGAGATGCCTGACCCTCATGGGGGCCGACATCGTTCTTTATCCTACTGCGATTGGGTCTGGCCTTGGAGGCGGCGGGGATATGCTGACAGGCAATGACTCGGTGGATGCCTGGCGTAACGCGATGTGCGGACACGCGGCGTGCAATATTCTGCCGGTCGTTGCCTCTAACCGGATCGGTCGGGAATATATGACCGAATTACCGGACGTGCATCTCGACTTTTACGGCCACTCCTTTATCGCTGATCACGAGGGCCAGGTCGTAGCACAGGCCGGCAGAGACCAGGAAGAGGTGTTGGTCCATCGCTTTGATTTCGATCAGATCAAAGAATACCGTGACTCCTGGGCAGTCTTTCGCGATCGCCGGCCTGATCTTTACGGCACGCTAGCGACCCTTGACGGCAGGTGACGCGGGCCGCGGGCGTTGAACGTTTTGTTTTCTAAAGAAGGTTAAAC
>NZKZ01000002.1 GCA_002694065.1 Acidiferrobacter sp.
ATTCCCGTAACAGCCTTCATCCTACTTACCGGCAAGCTGTCTTTGCTTCGCCGTTATCTGTGGGTATGGGGTGTCATGCTTTTTTTACTCATCGGACTATGGTGGCCACTTGTCATCACGTTTGAAGTTCCTGGCGCCATCGAACTATGGCTCTATGACCTCCTTGGACGCACCTCTGGTGATTACTCGCTGATGAGCAAGCCTTTTTGGTATTACGTTGTTGCGTTACTGCAGGTGAATGCTCCCTGGATCCTGCTCGCGCCAGTGGCCTTTGTCGCAACATGGCGCGCGGCACTCTACGACCGTGAGTCTCCGGAACGTTTTTTGTGGCTGTGGGCCTTCTCCGTTCCGCTGGTCTTGAGTTTTTTTTCAGGCAAGCATCACCATTATTTGCTGCACAGCGTCGCACCCTGGGCCATGCTTGCTGCCCTGGGCCTTAAGCGGATGGCCTCTCGCATCCCGGTGGTCTGCCGATCGCCGCAGGTCGCGGCATCAATACTCTTTGGGGCGCTCGCGGTGATCTACGGTGGGCTATTACTGAGCCACAAAACGGTCCACCATGACGACGGCAGGTTTATCGAGACCATAGCCGATACTTATCCCTCTGGACCCTTTCTTGTCGATCACAGCATCACCGATGATCTCAAAGGGCTGCAGATATTGTTCTACCTGCCTCAGGAGCACACCAGAGGGCTTCATAACCTCAGTTTTCTTAAGGCGAAAGAGATTACCGAGGAACGGGTATACGTCATTACCGAGCAGGGTCGGCGCAATAAGTTGGCACATTTCGGGGAAGTCATACAACTGTTGCAGAGTAGAAAAACAGGACGCCAAAACGATCCAAAGGCTTTACTTACCTTATTTGAGCTGACCTACCATGATGATCTCGAGCGTGTCAGCACCGAGGGCCTCGTGATCACACCCATGCAGGCGATGTACCGCACGCCGGGACCCGATCTTTGATCGAAGCCAAATCGGTTTTCACTTCAATGGCCGTCGCCTGTAAACCGTGCTAATGTGTCAGCGTACCCGTCACCGGCAACGGAGGAAAGCATGAAACTTACCGGGGGCTGTTATTGCAAGGATGTGCGTTACCAGATCCAGGGCGAAGCACAGGCCGCTTTGCACTGCCACTGCCGGGAATGCCAGTACATAAGCGGCGGCAATCCCAATGCCTTGATGATCTTCCCGCTTGACGCTTTCAAATTAACTCAAGGCGAGATGAAGTCTTTTCGCCGGTCTGACCTGGAAAGCCCTGTCACCCGTTATTTCTGCGAAACCTGTGGCACCAGTCTCGCCACAGAGACACCAAAACGACCTGGCTCGATCGTGATCAAGGTCGGCACCCTGGACGATCCGTCAGTATTTACTCCTGGAGCCGCAATATTCACCTGCGACAAACAGGCTTTTCATCACATTCCTGACGACATACCCGCTTTTGACAAACGGCCAGGCTAACCCCTTGGATGATTTCTTGGGGCTTTAGCCGCTGCGCCTTTTGGCCAATGCATCGGCAACCACGCATAAGATCTCAAACATCATGGTTGCCCCTGTCAGGGCCGTGTTGCCGCTCGGGTCAAAGGGCGGTGCTACCTCAACGACGTCGCCCCCCACAAGATTCAGGTCCCGGCATCCACGGATCATCAACTGCGCCTCAACTGTGCTGAACCCACCCACCTCAGGCGTGCCTGTCCCGGCAGCGTAAACCGGGTCCAATCCATCAACATCAAAGGTCAGGTAGCACGGCTCCCGACCTGCGACCCGGTGGATCTCTTTGATCACAGACTTGACGCCCAGTTCGTAGAACTCATCCATGTAGATGACCCGCATCCCGGTGTCATGACTGAACTTCCATTGGTCAAGATCATTCAGAGAGCCGCGGATGCCAATCTGGATGGTGCGTTTGGGATCAATCAGTTCTTCCTCAACGGCCCGACGAAACGGTGCGCCATGGTGGAACTTGGACCCGAGATAGTCGTCGCCCGTGTCACAATGGGCATCAAAGTGTACTAACCCCACGGGGCCATCCTTCGCGATGGCTCTCAGGATCGGCAAGGTAACCGAGTGATCTCCCCCGGCAGAGATGGGCACCACTCCCGCCTCGTGAAGTCCTGAAAAAAATGTCTGAATTTCATCAAGGCTCTTTTCCAGGTGGAACGGGGACTGTACCCACGCATCTCCCACATCGGCCACGGCACAGATATCGTGCGGACTGATGCCGCTCGACTGGTTTCGCCGGCGCATCAGACTCGATTGGTTTCGAATCTCCCGAGGACCGTGACGCGCTCCCGTGCGATTGGTAACTCCGCCATCAAAGGGGACGCCGACTAAACCAATATCGAGGCCCGCATAGTCTTCCCGAAAAGGGGCCCGCATAAAAGTCGGCANCCCGGTATAACGCGGCCGCTGNATGGGATCCTGATAGGCGTCGTACTGATACATGTCATCCTCATTTNTCTTTATGATCAACAANCNAAACCCCAAGNATGCCGTCTTCTTGGTCATCCTGGCAAGNCCGGCTGTCTACCNGNTGGTTCGNGCCAAGNGGTGAAGCCAGCATCGGATAAACGACGAGATCCCGGACNTNGGGGTCGCCTACATTACCCCGAANCNCGGGGATATTCACCTNTATTCCACCCTGCGGTTGATTTACTATTACTGAACTACATCAAGGAAACACCAATGGGAAAACGGCTCAGCAAAATCTATACCCGAACCGGCGATGAGGGCACCACAGGGCTCGGGGACGGCACGCGGGTTCCAAAAACCTCGCCGCGAGTTGAAGCTATGGGTCAGGTCGACGAACTCAACAGTCTTATCGGATTGATGATGACCGAAACGTTACCGACGGAAATTCACCAATTTCTGACCGTCGTGCAGCACACCCTGTTTGACCTGGGTGGTGAACTGAGCCTGCCCGGCCATACGCTGGTGTCGGTCGATCGGGTCGAGGCAGTGGAAAATATGCTGGATGAACTGAACGGGGCGCTGGCGCCCCTCGAGGAATTCATTCTGCCTGGCGGGACTCGGGCTGCAGCCTTGTGCCACGTTGCGCGCAGCACCTGCAGGAGAGTTGAGCGTGCGCTGTTCGCCGTGGACGACGGCCATGCGGTCTCTGATGCCTCCCGCCAATACGTTAACCGGCTTTCCGATCTTCTGTTCGTGATGGCCAGGAGCCTCAATCAGTCTGCCGGAGAACCGGACATCCTATGGCAGCATGACAAGCCCTCTTGATCAAAACAGTGCCCGAAGCGGACAAAAACTGGGTTTCCTGGGTTTCCCCTAGATTGCTTTACTCCTGAGATGCTTCATTTCCCAAAACAGGAATTTGATCGACGCATCAATCGGGCGCGGGAGGCCATGGCTAAGGCGCAACTGGATGGACTGATCCTCTTCCGGCAGGAAAGCATGTTCTACCTGACCGGATACGACACCAGCGGCTACTCCATGTTTCAGGCCATGTATCTCGGCCTGGAGGACGGGTTGACATTGCTCACACGCACTGCGGACCGCATCCAGTCCCGGGAGACGTCGATTGTCGATGACATTCGGATCTGGATCGATCAGGAAGATGCATCCCCGGGCATGGAATTGCGGCGCATTCTGGAAGAACATGGCTGCGCCAACCGTAGGATCGGAATTGAGTACCATGCCTATGGATTGACCGGGCAGCGTGCTTTGATGGTCAATGACGCGCTTGACGGTCTATGTGAAATCGTCGATGCCTCAGACCTGATCCGACTCGTCCGTCTGGTCAAGAGCCAGTTGGAGCTGGATTACGTGCGCCGGTCTGGCCGGATCTGCGATGCGATCCTCGAAACCAGCATTGCCCATACCCGACCGGGTAACACAGTCAAATCGGTTTATGGGGCGATGATGAATACACTGCTTTGCGAGGGCGGTGACCCAACAGCGAGCCGTTGGCCGATGGGTGCGGGGGAGTCTGCCGTGTTTTGCCGCTACCATACCGGAGATGAGGTGATCTCAGAGCAGGACCAGATCGTCTTTGAGCCCGCAGCTGCGTATCGGCACTATCACACCTGCATGATGTATAACATCTTGACGGGAAACGTGGATCCTCGGCACCGGGCAATGAACAACGCCTGCGCCGAAGCGTTGGATGCCTGCCAGCAACGTCTCAGCGCAGGGAACACGGTGGGTGATCTTTTTGCGGCACATGAACAGGTCATGCAATCTCACGGATTCGAGCATGCCGCATTGAGTGCATGCGGATATTCCGTTGGCATCAGCTATCCCCCTTCCTGGATGGATTGGCCAATGATCTGGAAAGACAACCCTCAGACGCTCGAGGCCGGAATGGTTTTCTTTCTGCATATGATTTTATTGGATGACCGCACGGGTCTGAGTATGTGTCTCGGCGAAACCGCCATTGTTACTGATGACGCCTGCGAGCCAGTCAGCCGCGTTCCCCGTCATATCATCCAAACCTGAATACACTAAAAAGGACAAACGCTATGAGCAAACCCCCTTGGGAAGGAATGGGTGGGTATACCAACATCGACAGCGAGACGCTCCCGATGATCAATGAGGAGACTCCCACGTTCATGGGGGTCCCTTATGCCCGCGATGCCGAGGAGCTCCAGGGTGCCGACGTCGCCATCATTGGTGCCCCCTATGTCGCTGGCGCCCGCGGCAAGTATGCAGGCGTGGACAAGACCGAGTGGCTCGCCGCGCCAAAACGGGTCCGACAGCAATCCGCGCGTTATCCCAGCGGTTACATCCAGGAGCTCGATGTTGATATCTTTGAAAAATTGCACGTAGTCGATATGGGCGATGCCGATATAGCGCCAGAGTGCAATCTCGACCCCACCGCAGAAAATATCCTGAAAGCCCAAGGCGCGGTCGAGGAGTTGGTTAATCGCGCGCTTGAGGCTGGCGCCATTCCCATCGTGGTTGGGCAGAACAGTCCCTGCAGTTCCTATGCCATCGCCAAACCGATAGCCGAACGATCTGTCGGCAAGGTGGGAATGATCAGCACTGACACCCACTGGGACTCACGACCGCTGGACTACCTTACGGGCGATGAACGGATCGCCGGGAGCGGCAATTGGAAATCAAAAACTTTCAGCAGTTTTTCAAACTTTTCCATTCCTAATCTTGTTGAGATCGGGGAGCGCGGCATGCTCGAGGAAGCTGCGATGGTCCGGAATTACACAAAACAGGGTGCCCATTTTTACCCCATGTGGAAGGTGCGAACGGAGCTGGGTATCGGAGGGCTTTGTGAGGAACTTCGCCACGCTTACGAAGGCACCGACGATGTTTATGTCCACTTTGATATGGATATTCTGGGCGGCGCAGGGCCCGCACCTGGCGATATTCTTGGGGAACTCGCTGAACCCATGGGCATGACGGACTACGAAATCATTCGTTTGGCCCACGAGATCGGCAAACGCGGTCTCACGGGAATGTCGTTCATCTGCATCCCGCCAGGATCAATGGTGACGTACAGACTGATCGTCTACATCATCGCATTTTTAATTGCAGGGGTCGCGTTAAGCCGCGGAAATTGAGCTCCGGTAGCGGTCCCAGTCAAAATGCGGGCCCGGATCCGTTTTTCTCCCCGGGGCAATCTCTGAATGCCCCACGATGCGATCCGAAGTGATGGCGGGCCACGCCTTCTGGAGAGCTCTGGTGAGGTTCGCCAGCAGGTCATACTGGGCATCCGTAAAGCGGGTGTCATCTGAACCCACAAGCTCGATCCCCACTGAGAAATCATTGACCCGATTCCGCCCGTCAAACCAGGACTCGCCAGCGTGCCAGGCTCGCCGAGTGACCGGAACAAACTGGGTAAGGTCGCCCTCGCGACCGATGACGAAGTGAGCAGACACTTTCAGCGTGGCGACCTCTTTGAAATACGGATGGGCGTCTGCATCAAGGCAGCCCAGGAAAAGGTCACTGATAGGTCCGGTATCGAAGTAGCCCGGGGGAAGACTGATAGCGTGGATCACCAACGCATCAATGGTGACGCCTTCAGGCCGGTCGTCGCAATGGGGAGAACAAAGGCAGGGGTTCCCTCTCAATAAGCCAGTCTCCCGATCCAGCTCTAGAGACGAGACGCGCATGGCGAAGCCTGGCGGCCTATTGCCGGTTCTGTTGTTTTCTAGAGGCGGGAGCCCGGAACATGATGCACGTCGTCCGAGGGCCTCGCGAGACCACTATTCGTCGTCTGCGTCGTCTGCGTCGTCCGCGAACTCAGGCCTATCCAACAACTGGACATAAGCCATTGGCGCATTATCGCCTGACCGAAGTCCGCACTTGAGAATACGGGTGTATCCCCCCGCTCGGTCCTGAAAGCGCGGCCCCAGCGTATCAAAGAGCTTGGAGACTGCCTCGCGGTCACGAAGGCGCGCATAAGCGAGACGCCGGTTGGCCACGGAAGGGGTTTTCGCCAGCGTGATCAGCGGCTCGGCAACACGGCGCAACTCTTTGGCCTTAGGCAAAGTAGTCCGGATCTGTTCATGCGTAAAAAGTGACACTGCCATATTCGCAAACATAGCCTTACGGTGACTCGAATTACGCCCAAGGGCACGACCGATTTTGTGATGACGCATATCTGATATTCCCTTCTATCTTACGATCTAATGCTTCTAAATTTTCTGACCTTCTTGCAGTTCCTGCCCCGGTCCGAGGACGATACGTTGCTTTCCCGATTTCCCTTCGACAGATCAGTGCAGATTGTCCCGCTTTTCGCGCTGAAGTGATGCCGGGGGCCAATTCTCGAGCTTGACACCCAAAGAAAGGCCGCGGGTAGCCAGCACGTCCTTAATCTCTGTTAGGGACTTTTTGCCGAGGTTAGGCGTCTTTAAGAGCTCTACCTCGGTTCTTTGGATCAAGTCACCAATATAGTAGATATTTTCAGCTTTTAAACAGTTAGCTGAACGCACCGTCAGTTCCAGGTCATCCACCGATCTCAGCAGAACCGGATCGATTCGTTCTTCCAGAATTTCAGCATCAGCAATTTCGGATTCTTTGAGTTGAACGAAAACAGAAATCTGCTCGTGGAGAATCTTGGCTGCCCGTCTGACGGCCTCTTCGGCATCGATCGTACCGTTGGTTTCGATCTCCATTACCAGCTTGTCGAGATCGGTCCGCTGCTCCACACGAGCGTTTTCTACCGTGTAGGAAACACTGCGAATCGGGCTATATGACGCATCAAGTCGAAGCACACCGACGCCGCGGGTCTCACCTTCTTCAGCAGCGAGATCGACAACCTGGTAGCCCCTTCCCGTACTCACGGTAATCTCCATGTTCAGATCACCATCGGGAGAAAGATTGGCCAACAGATGCTCGGGGTTCACTACCTCGACGTCATGATCCAACTGGATATCTCCTGCCGTTACCGCGCCCGGCCCTTTTTTCGACACACGAAGCACGGCCTCTTCCCGATTGTGCATCCGAACCGCCAGGTTCTTTAGGTTCAAAAGGATCGCGATCACGTCCTCCTGAGCTCCCGGCACCGCGGAATATTCGTGATCAACGCCTTCGATCCGGACTTCGGTTACCGCCGCACCAGACATGGAAGACAAGAGAATTCGGCGCAAGGCATTGCCCAACGTGTACCCAAATCCCCGTTCGAGCGGCTCCAGGGTCACACGGGCTCGGGTATCGTTAACGTTGTCAACATTGATGACGTTCGGCTTCAGAAATTCTTCTCGGGCTTGCGACATTGTGTACTTACCTCTGGAATTGGTCGTGTTTTATCTTTGCGTTCGTTTTTCGTTCGACGGGAGAAGGTTGCGCTGATCGTCGCCAGCGCAAAGGCCCGGAGAACGGAGTACGTTTCAATACGGTTACTTGGAGTACAGCGCTACCACCAGGGATTCGTCGATTTCCTGGGAAAGCTCGGCGCGGTCGGGCACAGATTTGAAAACACCCTTGAAAGCTTTGCTGTCTACATCGACCCATGGCACAAAGCCCAGCTGTTCAGCAATCTCTAGCGCTGACTTGATCCGCAGTTGCCCGCGTGAACGCTCTCGGACAGTGATCTCATCGCCGGGCTTGACCTGATAGGACGGGATGTTTACCTTGGCACCATTGACGAGCACGGCATTGTGACCCACCAACTGGCGCGCTTCCGCCCGCGTGATCCCGAATCCCATCCGGTAAACGACGCTGTCCAGGCGTGACTCTAGTAACTGGAGCAAGGTCTCGCCTGTAGAACCTTTGGCCCGGGCGGCAGCTAAGTAGTAGCTATGAAACTGCTTCTCCATCAGGCCGTACATATGGCGGAGTTTCTGTTTCTCCCGAAGCTGAGTGCCGTAGACGGTCACTCTGGGACGTCTGGCGCCTGCTTTGAAGCCCGGGGGCCGATCGAACTTACACTTGGAGTCGAGCGGTCGGACGGGGCTCTTCAAAAACAGGTCAGTCCCGGCGCGCCGGGCCAGCTTGCATGTGGGTCCTCGGTATCTAGCCATAATTATCTAAATTTCCTGATTTTTCTACTTGACGTTCGCAGTCAAAGTACTCGGATCTGATTTGAGTTTTTCTGTATAGGTTAGGTTAAGCCGGGGTAGAGCATTAGACCCGTCGACGTTTCGGGGGGCGGCAACCGTTGTGCGGGACGGGCGTCACGTCAGTGATTGAATTAATCTCGAAACCGAGATTATTCAACGCCCGGACGGAGGAATCGCGGCCCGGTCCAGGTCCTTTCACTTTGACATCCAGTTGCCTCATGCCGAATTCCTGCGCGGTACGGCCTGCTGTCTCGGCGGCAACCTGGGCTGCAAAGGGCGTGCTCTTGCGACTGCCCCTAAAGCCGGCACCGCCCGAGGTGGCCCAGGCGACAGCATTGCCATGACGGTCAGTAATGGTAATGATCGTGTTATTGAAGGTCGCGTGAATGTGTGCGACACCTTCAAGGACGTTTTTCCGAACCTTCGCTTTGGTTCGTTTCTTGCTCTGTACTTTGGCCATTTCTTAGGTTCCTGCCCTTATTTACGAATGGGGCGTTTGGGGCCTTTGCGCGTGCGCGCATTGGTGGAGGTGCGCTGACCCCTGACGGGCAGTCCGCGTCGATGTCGCATACCGCGGTAGCACCCCATGTCCATGAGGCGCTTGATATTCATAGAGACTTCTCGTCGAAGATCCCCCTCGACGGGAATTGCCGCCACCTGTGAACGGAGGCGGTCTGCATCGTCTTCGGAAAGATCGTGGACCTTTGTGTTCCGACCGATTCCCGCCTGGTCGCAAATACGCTGTGCTGTGACCCGGCCGATGCCATAAACCGAAGTCAAGGCGATCTCGACGTGCTTATGAGCGGGTAGGTTAATGCCTGCTATTCGTGCCAATGTTCTTGCCTCTTACTCTGTTTATCTCTGTCTAGTGTCTGTGTATTGCCAGTTGTGCCGCTGGGTTGTTTTCTTTCGGTAAGTGGTTCGCCCGAATCAGCCTTGCCGTTGTTTATGTCGGGGATCGACACAGATTACCCGGACACTTCCGTTACGCCGGATGATCTTGCAGTTCCGGCAGATTTTCTTTACAGATGCTCTTACTTTCATTTTGCTTCTCCTGCTGGGCTCGCAGACTGTTTTACCGGGGCATTCCCATACCGCCGCCAACCAGCGATGACTTCTTCATAAGGCTTTCATACTGTCGTGACATCAGGTACGACTGGACTTGCGACATCATATCCATCATGACGACGACGATGATGAGCAATGATTTCCCGCCGAAATAAAACGGCACGTTCCACTTGACGATCAAAAATTCGGGTATGAGGCAAACCACAGTTAGGTAGGCGGCACCCGCAAGCGTCAGCCTCGAAACCACTTTGTCGATGTATCCCGCTGTTTGGGCGCCGGGCCGGATTCCGGGGACGAAGGCACCGGACTTTTTGAGATTGTCAGCAATCTCCCTCGGATTGAACACAAGCGCGGTGTAAAAAAAGCAGAAAAAGATGATCATGCCCGCGTACACCAGCGTATAGATCGGCTGCCCGGGTGACAGGGTCGTCGCAATATCCTTTAACCAACTCATCCCATCAGACTGGCCAAACCAACTGCCCAGGCTCGCCGGGAAGAGAATGATGCTGGAGGCAAAAATCGGAGGAATAACGCCAGCCATGTTGAGCTTAAGCGGCAAATGAGTTGACTGCCCCGCCAACATTCGCCTGCCTTGTTGACGCTTAGCGTAGTTCACGGTCAACCGCCTCTGACCTCTTTCCACAAACACCACAAACGCGGTCACTGCGATTGCCCCAACGAACAGTGCAAGCACGCCGATTGGGGTGAAGGCCCCGGTACGAGCCAATTCGAGCGTCCCGGCGACCGCAGACGGCAAGCCCGCAACAATGCTGGCGAAGATGAGTAGAGAAATACCGTTGCCAATACCTCGCTCGGAAATCTGCTCACCCAGCCAGACAAGAAACATGGTTCCGGTCACCAGCGTGGCAACGGTGGTGATCTTGAATCCCAATCCAGGGACCAGTACCACCGGACCGCCCGCTGCTTGCTGCCCTTCTATCGCGATTGCGATTCCCAATCCCTGAAAAAGCGCCAGTGCGACCGTTCCATAACGCGTGTATTGCGTGATCTTTCGGCGACCCGCCTCACCTTCTTTCTTCAGAGCTTCCAACTGGGGAATGACTGACGTCATCATCTGAATAATGATGGAGGCAGAAATGTAGGGCATTACCCCCAGGGCAAATATGGACAGCCGCTCAAGGGCACCGCCGGAGAACATATTGAAAATATCAACAATAGAACCGCGCGTCTGTTCAAAGAGCGCAGCCACCGCTGTCGGATCCACACCGGGGATCGGAATATGCGTTCCCACTCTGAATACAACCATTGCTCCCAGGACAAACAGGATGCGCTGACGGAGTTCCGTCATCTTGCCAATTGCTGCCAAAGGAGATGCCGCCATGATCGTTAGGCTTCGACTTTGCCCCCGGCCTGTTCGATTGCGGCCCGCGCGCCCGCGGTGGCTCCGATTCCTCTCAGCACCACAGCGCGCTCAATGCTGCCCGACGCGATTACCTTCGCGCGAATTGCGTCATGACGAATGACGCCTGCGGCTTTAAGGGTAGCGAGATCGATATCGCCAGTTTCCATTTTCTGAAGCTCGTGGAGTCGAACTTCTGCCACCCGGGGACGGGTGAGCGAGCGGAAGCCGCGCTTTGGCAGACGCCGCTGCAAAGGCATCTGGCCGCCCTCAAAACCGACTTTGTGATATCCGCCGGATCGCGATTTCTGACCTTTAACACCCCGGCCTGCCGTTTTTCCCAGGCCCGAGCCTGGTCCGCGTCCAACCCGTTTTGCAGCCGGACGGGATCCGCCTGCGGGCTTTAATTCATTAAGCCGCATCTTAACTTACCTCTACCCTGACCAAATGGGAAACCTTGTTAACCATGCCCATGATGGCTGGCGTCTCTTCCAGTTCCACAGTTTGGTTGATTCGTCTCAAACCCAACCCATGAACACAAGCGAGCTGTTTTGCGCCCCGCCCAAATTTGCTCTTGACCAGAGTGATCTTGATTTTTCGATTACTCACCAGCTGCCTCCTGTCCGCGGATCTCCTCAACGGACTTTCCGCGACGGATGGCGACTTGCCGTGGGTTGCGTACGCTGGTCAGTCCGGCGACAGTGGCCCGCGCAACATTGACCGGATTCGTGGTGCCGATGACCTTCGCAAGGACGTTGCGCACACCTGCCGCTTCAAAAATGGCACGCATGGTGCCCCCGGCGATGATTCCGGTCCCCTCTGAGGCCGGGCGCATGACCACCCGCGCTGCGCCATGACGGCCGATGGTCGCGTAATGCAGGGTTCCCTTTTTCAGACTGATCTTGCGCATGTTGCGGCGG
>NZKZ01000096.1 GCA_002694065.1 Acidiferrobacter sp.
GTGCCGCTGACCGGACCCGCCCTGCGCGAGGGTTCGTTCCCGGCCGCAGTGCTATTGACCACGTTAAGTGTGGTGGTTGCGCTCGTTCTGTGGCCAGGGTTTCGGCTAATGGCGAGGTGGTGCCGAAGCATAGGCACCAACAGGCCGCGGTTACATCGAGCCGTCGCTTTTTTGTCGGATATCGCCGACGCCCTAAACCGGTCGCGACATGGTGGGACCTTGGGAAAGGCGCTTGCTATTACCGTGGTGATCCGCTTTCTCAAATACAGTGGTCTCACACTTCTTTTTTATGCTGTCGTCTCGGGTCCCGGGGTACAGGATATTGATGCGGTCGTGACCGATGTTGTTGCGGCGCTGGTGGCATCGGAGGTGGGCGCCAGTCTGCCGATACCGACCTTGATGGGTTTCGGGGCTTATGAAGCAGGCGGTGCAGCGGCTTTGGGTCTGTTGGGGTACCCCCTGGCGCTGGCCCTGTTGGTGCTGCTAACAGTACATATAGTTAGCCAAGTACTGGACTACGCTATCGGCGGAATCTGTCTCGTGGTGTTTTTTCTCATCAGTCCCGGCAGGAGAGATCGCCGACGCAGTGAAAACGTTAGCGTGTCCGCACCATCGCACAGGAGATGGAGCTACATCGGGGCCGCAGCGCTGACCCTGGTGTTGGCAGGAGGGTTGCTGGTTTACCAGCTGGATCGGGTTCGCTCTGCGCGGTCCCTTGTGGCGCCCCCCGCCGGGGGAATCACGGTGTCTCAGGACGCCGCGGCAACCCCGCCGGACGGGCTTGATGGCTGGGTTGTCTGGAGTTCAAACCGGTATGGCAATCACGACATCCTCAGGATGGATCTTCAGGATCGGCATATCAGCCGGCTGACGGATCATCCCCATACCGAAACATTCCCGCGAATCTCTCCTGACGGAAGGGCCATTGTTTTCATGCGCTCAAGGCAGCCTTGGGTATCTTTGCGTGACCCGGTCAATTGGGACACCTATTTGTTGAATCTCGATAGCGGTCGGGAACGCTTGCTTGCCGAGTACGCAGGTACTCCCAGTTGGTCCACAGATGGCCAACATGTCTATTTCCAGCGCCGTGGATCGGCGTTCGTTGAGTATGAGTTATCCAGTGGCAAAGAGCGCGTGCTATTTCGCTCCGGTGTAGGAGGTATTCCGGCTGGGGTGGAGTTGCAGACACCTTCATTCAACGCTGAAACCGAAGGGTTGGCATCAACCTGGCGCGGGGCCCAACGAAAGACCGTGATCAATTACTCCAACGGAACGACGATATCGGTTGGAAGGGGTTGCCAAATTACCTGGTCTCCGCGAGGGCGGTTTGTCTATTGGGTCGATCGTGGTGGATTGATGGAGAACCGACTTTATCGACAGATCCCGGGTAAGGACATGGTTGAGCCCTGGCTCGACCTTCCCGCACCATACAGCCATGAGTATTTTCCCAAACTAAATCGGGGGGGACGGTATCTTGTGCTGGGAGCCAGCGCCGGTGGTCATGAGCACGATGTTGCCGATTATGAGATTTTCCTTTGGCAGGTGGGAGCGCCTGCCGATCAGGTGCAACGGTTGACATTCCACAGCGGCAACGACAACTGGCCCGATATTTATACAGACTAGATCACTTTGCGAGGGCTCTCGGGAACTAACGCGAATCGGTGCTGGAACTGAAAATACGAAAATAATATGGCCAGCGAGTAATTGTTAGTGGCGCTATAGAGAACGAACGCAGCAGGATACTCTGGCCGCTTACGTTAGTGGGATCGAGGCGAAGCCGTTTACAGTCACCAATGCCCACTGGTAACACAAGTGAGTTTTCCCCTGACTCAAAATTCGTCGTCATCGACGATAGGCCCAGCTGGTCAACGAAGCGACCGCCATCGGACCAGAAGAACTGCAAAATACCCGGACCGTCACTGTGCATGTTGATCTTGAGAAGATTATTCGTCTGAAAATATTTGCAAACGGATGGGGCGAAATAAATCTGCCCGTCAAGGCTCGTTGTCCGAATATGCCAGCCGCTCTCGTCGATGCTTAGTTCAATATTTTCTGTGTCCAGAATCGACGTTGCCGTTGTTAGGTCTAGGTGCCGAAAGCCCTCTCCCAAACCCAACACTTTAGCCGGAGGATCGTAATAAGGAATAACAAACCGCCGTAGCCCGTCGATATGCACCGCGAAAACGATACTTATCGCGATTACCGGAAGTATGGGGATACGGACTGCTCCAAGGGTTGAGCCGAACACTAACAAGGGACGCCATCGCCTGAATACCCGTGAAGCGTTTATTTTGTCGACGCAGGCCAAGAAGAGCAGGATGGGGCATAAGAGGATCGGTAGCAGGTATTTCCCCTGGATTTGAATTTCTTTGCTCCACTCGTAAAGTGTATAGGCAGCGAATTGAAGGACGATGGCCAGGAAAAGAAGGCTCTCAAATAACAGCCTTTTCAAATCGCTTGCTTGTGTGCCGCGGACAGTGGCGAGCAAAACACCTATCCAGCGTACCGGGACATATACGGCACTAACCATGAGCACCGTGGTATAGAGCAGGTATTGTGGGAGCCCCAGCCGAAGACGCAGCCAGTCCAAGTTACCAATAGAAGCAACAAGCGTCTCGTCGAGAAAGTGGTCGTAATTTCGCAGGATCAGATCAG
Organism: Acidiferrobacter sp.; assembly: GCA_002694065.1. GTDB lineage: Bacteria > Pseudomonadota > Gammaproteobacteria > Arenicellales > UBA868 > UBA868. Next base: position 2,656 of record NZKZ01000096.1, read on the forward strand.
CGAGGGAAACCCCCTCCTTGGCAAAACTGCGTATATGGCCTGGATCTACCGATAGATACTGTGTGCTGATGGTTTCCCCGATGTTGAATAGCAGCGGATCGTTCCAGCCGTAGTGCCAGATATTGAAGCCGATCCACCAACCCCCTCCCAGCATGATGCCGACACCCACGAGCATGATGGAGAGAAGCCATTGTCCTGCCGAGGGTCGTGCAAACAGTAAAAGCACAAGCCCAGCAATGGGCAGGAACACCCATGCCGTGAATTTAGACAACAGGACAAGGCCGATGGCAGTTCCGGTCAGTAATGCGAGCGTTGGATCAACGGGTTCGCGCAGTAGACGAATCAGGCAATAGATCAGGAACGTGACCGAGAAGATAGCTGCACTGTCGTCGTTCAGATGGGAGGCGATAAAAACAAACTGTGGCAGTAGGCCGATGAGCAGCACACCGCCCACCGCTAACCACCGGTTGTTGAGGTACCGGTGTAGCGCCGCGAAGATCAAGCCCAAAGTCAGAGCGCACAGCAGAGCCGAGCCTGCGCGAAACAGTATCCGCAGTTCGATCTCGGTCCAAGAGAGTAAGCGCGCCGCTCCGGCAGCGACGAGATACGACAACGGCGGACGCAATGCCCGGGTGGATCCGTAGGCCGTTATGTGTAGTTTTGGAGCGTCCTCGGGCAGGATAGCAAGTCGGCCCTCGGTGTAGATAAAGCGGGCGCCATCGAAGTGGGCGTCGTAGTCGGGCCCAGCGCCGTACGGCAGAGCCATGGCGGTTGCGAGGTAATAGACAAGAAAGGCGAAAAACACCAGCAAGGCGCCTTTCTTGGCGGAGTAATCAGGATGGAGGTTTACCAATGTTGTCTACCGATGGCGCCGGCCCGCGTGCCGCATCCGGGTCACGCGCAAGGGTAACAGGTATCCTGAAGTCGTGTCAGCGAGACCCGAAGCGCCAACGCACGACGCCAATGACGCTGGCCTGCGCCCCGCGTTCTGCCCGGTGCAAGGGTTCGTCGCGCAGGACCATATAGGTAATGAACTGGGCGCGCTTGCCAATCGGTTTGCGATAGAAGAACTCGAGACTGGTTTCAAGACCATTAGGAACGAGGCTGGTGCGCGTTGAATTGAAACCGACCCTTGCGCGCATGGGGTCCCAATAGGGCGTGCTGACTTCCACATCGCCATCAATCGTTCTCAGTGGCTGCGACACTCCGAAGCCCAGTTGATCACCCCGGCTGAAAACATGCCGTCCCGCGAGGCCCATTCCCCAACTATTGCTCTCGATCTGCGAAAAATTGCTGAGCAGGCTTTTTTCGTAGTCATCGGCAAAGGTCAGTCCATGGGTATATTTGCCGATCAGCGACCAGTGTTTTGCAAAGTCCAGATGCCCCCTAAGCACGGTGAAGAAGGTTTGGGCGTGTGAGGCACTCAAGGCCCCACCCGAGGCACCACCAAGCAGATTGCCTTCTTCTTCCATCAGTCCGAGTGTTGCGCCTACGCCAAAGGCCTTTCCCGCAACGCCAAGGTGAACCGAGGAGGTATCGCTTTGCAGGCCATAGCGATTCCCGTCGTCCACCGAGGCGAAGGACACACCTGATTGCAGACCGCGTTTTGGCGCGTAGGCGATGGCGCCGTGATACCCCTCGGCAGTGAAACCGAAAAAGGGATTCGAAAATGCGTCTGACCGAAAGCCGCCAACGAGTTGTCCAGCCGTACTCTGGGCACTTAGGCCGTGATCAAAAAGCGCCAGTGACTGATTGAGCCCAAAGGCAGTGTACAGGTTACTCTCGTGGGTCGTCTGGATACGCATCCGGACGGGACGGCTTTGTTCATCCGTTAAGGGGTCATCAAAAGAAGAAAGCGCTTGGGGACGGTCGGCCCAATACACCGTACTGACTCTGAAATCGCTTCGTTCGATGAGCGTCTCGCCAACTTCCTCGGTATCCAGTTCCTGAACCACAGACTTGGCCGACGGTCCGGGGTTACGCACACTGACGCGGGTCTCCAGATCGAGCTCGTAGGTACGACCGAACTCGTCCAGCACCAGAGTCTCATCGAGGTCCGAACTGTTCCCGATCAGCGCATAACCCACACCGCCGACCACCAGGGCAGCAAGCGCTACGCCGGCTCCGCCACCGGAACCGCCACTGCCCGAGCCGCTGCTATCCGTGTCGGTCGAGTCCCCAGATGATTCACCGTCATCAGAGGTCGACTCGTCACCGTCTTCCGTCGAAGCGTCGCTATCGTCTGATTCTTCCTCCTCGACAGGAGCCGTGATGATGCCGATTGGTGCAAGAGCGGCTTCGATATTAAGTGCTCCGACGCCAGTCTGGCTGTCAATTCCGGCTGGGCCGATATCGGTCGCGGTGGTTTTCAGAATCTGGGCGACCTGCGTGGCGGTGAGCCCCGGAGAGTGGCTCCAGATCAGCGCGGCGGCTGCGGCTACCTGCGGCGCAGCCATCGAAGTCCCCGTAACCCGGAAATAGGCGTCATCGCTCAGGTTGCCCGCCGCCAAAATATTCTCTCCCGGGGCGGTAATAAAGTTGGTCTCATGGCCTTGTGCACCGTTACTGAAAAACGATCGGTTGCCCGCGCCATCATGAGAGCCCACGATCAACCCTGCACCACCCAACGCGTCGAAGCTGCTCGCAGGGCTAAAGGGACTGGCCTCCCCCCTGTTTCCGGCAGGCGCGATGATAAGCTTCCCTTTGGCTACCGCGGATTGGAATGAATCGAACTCTTCCGTGGAGGTTGATGTACCCACTGTCTCGAGCAGAATGATCCTGACACTCGGGTTAGCGGCCGCATGGTCGACCCCCTGACTAATCAGGGTCCCAGTGGTTTCGTTTTTGTCATCAGTTATCTTGACCGGCAATACCCGGGCGCTTGGTGCAATACCACCTACTCCAACACCATTCCAGTTTCCGACGATAATCCCGGCGGAAGCCGTACCGTGTCCTTGGGTGATCGACGCTTCATCATCAAAAGGATCGTCATCGTCGTTAACAAAGTCATAACCTCCCGGCGCAATCTTGCCCACCAGATCGATGTGGGTTGAGCGAACCCCTGAGTCAAGGTCTGCAACGACCACACCTGCGCCGAGAAGACCAGCGTTCCACGCGGGCACGACCTTGATACCAGCAAGATAGGGCTGGTTTAGGTATTCGCCTGACTCGACATCAGGGCTGGCTCCGGCAGCGGTAACGCCAAGAGCAAGCAGAACGCCTATTATTCTTGAAATGAAAAGGTGTTTCATGACGTCGATACATGCGGGGACGAGACTTCCCGCGGATGATCGCGGAAGAAGCCGTCTTTTCTAGGAAGCCAACCTTAGTGAGATCAATAACAAGTTTCAAGTGCTATACGGGATCTTGGCCGGACTCTTTAAGTGCGAGCTGCCCCGATTTTCTTGCAGAGAAGTCCGATAAGGCGCTGTTACGCAACTCGGCGCTCTTTTCGAAGCGCAAACACGATTCCCCCGAGAATGCCCTGCGACAACGTTAAACCATAAGCCAACCACGCAAAAGCCAGAGCCTGAATATTCTCGATCCCATATAGGGAAAAAAGAAATACAAATACTGTCTCCCGAACCCCGATGGCATTGATGGAGATCGGCAACATCATGATGAAGAGAGCGACCGGAATAATCAAGAACATCGATTCGACCGGTACCTCAATGCCGATGGACCGCGCGATCAAGATAAAGCAAACGACTACATTGATCTGAAGTAGCACTGACAGGATTAAGGCACCCAGTACGGCCGATCGCGCATGGCGATAGGCCTGAAAAGAGCGATGCACCTTCTCCAGTATTCGGCCAATTCGGGCAACCCCACCACTCTTGGCTGAAGAGAGCATCTGCGTGGTCGATACCGGGATTTTCAGAATCAGCCAGGTAGCGATACCTATTCCGGCAAGACTTGCCGCCACCCAGACCCCAATAAACGGCACCGCACCAGCGACCGCTTCATCGAAGATCAATGCAAGCAACGCAAACCACAGCAGCACAATCACCCCGAGAAAGCGGTCCACCAGCACCACGGTGACTGCATCCGACTTGCTGTTGCCCAGGCGCCACGAGTCGTACATCCGAACCACATCCCCGCCCACGGTGGATGGCAGAAAGTTGTTGAAAAAAAGAGCGACCATAAATGAGCGCACCAGGAAAAAGATGGGCGCATCACCGCCTTGCACCCGGATCAAGGTGCGCCAGCGAAAGGCAGTAATCACATAGCCGACAAAAAAGAGACTAAAGGCGAGTGTCAGCAAGGCGGTGCTGGACTCTGAGATGATTGCAAAGACCGAGCCCAAGGCTATGTCGTGCGTCATCCAGAGGATCAGCGCGACGGAGAGCGAAATTTTCAGCAGCAAAAAAAGGGTCTTTTTCTGCATGCGAGAAGGGGGCTTAGGCGGGTTCTAGTATTAGTCGCGCTGGCTGATGGTGCGCGCTGGCACGCCGGCAACGATTTCCCGCGCCGCGACCGGTTTAACGACNACGGCACCTGCTGCGGCAATGCTGCCTTCGCCAAGACAGGCGCCATCCAGCACGGAAACATTGGCACCTAACCATACGCCGTTACCGACGCTGCAACCATCGCTAGGCCGCATCCCTTGTTGGGCGATAGGGATATCTGGCCGGTCAGTTTGATAGTTGCCTCCGCCCACGAGATAGCATCTTGGCCCCAGTGCGGCATCTTCGCCGATCGTTACAGGACAGTGCTGAACGGATTGGATGATGGTATAGGCACCGATGCCCGTTCGGCTACCGATCGTTACCGAGCCTTCTTTACACGAGATCATGGTGTTATTTGCGAGAATGACATCGTCGCTAATGTGGATCGCCGTTTCCTTCGTCGGGCTTCTGGCATCCAGTAGTACGCTTTCGCTTAGCACAACATTGTTGCCCAGACGAATCCGCCCCGGATGACGGAGAATCATGTTTACACCAAACATCACCCCGGAACCGCATTGCCCAAACAGACGCGGCCAGAATAGCTTTCTCAGCATCAGGCCCAGAGCCCCTGGAATCGGCGCAAGCCAGGAGCACCATTCGAAGTAAAGGGTGGCCCCGATGCTGCGCGACCCCACCATCACATCCTGATAGCGGCGCAGTCCAGAGGTCTTCTGGGTGACCGCCTGATGGGTTTTTATAGAAGACGAGGACAAGGGTCTTGTGTTGCGGGGGCCGATTAAGATGGGCTTCGCTTTAGCCTACAGCGGGAACCTCTACTTTAGGCCGCAGGCGCTGGCGGGGCGGCGGGGCGCTTGGCACCGCTGCCGCGGCTTCCGGTGAACGTCCGGCGCCGGGACTGGACGGCGTTGGTTTGGCGGGGCTTTTTTCCGCCGAACCCGAGGTACGGTGGCCCTCATCAGATTTGGCTGATACGGAGGGTTTCTGTCCACCGTTAGCGCGCGCTTGTCGACGCGGCTCATCTTTTTTGTCTTTTGCGTTGTTGCGTTCCTTAGGTTCGCGGGATTTTCTGGTCTCGGACGGTGTGCCCGGCGCCGGAGCCTCCAGCGTGCCCTCTGAGATTTCCTGACGTGTCAGCGCATGGCCAATGTACTCTTCGATATCCATCAGAGAGAAGGCATGGTCCTCGCAGGCAAAACTGATAGCGTGGCCGCTGGCGCCGGCCCGGGCAGTCCGGCCGATACGATGCACGTAATCTTCCGGGTCCTGGGGCAGATCGTAATTGAACACGTGACTGACACTCGGGATGTGCAGGCCTCTCGCCGCCACGTCCGTCGCCACCAGCACGCGGCGCTTGCCTTCTGTGAATCCCTTGAGGAGTTGCTCGCGTTTTTTCTGGGGAACATCGCCCGACAGCACGCCGGTGGAATAGCCCTGCTGCTTCAGGGATCGCCCAAGCCGGTCGCAGGTCACGCGCATATTCGCAAACACCAGCACACGTTCGCCTTCCGTCTGACGCATCAGACCCAAAAGCAGGGGCAGTTTTTCGCTGTTGGCAGGGTAATACACCTCCTCCAGCAGACGGTCTGCGACGACCGTCTCTGCATCAATCTTGATCTCCTCGGGGTCATTCATGTGTTCGTAGCCCAACTCATGCACCCGATGAGAGAGCGTGGCCGAAAAGAGCAGATTGAGCCGCTCTTTCGGGGGCGGCATCCGTCTCAGGATATAGCGGATGTCTTTGATGAAACCAAGGTCAAACATGCGATCGGCTTCGTCTAGTACGACGACCTGCACGCCTTTCAGATCAAACACCTGCTGCTTGAAATAATCGATCAATCGGCCCGGCGTCCCGATCAGGACGTCGACACCATCGCTAAGGCTTTCGCGCTGTTCGTGATAACCGGTGCCGCCGTAGACGAGCCCCAGTTTGAGGCCCGTCGCCTTGCCCAGCATCTCGGCATCCCGATGAATCTGAATGGCAAGCTCACGGGTCGGCGCCAGCACGACGGCACGCGGATTGACCCCGTCGCCCGATTCGGGTTTTGGATGCGTCAGCAGATGATTGAAGATGGCGAGCAAGAAAGCCGCAGTTTTGCCGGTGCCGGTCTGGGCCTGGCCCGCAACGTCTTTGCCTGCGAGAACCAGCGGCAGAGACTGTGCCTGGATTTTGGTGCAGTATTCAAATCCAGCCTCGCTGAGCCCGGTCAGCAACTGGGGTTCCAGTGAAAAATCGGTAAATCGGGTTTCGGTAAGGTAACTGATATCTTCCATTTTGTTCTTGTGAGTAGGTTCGTGGCATCGTTTGGTGATGCCGGCGGTCAGGAATCAGCGTTCGGTGTGCTTTGCGTTTGTAGCGCCGCGCCTCCGCGGTGACCGAATTTGGCCGCTATCGTGACGCGGTCGGAAATCCCGGAAAAAACGGGTTCTTGATTCCTGATGCGAAAATCTGGTAAAACTAGCGAATCGTTCAGAGGTGTTGTGCCGTTCACGCAAGGGTGCGGTACACTACTCGCTCTGGCGGAAAACGGGAAAAGCAGTATATCACACCCCCCGATGTCCGCATCCCGCACCTTAATTTGCTTTTCTTCTGGCGCCTCCGTTTGAAGCGACAGTCGATAAAAGACTCAAATCGAAAGAAGAAAACAGGAACTGATTGAACATGTCCGACAATATTATCCACGTCAGTGATGACTCATTCGAGCAGGAAGTCCTGCAGTCCGAAATGCCCGTGCTTATCGACTACTGGGCCGAATGGTGTGGCCCGTGCAAGATGATTGCGCCCGTGCTGGACGAGGTGGCGAGCGAATATGCGGACAAGATCCGGGTCGCCAAGCTGAATATTGATGAAAACCCGGCGACGCCGCCCAAGTACGGCATCCGCGGCATTCCCACTCTCATGCTGTTTAAGAACGGCGAAGTAGAAGCCACCAAAGTGGGTGCCGTGTCGAAAGCCCAATTAACGGCTTTCCTGGACGAAAACATCTAGGACGCCGCCTGGCATCGAAGAGTCTGATACCCGAATCCCGAATACTGCAGCCGGTCCCAACTCCAAGGAGGGGTCGGTTGAATCCCTAAACCGAAAATGAGTTAAACCAGGGCAAACTGCCCGCCCCACCACCAGATTTAATCAAAACCAACCCTGCATGCCGTGAGATCACTCGATCACGCGGCCAGACGGGTGTTTATTCCTACCCCATACCGAGGCCTGTATCGTCATGTCCCTGAGCCTGTCAGAGCTTAAAGCCAAAACCCCCACAGAACTTGCAGAGGTCGCCCGATCGCTCAAGTTGGATAACGTTACCCGTCTGCGCAAGCAGGACCAGATCTTTGCCATTCTTAAGTCCCAGGCAAAACGCGGCGAGAAGATCAAGGGTGAAGGAGTCGTTGAAATCCTGCAGGACGGCTTCGGCTTCCTGCGCTCGGCGAGCAGTTCCTATCTCGCAGGCCCGGACGACGTTTATGTGTCCCCGAGCCAGATTCGCCGGTTCGGGCTTCGCACCGGCGATACGGTTGCGGGACTGGTTCGCCCGCCCAAGGATTCCGAGCGCTACTTTGCACTGCTGAAAGTAGAGACCATCAACTATCAGTCGCCGGAAGAAGCCAAGAAGAAGATTCTCTTCGAGAATCTTACGCCCCTGCATCCCGATGAACGTATCCGACTCGAGCAGGGCAACGGGTCATCGGAAGACCTGACCGGACGGACGATTGATATCGTGTCACCGATCGGTAAAGGTCAGCGCGGCCTGCTGGTGTCGGCGCCCAAGACGGGCAAGACCGTCATGCTGCAGCAGATTGCTCACGCCGTGACGGCGTCTGAGCCGGACTGCGAGTTGATCGTTCTGCTGATCGATGAGCGCCCGGAAGAGGTGACCGAAATGAAGCGCACCGTGCGCGGCGAGGTGGTGTCCTCGACCTTTGACGAACCCGCGACCCGCCACGTGCAGGTGGCCGAGATGGTGATTGAGAAAGCCAAGCGTCTCGTTGAACACAAGAAGGATGTGGTGATTTTGCTGGACTCCATCACACGCCTCGCGCGGGCCTACAACACGGTACAGCCGGCGTCGGGCAAAGTCCTGACCGGTGGTGTGGATGCCAACGCGCTGCAAAAGCCCAAGCGTTTCTTTGGCGCGGCCCGAAACATTGAGGAAGGCGGCAGTCTCACGATTCTCGCAACCGCTCTCATCGATACGGGCTCAAAGATGGATGAAGTCATCTATGAGGAGTTCAAGGGCACCGGCAACATGGAGATTCACCTGGACAGGCGGATCGCCGAAAAACGGGTATATCCCTCTATCGTCATCAGCCGCTCCGGCACCCGCCGCGAGGAATTGCTGACGGATCCCGCGGAGCTTCAGAAGATCTGGCTGCTGCGCAAGCTGCTGCATCCGATGGATGACATAGAAGCCGTCGAATTCATGCTCGATAAACTGCGGGCCACCAAGAGCAACGCCGAATTCTTTAAATCAATGAACCGGTAAACCTGAACTTGCGGCCCGGCACTGTTTCGCCTATGATCCCGTCCCCCTGCGGACCGGACCCGCTGCCAAATCAGCCGTTTTGTCATGAAGCCAGAAATTCATCCCTCCTACGACACCATTAAAGTCGTCTGTGCCTGCGGCAACAGTTTTGAGACCCGTTCAACACTCGGGCAGGAACTGCACGTGGAAATCTGCTCAGCCTGCCACCCGTTCTACACGGGTCAGCAAAAGATCGTCGATACCGCCGGTCGCGTTGGCAAGTTCCAGAAAAAGTACGGCCGTTCGGCTTAAGTTCCCCGGCGCCGGGGTTGTCTGGCGCAACGCTTTCGAACAACAACGACCCATTGGGGTTGCGCTGTTGTGTCTGCTTTTATTTTGTCCCGCACCGGTTTTTGCCGAGACCGAAAAGCGGCTCGGTCAGGTCGCCAAATTTGTTGACGGCGATACGCTGATTCTTGATTCTGGCGAAGCGATTCGCCTCGTGGGGATCAATACGCCGGAAATGGCAAGGGACGGTCGTCCGGCTGAGCCCCTCGCTCTTGAAGCGAGAGACGCCCTCGTGGCACTGCTCGCCGATGGACAGGTGCTGATCGAAGCCGCAGCGCAGCCGCTTGACCGTCATGGCCGCACGCTTGCCTATCTCTTTCGCCCTGACGGTATTCATGTTCAGGAAGTTCTGCTGCGAGAAGGCTTGGCAAGTGCAGTGGCCATTGCACCCAACGACCGCTATCTTGATCTTTTTATCGAAGCAGAGAGCGAAGCCCACCACGCCGGTCGGGGGCTTTGGGGTCTGGACTACTATGCCCCCAAGGCCCAGGACAAGGTCGGCGCTGGCTACCAGTTTGTGCGCGCACGTCTTTCACGTATCGAGATGGGGAAAAAGTGGTTTAGTTTCTCGGCGGGAAAAAGTCTCACGGTCCTGGTACGCCGAAGCGACTGGGCCTCCCGGTTTGATTACTCTCCGGCAGCGCTGGATCAGGCGAGTATCGCGGTGCGCGGATGGTTCTCAAAAAAGAAAACCCGCGCGACTCTTGTTATCAACCACCCGTTTATGCTGGAGCGTTGCGGTATCAGTCCGCCGCGCCTGTGCGCTGGCGATTGACCCGCGCTTGATCTTAATCCGGGACCGCAAGCGAGGCAGTGATTGTCTCGACCCATTTTTCCGGGTGAGCGGGTAGACTTCGCAACGTGAAAATCCGGAGGATTCCAATGAAAAAAACCGTTTCCATGCTTATTGCGATGGTCCTGACCATGGTGGCTGGGCCCGTCTTGGCAGGGACTTTTGGTGTCCATGCACCGATGGTGCGTATGGTGCCGCCCGGCCAAACCGTCAGCGCGGCCTTTATGATCCTGCACAATCACGGCATGAAGGAGCGAACCGTGATCGCAGCGCACTCGGATGTCGCCGATGCGGTGGAGCTGCATAACCACATCATGGAGGACGGCATGATGAAGATGCGTCGGGTCGATGCCATCGTAGTGCCGGGACACGCTGAAGTTGTGCTGAAGCCGGGGGGACTGCACATCATGCTGATTGGCCTGAATCGCAATCTTGAAGTGGGAAAGAAAGTGACCCTCGAGCTCGAATTTGCTGACGGTGAACGCCTGTCCTTCAAAGCCCCCGTGCAGATGGTGTCCCAAGAGCATGATCACACGACGCACGAGCATTAACTGGGCACACCAGGATCTAGTCGGAGAGAAGAAACCATGTTGAAGTCCTGGCGCATGCCCGTGCTGGCTCTGCTGCTAGCAACCGGCGTCGGTTTGGGTGCGGGAGTGTGGTGGCATCAGCATCGTGCGCAAACGGCCAATCCCTATGCGCACCTTGGCGGCGACTTCACGCTGGCGTCGGCCGATGGCCCGGTGTCGTTGAGTGACTTTCGGGGCCAGGCAGTGATGCTGTTCTTCGGCTATACCACCTGTCCGGATGTATGTCCGATGGATTTGGCGAAGATCAGTGCCGTGATCAATCGTTTTTCCGACGCCACGTCGCAGCAGGTGGCGGGGCTCTTCGTCAGTGTCGATACTGAACGGGATACGCCAGCGCGCACGACAGAGTATGCGGCCTTCTTTCATCCCCGGATCACGGGGGTCAGTGGGTCAGCCCAGGCGGTGGATGCGGTTGCCAAGCAGTACTACGTGCTCTACCAAAAAGTGGAAGACCCCGGTTCTGCGCTCGGGTACACCGTCGATCATTCGGCAACGACCTATCTCATCGGCCCGAAGGGCAAAGTTCGCCACCTGTTGAAGCATGACTCGACCGTAGATGAGATGACCGACGCGGTGCGCGCGGTGCTCGCGGGATAGTCTGGGAAGCATTCTGATGAGCATCAGTCTGGAGCAGCAGGTTGACGAGACGGCGAATGCCCTCGATGCGGCGGACCTGTTCTTTGGTCACGGTACCGATAATGCTTTTGATGAGGCGGCCTGGCTGGTGCTCGAAGCCTGTGACCTGGATCCGAGCGGCGACGACATTCCGTGGGATCAGTCACTGACTCCCGCTCAGCAAGCGTCCGTTGAAGCATTGCTCAAGCGGCGGATTGAAAGCGGTGAGCCGCTGGCGTATCTGGTGAACCGTGCCTGGTTTGCCGGCCATGATTTTTTTATTGATCATCGGGCCATTGTGCCGCGTTCGCACATCGGCGAATGGATTGCGGACCGTTTCTTTCCCTGGCGGGCGGATCGTCCCGCGTCAGCCGTCCTCGATCTATGTACCGGCAGTGGCTGCATCGCCGTTGCCCTGGCGCTGGCCTTTCCCGAAGCCAGAGTCGACGCCAGCGACATCAGTGCCAGCGCGTTGGAAGTCGCCGAAATAAATGTGGCACGTTATGCCGTCCAGGACCGCGTCCGGCTCCAGCGCGGAGACCTTTTCGAGGGACTCGGCGAGGCTCGGTATGATCTGATCGTGTGCAACCCGCCCTACGTCAGCGACGAGATCATGGACGGGCTGCCCGGCGAATACCGGCACGAGCCTGCGCTGGCGTTCGCCGGAGGGGCGAGTGGTCTGGATTTCATCAACCGGTTGATGGATCAGGCACGCAACCACCTGACGGAAGACGGACTGTTGGTGGTTGAGGCAGGCAGTGCGCGGGAGTCGCTTGAGGCGGCTTGGCCGCGAACCCCCTTTTCATGGCTGATGTCGGAAAACGGAGAAGCGGTGGTGTTCGCCCTGGAAGCGGCGGAACTCGACCCGTCGTCCCGTTTGCCTGCCTGAGCCGGGAGGGCCGGGTGAGTCAGATTTCGATCATCTCAAAGTCGACTTTTGTGGCATCACAGTCCGGGCACTGCCAATCGTCGGGGATGTCTTCCCAGCGGGTTCCGGGTGCGATACCTTCTTCGGGAAGCCCTTCGGCTTCGTCGTAGACAAAACCACAGATAATGCACATGAAAGTTCGATTAGCCATCACAAGATTTAGGGAGAAGCAGAGTCAGGCCCGCGATTCTAGCCTAAGGATCGCGAGCGGGGCGTCCTGCCGCCGCCGGTATTTTTGTCTCATTTCAGACAGGGAGTTTTTTGCATGAGTAACGACGACCATCTTTTTGAAAGTGCGTGCGCAGTTATCCCGGGCGGAGTGAATTCCCCCGTGCGGGCATTCAAGTCCGTAGGCGGCACCCCGGTATTCATTGATCACGCGAAGGGGCCGTTTCTGTTCGGCGCAAATGGTCAGCGCTACATCGACTATGTGGGCTCGTGGGGCCCGATGATCCTGGGTCATGCAGACCCCGACGTCGTCGAGGCAGTGCAGTCGGCTGCTGCTGAGGGTCTCAGTTACGGCGCGCCAACGGAACTCGAAACGCAACTCGCCCACCTGGTGTGTCAGGCGGTGCCATCGATGGATCAGGTGCGTATGGTGAATTCAGGCACCGAGGCGACCATGAGTGCCATCCGGCTTGCCCGGGGCTATACCGGCCGCGACACGTTGATCAAGTTCGAGGGTTGCTACCACGGGCATGCCGACAGCCTTCTGGTGAAGGCGGGTTCCGGAGCCCTTACCCTCGGCATTCCGACCTCTCCCGGGGTACCCAAAGATGCGGCTCGGCACACCCTGACGCTTGAGTTCAACAACAGTGAAGAGGTTCGGCAGGTGTTTGCCGAATCAGGCAACGACATCGCAGCCGTGATTGTGGAGCCCGTCACCGGGAACATGAACTGTATCGCTCCTGCTCCGGGTTTTCTGGAAACCTTGCGCGAGGTCTGTGACCAAAGCGGTGCAGTGCTGATTTTTGACGAGGTCATGACGGGGTTTCGTGTGGGGCCGGGGGGTGCGCAGGAGCTTTACGGTATCCGGCCGGATCTCACGACGCTGGGCAAGGTTCTGGGTGGTGGATTGCCGGTGGGTGCTTTTGGCGGCCGCGCCGAGATCATGGCGCATCTCGCACCGCTCGGGCCGGTTTATCAGGCGGGCACCCTATCGGGAAATCCCCTCGCCATGAGTGCGGGGATCGCAACATTGAAAAAAGTCGGGGCACCGGGATTCTTTGACGCCCTGACCGAGACCACTCGCTCACTCGTCACCGGTATGGCCCAGGCCGCTGCCGACGCGGGTGTTCCATTGGCGACAGAATCTGTCGGCGGGATGTTTGGGCTCTTCTTCACCGAGAACGACCGCGTCAGTTCTTTTGCGCAAGTGATGGCCTGCGACAGTGAGCGTTTTTCAACTTTCTTCCATGGCATGCTCAAGCGGGGCATCTACCTTGCTCCCTCAGCGTTTGAGGCGGGCTTTGTCTCGGTTACCCATTCTCAAGCAGAGATCAGCGAAACGCTGACGGCGGCCGCTGAGGTGTTTGCCGAGCTCAACTGAGAAAGTTGATGGTAAGCGGGTAATGCGCGGGAAGATTGACAGAAGTCCGCCAGGCGTTTCGGATCAACACAATGATGTGAAACGCTATGAGGATGCCCAGCAGTAAAAATCCGACAAAGAAGAAAACCAGGATAAGCGCGCTGACGTAGAAGATGCTGATGGTCAGGGCAAAGTTCAGCGCGGCTCGTCCGTTGACATCCAGTGCATTGCCGTGCCGTCGCCAGAAAAGCCAGAGGATCCAGGGTCCGAGCAGATGCCCGAGCGGAAATCCGGCGTAGGTCGACAGCCCTGCAAGGTGCAGAACAACAATTCTCCAGTCCGGCGCGTGCGTCTGATCTTCTGAGTGCTCAGGGGCGACCGGTCTTGATCTTGCGAGTCCGATGATGCCCGTCATGGCAGCCAAAGACGCAAAGGCCAGGGCCAGGATCACCGCGGAGAAGGACACCACCGGCAGGCCCGGCAGCGACAGCAACACACCAGCCAGTCCTGCGGACGCGAGCAGGCCCAAGCCCGCACCCAGAGCCAGAAAGCTGATGCAGACGAACTTCAGCATGATACCGGCGAGTGGTCAGGACTCACGGGTAAAACGAGAAGCGATTGTCTCGGACTGCCTTGGGCAGCCCGTCGACGCGAGATTACTCGAGGGGTGAAACGTCTTCCGCGGCGGGACCCTTGTCACGGGTCGTCAGAGTGAATTCAACACGCTGTCCTTCATTCAGAGTCTTGAACCCTTCTCCTCGGATTTCACGGTAATGGACAAATACATCATCCCCACCTTCCTGCTCAATAAAGCCAAAGCCTTTTCTTTCGTTGAACCATTTAACGGTTCCGGTATGTCGTTCCGACATGAACTCCTCCACTAAGGTGACTACAAACAATCCGGGGTCTTCGGTTCAATAGTCCTCGTCCCCCACGCGCATTGTAGCCGTGTTGTGACTGGGCGCAACACTTAAAAAAATTCAATTGCGTTCTTTTGGCACACCTTGTGTAAGGTAAAAGGCGCCTCGTCATCGAACCAGTCTTCAATCAGTCTGTAAGAAATTGAAATCGACGGGGGAGGGACAAACAGACCCTGCTCGATTCGCAAGGCGAGTTCTTCACGGTTGAGCCAAATCGCATCTTCGAGTTCCTGGTCATTCAGGCTGATGCGCTCGCTGCCGGCCTGCGCGTGATAGCCCAGCATCAGCGACCCCGGAAAAGGCCATGGTTGTGAGGAGTGATAACGCACGGCAGTTACATCGATCCCGGTTTCTTCCTCAACTTCGCGCACCACAGCCTGTTCTGCGCTTTCGCCTGGCTCAACAAAACCGGCAATAGTGGAATACCGGTTCGGCGGCCACTCGGGTTTGCGCCCAAAAAGAGCGTAGTCGCCGCGTTGCACCAGCACAATGATGGCGGGATCAGTACGCGGATAGTGAGTCTCCCCGCATTGCGCTTGAGAACACACGCGAACATGCCCGCCTTGATCCAGGTGCGTGGCGCCGCCACAGCGCCCGCAGAAACGGTAGCGATGATGCCAGGCGGCCATCGCCTGTGCGTAGCCCAGCAGTGTGGCCTGCGCGTTGCTGACCTGTCGGGCCAGTGACCGCAAACCGGAAAACCCGTCGCCGGGTTCAGGCAGATCGTGGTCAAGGAGCAGGGCAAAGTAAGGGGTTTGGCCTTCTTGCCCCAGGTAAACACGTGATTCACACTGGCCGAATCGGTCCGCGGCCTCCTCGGCGGTCAGCCACGCCGGGCGCTCGGGATCCCTCAGGTCGACGGCGATCCGCATGTGACGAATGCCGAGAAAGCGCGCCCGCTGATCAGCTGCCTGCTCAGCAATCAACGCCGGATCCAGCCGCAGTAACCCGCCGCGATCGAGCATGTGGCTGGTGAGCAGGTTAAGCCGGCTTCGTTGCAGATGGTCCATCAGGAAGAGCAGTCATGCCAAAGGAGGCCAAAGGGTACTACAGCCGGCTTTGGCGGATGTGAGGCTTTGGTTAAAATCACGCCCCGTCACATCCTGGGTTTATCCGCGGGTATCGCCCGCGCCTTGGACTCGTTTCCAGCGTCTGGGTTTTGCATATGCGTAATGAGGTCTGTCAGCTGCTTCGTGATGCGTTGGCATCACTGGTTGAGGAAGGCGTATTGCCGGATTCACTTGAGGTGGATGTCCAGGTTGAAAGATCCCGTGGTCCGGAACATGGTGACTTCGCATGCAACCTGGCAATGGTGCTTGCAAAACGCGCGGGCCTGAAGCCGCGTGATCTCGCTGAGCAACTCTGCAAAGCGCTGCCCGCTTCCGATCTTTTATCGCGCACGGAGGTGGCCGGGCCGGGATTCATCAATCTCTTTTTGTCGCCGGGGTCTTATCGGTCGCTCCCGGGCGAAATTCGCTCACGCGGCGGCGCCTACGGCACCAGTGACGTCGGCGCCGGCGAAAAGGTCATGGTCGAGTTTGTCTCGGCCAATCCGACAGGGCCGCTGCATGTCGGGCACGGCCGCGGCGCCGCTTATGGTGATGCGCTTGCCCGAGTGCTGCGGGCCGCAGGCTATGACGCTATCAGCGAGTACTACATCAATGATGCCGGGCGGCAGATGGATATCCTCGCACTCAGTGTCTGGCTGCGATATCTGGAACTATGCGGTGAAACCGTTCTTTTCCCGCGGGCTGCCTATCAGGGTGACTATATCTTTGATATTGCCGCGACCCTGCACCGAGAGGATGACGATCGGTATCGCACCGAGGCGCAGCCGCTCTTCGCGGACGTGCCTGAAGAAGATGATCCCCTGCTGGATACGCTGATCTCACGGGCCAAAACGATCTTGGCCGATGACGGTTTCGGACGCATCCATGGCCTCGCTCGCGACACGCTGGTCGAGGATATCCGTTCAGACCTTGAGCGGTTTGGTGTGTCCTACCAGACCTGGTTCTCGGAGCAGAGCCTGATCGACAGTGAGGCCGTGAGTCGCGCCATCGACTCGCTCAAGGAGACCGAGTTTCTTTATGAGCGTGAAGGCGCCTGGTGGTTTCGCAGCACCGAGTTTGGAGATGAAAAAGATCGCGTGGTCCTTCGCGCCAATGGCAACCACACCTACTTTGCGACCGACATTGCCTACCACCGAGACAAGATCCAGCGCGGGTTCTCGCATGTCATCAATATCTGGGGTGCCGATCACCATGGCTACATCAAGCGGGTTAAAGCGTCGATGTCGGCGCTGGGGCTGAACCCGGATGATCTCAGCGTATTGCTGGTCCAATTCGCCGTGTTGTACCGGGGCGGTGCCAAAGTGTCGATGTCCACGCGCAGCGGAGAGTTTGTCACCCTGCGCGAGTTGCGCGAAGAAGTCGGCCGGGATGCCGCGCGTTTTTTCTATGCGCTGAGAAAGCCGGACCAGCACATGGACTTTGACCTGGATCTTGCCAAGTCGCAGTCCAGTGACAACCCCGTGTATTACGTACAGTATGCTCATGCCCGCATCTGCAGCGTGTTTCGACAACTGGCAGAAAAGGGTATCGATGCGGATCTTGCTTCGGCAGATCACGGTCTGCTGACCGAAGCGCGCGAGGCTGATCTGTTGCAGAAACTTTCGCGTTATCCGGAGGTGGTGGAATCAGCAGCGCGAGCCTATGAACCCCACCAGGTGGCGTACTATCTGCGCGATCTTGCAAACGACTTCCATACCTACTACAACGCGCATCCGTTCATCGCTGCTGAGGCGGATCTTCGGCTGGCCCGGCTGTCTCTGATCGATGCCACGCGCCAGGTCATCGCGAACGCGCTTGACCTGCTGGGTGTCACCGCGCCAGAGCGCATGTAGGCAATGGCTCGAAACAGCCGCACCCGAAAGGCGGATGGAGGCTCACGTCTCACCTACGATGTCGTGCTGATGGTGCTGGGGATCGCGGTCGGCGTGGTCGCCGTCGTGTTGTATCAGGGCGCAATGAGCGGAGATCCCGACCGCATGGGTGCGGGCATCAGCCAACTGCTGCGACCGTCGGATGCCCCGGACCCGGCGTCAGGCCCCGAGGCCGTCAGTACGGGTGTGGAAACGCCTGCCCGGGCGAGTTTCGACTTCTACACCGTGCTCCCCGAGATTGAGCATGTCATCCCCGAGACTGACCTGCCCGATCCGGCTGGCGAAGCCACTGCGGCGGGGGAGTCCACCCAGACGCCGGAAGATTCCGCACCGCGGGGAAGTTTCTATATGCTGCAGGCCGCTTCTTACGATAACCGCCGTGAGGCGGAGCGCATGAAGGCGCGGCTTGCGATTGCCGGTTTCGAGCCCAGCATTCAGCATATCTCAGTGCAGGGTCAGGGCGATTTTTTCCG
>NZKZ01000097.1 GCA_002694065.1 Acidiferrobacter sp.
GGCTTGGCCATAATGGGCTGGCGCGCACTGCCGCTGAAAAGCGGGCCGCCGTGAGCCACCTTCCAGTCGCCAGTCAGTTTGCTGGAAAGATCAAAGGCCCATAGATTGCCCTGAATATCTCCTGCATAGACACGATCGGCGACCCGGTCTCCATCAGTGTCGATCACTGCTGGCGTCGATAATCCATTTCGCCGGCCGACCGATCCTGCGCCTGTGGGAATCCGCAGGTAATCACGCCCCTCCGTCCACTTTCGATCAAGACCGCCATCGAGAAAAATCACGAAAAGCTCGGCCTGGCCAGAAGTCGGCGTCCCGGTGGCAGTGTGTTCATAGCCGTTGCCGACGATCGCTGCCCACCTGCCGTTCGGCAACAGGGCAATAGTGGGCCGCGCCAGAGTGTATCCAAGATGCGGGTCGTCACTGCTTGAGAACTCCCAGAGGGCAATATGCGTCGCATTGCTTTCTTTGAACTTCTCAGGGTCCGTCACATCCAGCGCAAAAAGTCCCCGTCCGCCGGAACCTTGAATACCCACCAGAACGCTTCGCCAATTTGGGGCACTCGAAAATCTCGAAGGAATAAAGACATCCGAAACCGCTGGGGTACCGTCTACGTAGTAACGGTGGCTGTAATCCGGATCGGTCAGGTAATGATAGCCCTGGCTTTTGGCAGTCGAGAAAAGATTACCTGGCAGGTATGCAAGAAGCTCCTTACCGGTATCGGCTGCAAAAAGATGCAGCATGCCGTCATTCGCGCCGACCGCGACCACGCCCCGTCGGCCATGGTGGTCTCGGGCAAAACGGCTGTAGGCCTGAGTGCCCGAAGGAAATGCGCCGCCCGCGGGCCACTTAAGAGACGGCTTTCCAATGAATACCGCAGAAGAATGAATGATGTCGCCCAGCAGGCTTTCTCTTTCGCGAAAGCCCCAACCGCCTTTTTCGTTGCTGCGCTCTCCGCGCAGGTAACCAAGGCGGGCCTTGCCGATGGCGGTACTGATGTGTGAGCTGCCTGGGCTTGAGAATTTCTGGATGCGGTGGTTGTAAGCATCTGCCACAAAAAAACTGCTGCCCTCACATACACCGCCATCAAAGACCGCGATGCCGCGGGGGTATCTGAACTGGCCATCCCCTGAGCCGACCGAGCCCCACTTTTCGATGAAATTACCGGCGGCATCAAACTGCTGCACACGGTTGAAGTACTCCACCACGAAGACATTGCCGCTGCCGTCGGTCGCGACGCCGTAGGGGTAACGGAACTGCCCGTCTGCGGTTCCGTAACTGCCCCACTGGGCAAGAAAATTCCCCTCGGTATCGAACTTCTGGATGCGGTGATTAACGTAGTCGGAGACATACACGTTGGCCCCGAAATCAATTGCGATGCGGTTAGGGGTCCAAAAACGTCCGGCGCTCGAGCCTTTGCCGCCCCATTCCCGAAGGTAGCGGCCCGCGGCATCAAAAACCTTTATCCGATGATTCTGGATCTCCACCACATACAGATTGCCGTCAGCGTCCACCGCCACATCAAAGGGGTAATACATCTGACTGGGTTCAAGACCATAACCTCCGAAGCTGGCCAACAGATCCCCCGTCGGGCTGAATTTCTTGATCGAATGCGATCCGTGCTGGACCACGTAGATATTGTCGTCTTTATCAGTCGCGATACCGACGGGATGATCAAGATGCTGACTGCCGGACCCGAGGCCGCCCCATTGCGTCAGAAAGCTGCCGTCGCGGTCGAACTTCTGGACCAGATGATTGTCATAGTCGACAACATAAACATTGCCTTTGCTGTCGGTCGCCACATCAAAAGGCAGACCAAACTGGCCGTTGCCTGAACCTGCGCGCCCCCATTTACGCTCATAAACGAGATTGCCGGAGGCACTGGCCTGGCCGAGCAGGTCGCGCTGCTGCAAAGTCGACAGGTAATCCCAGCGGAACGGAACGCCGCCCGGGCGTGCTTTTGACGCCGTTGATGCTTTTGATGATCCGGGACAGGTCGAGACCGGGGGCGTATCCTCACTGTTCCAGGTGAGCATGGTCCGGGTCTCGGGATCACTCGCGTGATCAAGCTGATGTGCAGCCGACCACCGCGCAGGGCCAGGGCGACCTTTGGCATCGAGCCTGCCGGCAATGACATCTCCTGTCCAGTGCTCAGTGTTGAAGGTGGTTAGATAAAGATCCGTTCCGCTCTGCAGCAAACTGGTGCTGAATGTCGCCGCAGAAGCTGAACCACTGGTATGCGCCAGAATGTCTTCACCGATCTTGGCAAACGCAGCTTTGAGCTCCGCCTCGTTGTCTGCTTCAAAATAAAGTCCGCCTCCTTTTTTTGCGGTTTCTTTGAGCAATGTCTGGCTGGTGTGGAACCCGATCGTGTAGGTCACCAGATTGTTTTTGGATTCACTGCCGTCAAACTCGTCAATGTCGGGCCGAAGATCGATGTCATTGAGCGCAGCCGCCACGCTGATGAGCGGGTGATAGCAGGTCGGGCAGTAGTCACGCAGAGGCCTGGACGCATTGCCCCAGCCCCAGCCATCGGTCAGCAGAATCAAAAAGTTTTTCTGACACCAATGACAGATCGGCGACGGTGCGGTCGATCGCCGCCAACTTTTGTTAGGCCCGCTTGGCAGGACTTCGTTTAATGGATACGCCCGCGGCGCGTCGTCGGGATGCAGGATGAGATCTCCGCGAAACTGACCATTGGTGGTGCAACTCGATGATGAACTGTTGCCTGGGTTGACCGTGCCGCCAAGACCCACCAGATAACGGCCCATGTGCTGCAGTGTACCGACCAGCGGTGTGCCGCCCCGGGGAGCAAGGTCACGAATCGCCTTGTAGATAAGCGCCCGGTTGGTATCCAGATCAACAACCGGCTGATCAAGTTCACCGCCGAAGTTGTAGCGGCTGAAAGATGCCACGCCCACGCGGACATTGCTCAGCGAATCGAGCAACGAAATTGCCGCATCCTGCGCCTGCTGCATTGGACGCTTGGGCTGACCCGATCGGCGCCAACCCATTGAGCCCGAGTCATCCACCACAATGAGAATGTTGGGCGCACTCGCGGCGGAGGTAAGGATCGGCGCCTGTGCCAGTGGGCCAGGGTCCGCCAGCGCTGTCGTCAGGGAAGCAAAAAATAGACAGAGAGCGCCAACCCAGCCTCGGTGAAAATGCTTGAGACTGAACATGGCCTACTCAGGAAGCAAAGGCGGCATTGCGGACGGGGGCGGAGATTCAACCGGTCCCGTAATTTCGAGAAGTCGCTGCCTGTGTTCTTTAATCGCCGCATCGATTTGCGCCAGAGTCAGCGTCATGTCTTCTGATATGGCCTGCCAGAGTTCACGCTCGTTCATATCGGTTGGCACGGGTGTTGCCCGAAACCGTTTTTGTTCCTGAAGAATCTCGTAGCGAAGGCTTTCCAAGCCCTGGATAACGCGCAGCAGCGATTGGCCCTCGCTCTCATCCGCCTGAGCCGCAAACGGCATCGCCAGAGCCGCCGCGAGCAAGACTGCGATCACCTGACGTAACGGCAAGGCCATTGTGGCGTACACGCTAGAACCACCCGTGCCGGGGCAACCAGTCGGGCGAGGAGGCATCTTCCGNCTTGGTGCAGCCTTTCATGTCNTCCTTCAGGAACTGGTATGCGCTTCGCATGTCGATACGGTTGCGGCTGNCTCCGCTNCGCTCGATCGGNTCGCCCGAACATGCNAGNGCNGTNTGCAGTTGCGACACCGAGGCATTCGGGNCGNAGCTTCGCAAAAGCGCAAACGCGCCAGCGACATGGGGTGCCGCCATGGAGGTGCCGCTCATGCGCCGGTACGACCGGGATGGTACGCCCGCCGTGATGGCCTCCCCCGGTGCCAGCAAATCAATTAGCGGGGAATGGTTGGAAAAGGAAGACAGGCCGTCGGTTTTTGTTGAACTGCCCACAGCGACCGCGTTGCTGATACAGGCAGGATGGCTGATGTAGCCATTCATGCCGCTGTTGCCGGAGGCGATCACCACTGCGATACCCGCATTGGTAAGGCGATTGATGATCGAGGCAATTGCCGGCGAGCCGCTATCGCAGGCCGAACTGTAAGAGCCTCCACCGAGACTCATATTGACTGCTGCGATATCAAAACTGTTGCGCAGACTGTAGACATATTCCAGCCCGCGAACCTGATCCGACCCATAGGACATGACGCACGGCGCATAACCGCCGCACCAGTAGCTGCTGGTGAACTTGGAAAAGACCTGCACCCGAATGATGTTTGCATCACGGGCCACTCCCCGAAACGAACCGTCGTCGCCTGCCGCTATGGTAGCCACATGGGTGCCGTGATCGCAGCCGCCCACCGTAGTCGGGCAGTTGCTCCCGGCCGACACGCCGGTACGCGAAGACACTTTGCCAACACACAGCGATTCGGAGGGGTAATAGGAATAATTTGAGGAAAAACACCCGCCTGCCACGATCCGGCCTTTGAGCATTTTCTCATGATTTGTGCCTGTATCAAGAACAGCGATGGCTTGTCCCTTGCCCCGCAACGTGGGGGTCATATTCCACACTTTGTCGGCCTGGATCACATCGGTGCTGTCTTTGAGCATCGGCTGGGCGACCGCATCCTCCTGCACGGTCACCACCGCAGGATCGAGAAGCACCCGGCGCAACTGGCTCCGATCCACCTCAAGCGTCATGAAAGGGATATCCCGAAACTGCCAGAGTACGCCGTTCTTCTCTGTTGCCTCAAAAACACGCTGCGCGATACCGCGTTGTACTTTGGCCATGTCCCGTGCCTGAGCCTTTACATCACTGGCTGACAGTTCGTGGGGTGCGACCATGTCAAAGTCAATGCCGACCAGTACCCGAATGGTCTTGCCCTCCTCCACGAGTTCCAACAGCATTCGGCCCGGCCCATCTTCATCCGGGCCAGGCGCCATCCTCGTATAGACAATAATCGGAATGCGTTTAGCGCCAGGCGCCAGATCATCCGCAATGCTCGGCTGCAGACAGGCGATAAGCAGTACAAAAACCAAAAAAGACGCGAGGTAACGTCCCGGATCAAGAGCATGTATTTTCATTTTGTTTTCAAATTACTATGAGTGTGCCCGACACGGCCAGAGACTGGTCTCACTATGGACGATCACTGTCTCGATAAATGTGACAGGGATCACAATGCCCGACAAGTCGGGTTTGCCTCTATGCCGACAGCGCTTTTTCCCAGGGTGGAGGATCACCGAGGTGCTCAACGAGAAAATCCACGAACTGGCGAACCCGGGGCGGTAGATACTGACTGTGCGGATAGAGCGCCGTGATCGGATAGGCGACAGGCGGAAACTCCGCCAACACTTCAACAAGCCTGCCCTCCCTTATATAGGGCGCCACTTCCCAGAGGTCTTTCATGGCGATCCCCTGCCCCGAAAGACACCACTGCGTCAGGATTTCCGAATTATCGGAATCCATTGTCCCGGACAGACTCAAGGTCTCGTGCTGCCCGGTCGGATGCACTAGCGTCCAGCGCCACTGCTGCGAGCCCGGAAATCGCAGCAACAAGCAGTTGTGACCGGCAAGATCTTCAGGGGTGTTCGGCGTACCCTCTCGTGCAAGGTAATCGGGCGAGGCGCAAAACACCCTCCGGCTCAGCGCGAGCCGCCTTGCCACCATATTGGAGTCCTTGAGCTCGCCCACCCGTATCAAAAGGTCGATCTGCTCATGGAAGAAATCATCAAATCGATCGCTTGCAACCAGTTGCAGTTGCACCTGCGGATGCCGTTCGGTAAACGCAGCCGCCATGGG
>NZKZ01000098.1 GCA_002694065.1 Acidiferrobacter sp.
CGCTACTGCCTTCATGCAGATCCAGAACATCGTGTGCGCAGTGACTTAACCGTTTGGAAGCTGGACGATGGGGTTTTCGAGGTAATGAGCGGAGAAGCGGCTGATGTGAAGAGTCTTGTTGCCCGGTCGACCGGCCGAGCTACGGTAGAAGACATCTCCGCACGTACCGCGATATTCGCGGTTCAGGGCCCACTGTCGCTGGCTCGGATATTGCCAGCCTGCGAGGAGCGCAGTCTTGAACGACTCAGGTACTTCTCGTTTTGCGATGTCAAGATTCACGGAGTGTCCGCCCGCATCGGCAGGCTGGGTTACACAGGAGAGCGGGGTTTTGAGCTGGTGGTGGATATCGATGACGGTCAGTATCTTTGGGAGGCACTTTCCCAAAACATTGAGGTCGCCGGATTTGCGACAGCAGATGTGCTGCGAATCGAAGCGGGGTTTTCGCTTTTTTGCAATGAATTCTCAGTAGGAGCGACAGCAAAAGAACTGGGAATGAGCCGTTTTGTGGATAGCACTGTTGAGGGTTCAGGAGATTCGATGGCGCTCGTGTGCTTTTCCGCAACGGCAAAACAAAAACCGGTTTTGTGGCAGAGGCCACCAGATGCAACGGCAAACCTTCGGCAGGGCGAACTGCTTGCGACCTCGGCGTGTTTCAGCCCTCTGGCAGGATCCGTTTTGGGATTGGGCTATGTCGTCCCGCAAGCTATTGACGCAATGTCATCTCTTGTTGACCCCCTGGGTTGTTTTGAGGACATCACAATTCGATCGAGACCGTTTTTTGACCCTGAAAAAAAGTCCGTTTTGGGTGGGTGGGATCCACAACTCAATCCAATGGCGTCGACCTGACTCTGCCAAAGCTGACGGCTCAGGATGCCACTGTTCTTGTCTTTGCCCCACAAGCCGATTCCTATCGGACGATAAGACAATGCTTTTGACGTATGTGATGACCCCTGTCTACTATGACTGAGTTACCGATTTCCCCGTGATCTGTTGAACAGTCCGCTGATTGAAATACCAGCCTGTTGCCAGCAGGGACGTAAACCGAGAAACCACAAGGAGAGAATTCATGGCTGAAGAGAAGCCCCGGAGAAAGGTCACGATCAACCAACTGCGCCGCAAGGCACGTGAAGGTGAGCAGATTGTGCAGATGGCAATTTACGATTACCGCAGTGCGGTCATCGCGGACAGGCTCGGGATCGATATTCTTTGCGTGTCGGACACCGGCGGGATGATCCTGTTTGGGCACAAGAGCACCGTGACAGTGACTTTTGATGAAGTCATGATGATGTCCAAAGCAATTGATCGGGGCAGTAACTATGGTCTGCGGATGGTGGATATGCCCTATTGGAGCTTTCATGTTTCTCCGGAGCAGGCAGTTGAGAATGCAGGCCGCTTTGTGCACGAGGCCAATGCTGAAGTGATGAAATGTGAGGGTAACCAGTATCACGCCCGCAACATTGAGGCCATTAACCGGGCCGGGATCCCCGTGCAGGGACATATTGGCATTACCCCTATGCGTATGCCCCAGTTGGGTGGCTTTTTTGCGCAAGGTAAGACAGCGGACCGCGCGGCAGAACTGGTCGATGATGCCTGGGCGATGGTAGACGCTGGATGCTTCTCACTCATGTGTGAAGTCACCACGCAGGAAGTAAACGAGTACCTGGCACAGGTATTACCGGTCCCCGTGATCAGCTTGGGTGCAGGTTTGGGCGCGCACGGCGTTCACATTATTACTTCCGATCTCATGCATCTCTATGAGGAGCACACCCCCCGTCATTCCAAGGTGTATACCGATCTGATCCCCATCATGGAAGATGTGTTTACGCGTTACCGCGACGAGGTCAAGGCGCAGATCTACCCCGGACCAGAACACACCGTCTTCATGAGCGATGAAGAGGCGCTGAAGTTTGCCAAGAAGATGAAATGGGACGCCAAGCTCGAGCAGCTCGATGCCAAGGCGAGCAAGAAAGGGAAGAAAAAAACTGCGAAGAAAACCTCATTGCCCGCAAAGAAAAAGGCAAAAAAGTCGGGTGCCAAAAAGACCGCCAAGAAGGTGAGTAAAAAAGCGAGGTAAAAAGCGAGATAGCGACCTGACCGCGAGGACCACGGCTGGGCGGCGAATGTCCTTCAGTCGTGGTTGCGTCTTGAGGTTAGGGCCAAGGCCGGGGAAGCACCGCGGTACCGCAGCGATAGTAAAAATAGCCCGAAAGTCAGCAAAAACTGGATTTGATGCCTTATTTTTCAGCTGAAAAAATTGATCTTCTCTGCCTATTAAATTATTGATCTGAATGATTTTACAAATCAAATTCGTGACCGTTTAATCACACTCAATAAGTCAAAATTCGTCGAAAACCAACGCAAGAGATGTAGTAAGGGGTCGGCATGAGGCGCATGCCGATCACCGCTAGAAAAAGCGCCCAGCAAAAGCGCAAAGGAGCGACACTATGCCAGCCAGAAACGCCAAGCAGTGGGAAAAGGTTCCCGGAAAACTGTCCTCAGGAGAGTACGTCGATAGCCGGATTTATTCTGACCGGGATATCTTTGAGGAAGAAATCACAAAGATCTTCAGCAAGGTATGGATGCCGGTCTGCCATGAGTCGGAACTGCCAGATCCCTATTCTTTCCGCACAATGACCGTTGCTCGAGAGCCTGTCCTTGTCGTCCGTGGCGCGGACAACCAGATTCGGGCCTTTCTGAACGTCTGCCCACACCGCGGCAACATGCTCGAGAATCGGCCGTCAGGATCGTTTGAGGAAGCATCACCTTCCGGAGCTCCCAAGCACATTACCTGCATGTTTCACGCGTGGCAGTTCGACATGAAAGGGAACTGCGCGCATATCTCCCGGGCAACCGAGGGTTATCAGGATCGTCTCGAGTGCAAGGATGTGGGCCTGCGTAGACTTCGCTGTGAGGTGAAATACGGCGGGTTTGTCTGGGTAACCCTGAATGACGGTATTGGCCAAACGGTCGAAGAGTGGGCCGGTGGTGCGTTTGACTGTATGCAGAAATCCCTCGATGCGGAACCGCTCGAGGTATTTCATTACCACAAGGCCATCATCCCCTGTAACTACAAACTTTGGCATGACACCAACTCTGAGTTCTATCACGACTATCTGCACTACCATAATCGTGTAACAGGATTTAACGATTCCTATTTTGCCCGCAAGAACATTGGCTTTGATAACGGCCATGTGAATGTCGGTTCGTTTGAAGTTCAGTACGATGAGTACGAGGGCTTTGAGTCCAGGGAAGAGTTGTCGTTCCCGCATCTGCCGACCAACCATTGGGAAATGATCGACTTTTTCCCCGGTGTAAATTTCAATCTCCGCGGATCAGCGCTGCGTTGCGACATCATGACGCCGCTAGGGCCCGATAAGGTGATGATTGAGTTCCGAGGGCTGGGACTTAAAAGGGATACACCGGAAGAGCGCTTGACGCGTCAGCGACACCATAACTCAATTTGGGGCCCGTTCGGTCGAAATCTTCATGAAGACCTTCTGGCTGTCACCACTCAGCAGGCAACGATGAGCGAGTGGGCGGATAAGCGCCGGATTCTTCACGGGCGTCACGAACTGGACGCGGACGGCGATCCTACGATTCATGATGAAGAAGGCATGCGCCATTTTTATGATGCATGGGGTCAGTGGATGGATCGCTGGCCGGGGGACCCGGATCTGAGTTACGAAGAAGGTCAAAAGCGCAAAGCTGCCTGACGCCTGGTAAAGCAGGATAAGCAGGAAGCGTAAAGCACAAAGCCAGGGTGAGCAGTGTCGGACGGGGCGAACGACGAGGGATCAGGGGGATACAGTCGTCGCCTCGGATCTGCCCACCCAGTGCTGCCAGAAAATAAGCGAGACTAGAAAATAAGCGAGACTTAAGGGAAGTCAATGAGTGACAACAATATCGCCGAACGGGTTAGAGGAACGATTTATCAGGCAAGTCTTTGTCTGGATGAGGCGCGCTGGGAAGACTGGCTCGGCTTATGCCACGACGAGTTTTATTACGCAATCAGGGCGTTCAGTCCGGAGATCAACGTCGATATGACGTATCTTGACGGCAAACGCGCCGATATGGTGACACTCACCGAGATGTTGCCCAAACATAATTCTGATCACTCCCCCCTTGCCCGGCATACCGTGGTCTATACGGTGGATGTGGATGAAGCTCAGCAGACAGCGTCAGCGGTATCGTCATTTACGGTAATGAAAACAGAGCTCGACGGCATTAACTCTCATTTGTTGGCGGGAGAATCAAACGTGTTTCTGGTCGGCAAGTACCGGGATCAGTTCCGCATTGAATCCGGCACGCCGCTCTTTTCGGAGCGGATCGTCCAATTGGATACCCGTCGACTGGACAAGGGATCGCACTGGCCGATCTGATTTCCTCAAAGACTTTTCCCGCGACGCGGCCGGCGGTTGCTCCGTCGTTTGGGAACCTGCCTTACCTAAAGAATGGCGTACGCGCCAGAGCATGAAAGATGAGTGATGCGACTGAAACTGCCTGGCAACAGGTCTGTTCGACAACCGACATCAACGATGGGGAACTGAAGCGCTTTGAGACAAGTGAGTTCGCCGTGGTGGTGGCAAGAGTCGGAGACGAATTTCGGGTGATCCCTCCCTTTTGTCCGCACATGGCAGAACCGTTGCATGAGTCTGGAATCTGTCGTGGTGGAACACTCACTTGCTCAAAACACTTGTGGCAGTGGAACCTGTTGACGGGCGAAGAACAGGGGCCGGCTGAGCGGCCGTTGGTGTTCTACGAATCCGAGATCCGGCACGGAGACGTATGGGCGAAAGTCGATCAGGAATTGGTGTACGAGTTTGACGAAGAAGATGATGATGATTTTGAGTGGTAACAGGTTGTCGGCATTTTCAATTGATAGGTTAAAGAGGGCTCTGTCTTGCCAACGGTGACATTCCTGAATAAGCAGGGCCGCGTGGCGGTTGACTGCCAGGAGGGGGAAACCCTGTTACAGGCGGGATTACGTCAAGGTGTGCCTTTGCCGTATGGGTGTGGCGCGGGTGTTTGCTCAACCTGTGTGGCGCGGGCGCGGCCGGGCACGGTTGAAACAGACTGGGCTGATGCGCCCGGCGCTCAAAACCTCAAGCACGATAAGGGCGAGTGCTTACTGTGCCAGAGTCTTGTCACCGATGACTGCGAGATCCTGGTTCCGGGAAAAATAGATCTTGCGCAGACCCTTGCCGAGACGCCGGCTCACCACCGCGCCCGTTTGCACGACGTGGCGCTCGTTGCGCCCGACGTAGCAACGTTTCAGGTATCACTGGAAGGTCAGTCAGACTACACCGCGGGACAGTATTTCTTGGTGCGGCTGGAAGGGATGCAGGGCTATCGACCGTATTCCATGACTGATTTCCAGCGCGAGGCCCAGACGCTTAATTTCGTGATCAAGCGGATTCCGAACGGAAAGTTCTCTGAGGAGATATTTTCTAACGACGTATCAGAAGCCAAGGTGGATGTTTTTGGGCCAATGGGTCTCGCCACATTTGACCCCAGTGACCCCAACGAAGCACGCGATTTGGTTTGCCTGGTGGGCGGATCTGGCATTGCCGGAATCATGTCGGTGCTTGATCGGGCGGTATCGGTTAATCACTTCGAGAGCCACCGTTTGTTCATGGTATTTGGGGTCCGCCGCCGGGAAGACTTTTTCTTTCTTGATGAATTGAAGCGGATAAAAGAGAGCGCGCCCGACAATGTGTCTATCCATTTGGCTGTCTCTGAAGAAGAAGGTTCAGAAGAGCTAGACGCCTATCGTGATTTTCCTCTGCACCAGGGCTTTGTTCACGAAGTTGCCGAGCGCTTGGGCGACGGCATGTTCGAGAACCGTCTGGCATTTCTGGGTGGGCCGCCAGCCATGTTGACTGGGTCCTTGGCTTTATTGCTCGGGGCCGGGCTTCCCGTCACGGATATCCGATACGACCGATTCGGTTAGGACCCCTGGAGATTCGTGCGGCGGCAGATCGTGCCGCCGATCCAGAACGCCTATTTAGCTTCAGCCAGATTTCTTTTGCAGTCGCCGCAGATGCAGCGGAGGCTCGGTGTAGCCGTTGCAGACTTCCCGTCCCCGGAAAATGAGGTCGCAGGCTGCCTCAAAGGCAACGCCATCGCATCCTGGCGCCATGGGTTGATACTGCGGGTCGGCAGCATTTTGTCGATCAACGACGGCAGCCATCCGCTTTAAAGATGCCATCACCTGATCTTCGGTAACGATCCCGTGATGAAGCCAGTTGGCGATGTGCTGGCTCGAGATCCGGAGAGTGGCACGGTCTTCCATCAGGCCAATGTCGCGGATATCCGGCACCTTTGAGCAGCCGACTCCCTGGTCGATCCACCTGACGACGTAGCCCAGAATCCCCTGACAATTGTTGTCGATCTCCTCACCGATCTCCTCTGTCGACCAGTTTGGGTTGTCACTTAGCGGAATCTTCAGAATATCGTCAAGGCTCGCCTGCGCCCGGTTTTTGAGTTCATCCTGACGCGCGATCACATCGGTCTCGTGATAGTGCATGGCGTGAAGGGTTGCCGCCGTGGGTGAGGGCACCCAGGCAGTATTGGCGCCAGAACGGGGNTGATCTCCCTTGGCTTTCATCATGGCCGCCATTTCATCCGGCATGGGCCACATGCCNTTGCCGATNTGNGCNTGGCCGGGCAGGCCGCATTNAAGNCCTACGTCGACATTCCAGTCTTCGTANGCCTTGATCCANGGNTCGGCCTTCATATCCGCTTTNCGGATCATNGGNCCNGCCTCCATGGAGGTATGNATNTCGTCACCGGTNCGGTCAAGAAACCCGGTNTTGATAAAGATNACNCGGTCAGAGGCGGCGCGGATACACTCTTTGAGGTTGACCGTAGTACGTCGCTCTTCGTCCATNATGCCGATCTTCATGGTTTTTGGAGCCATACCCAGAAGTTGCTCGGTGCGCTCAAAGAGTTCGACGCTGAACGCTGTTTCTTCC
The DNA here is from genome assembly GCA_002694065.1 of Acidiferrobacter sp. Taxonomy (GTDB): domain Bacteria; phylum Pseudomonadota; class Gammaproteobacteria; order Arenicellales; family UBA868; genus UBA868. The sequence goes on from NZKZ01000098.1 coordinate 6,975, forward strand.
GGCCCGTGCATCTTCGGTTTGACGACGTACATCGCGCCGGTCCGGGAGTTACGTTGGGCAGGGTCTTTGAGATCATGCAGAGCGATCAGTCCCGTAATGACGGCATCCATAATGCCCTCAAAGACTTCATTGCCTTCGGCGTCTAGAATTGCCGGATTGGTCATCAGATGGCCGACATTTCTGACGAGCATGAGCGCCCGGCCCGGCAGTACAAGCCGTTCACCGTCGACGCCCAAGTATTCCCGATCCGGGTTCAAGGTGCGTTCGAAAGTTTCTCCGCCTTTGGATACGATCGTGGACAGTGTGCCACGCATGAGTCCCAGCCAGTTGGCGTAGACCTGTGCTTTGTCCGGCCCATCCACTGCGGCCACAGAGTCTTCACAATCCTGGATCACTGTAATCGCAGACTCAAGCAGCACATCGCTGACGCCGCTGGCACTTGCCTTTCCGACAGGATGAGCACGGTCAATGACGAGTTCGATATGCAGTTGATGATGTTTTAGTAGCACAGAGGTTGGATTAAGGGCATCTCCGCGGTATCCGGCAAAGTGCTCAGCGTTGGATAGGAGAGCGGACTTTCCGTCTGAGCGTGTGGCCTTAAGTAGTTGGCCCTCTACAACAAAGCCGGTGATGTCTCCATAGGCAGTGTCATCGAAGGGGACTGTCTCATCGAGAAAGCGATTGGCAAAGGCTACGACGCGGCGCCCTCTGGCTTCGCTGTACTGGCCGATCGTCAGCGCGCCGTCTTCATCGCTGATGACATCCGTCCCGTAGAGAGCATCATACAGAGAGCCCCACCTCGCATTCGTCGCGTTGATGGCGTAGCGGGCATTGTTGACGGGAACCACCAGCTGCGGCCCAGGGATCGCAGTGATCTCCGGGTCTACTCCTTGGGTCGACACACTGAAATCAGGCCCTTCAGGTGCGAGATAACCTATGTCGTAAAGAAATGCCCGATAGGAGTTCGGGTCATGAGGGGTGCCGCGGCGCTCGGCGTGCCACTCGTTGATCAGCGTCTCAAGTTCCTCGCGACGCGCCAGCAGGGCACGGTTTTTTGGCGTTAGCTCTGAGATGAGATCAGAAAAACCAGACCAAAAAGCGTCGGGATCGATCCCGGTTTGCGGCAGCGCCTGATCGTTGACCAGCGCGAAAAGGTCACGGTCGATACTGAGACCGTGCAAAGATACTCGATGGTTCACAGCAAATTCTTAAGCCGAAACGGCTCTATAAGCAGTCCTCTCCCCAGTCGACGATGATACTCGCGAATTTTGTAAAGTCAAAAAGACAGTAACATATTATCCTGCAAAAACTTTTTTGACAGTTTGTAGAGCGAATAAGCATGATCGATTTTGTGCCCTTTTTGTTGTTCGTGATTTTTATGGTGGGTACGCCGGGGCCCGCGAATATGTTGCTGATGACATCAGGCGCGAACTTCGGGTTCTGGCGCAGTCTTCCCTTTGTGGCGGGAGTGACGTTGGGAAAGGTGCTGGGAAATATTCTGCTGGCTTTTGGTTTGTGGGAACTGCTTTCCTACGAGCCACGAGTTCTGCTGGCGCTCAAGATTGTCTGTGTGGGCTATCTCGCGTGGCTGGCGTTGCGGATGTCGGGATTCCTGATGGCGGAACGCGATCTCAGGCAGCCGGAGTCCTTCTGGAAGGGGCTCGCGGTGCATCCGCTGAATCCCAAGGCCTGGGCCATGCTGGTGTTTGCCTATGCCCAGTTCACCGATAGCGCCCAGCCGCTGATCCCCCAGGCCATCATCATCAGCCTTACTTTTCTGTTAGTTCAGGTCGTGCTTCACTGCATCTGGTGCGCTGGGGGTGCGATGCTCGTCGCGGCCGTGGGTGGCCGACCGGCAGAACGTTGGCTGATGCGCAGTCTCAGTGTTGTGACGGTTCTGGTGGTTATTTGGGCAATTTTATTGGGGTGATAGAGTTAGGGTTCGGCGCAGATTCAGATTAGACCGAAAAGGCGATCTCGCGCTGGTGGAGCGATAACAACAGATGGAGGGTATGTGATGTCAAGTTATACAGCGAAATGTATGTGCGGTACGGTAGCGGTTGAGGTGGAAGGTGAGCCGGTTGCGATGGGAATCTGCCACTGTAAGGACTGTCGGGCCTGGTCGGCGAGTCCCGTCAACGGGTTTGCGGTCTGGCCGATTGGCAACATGACCGTCAGTGCCGGCGAAGACCAGATCGCAAGTTACACGAGTTCAAAAGACAACGAAAGAGCCTGGTGCAAAACCTGCGGTGGGCACATCTATCATATTGCGGGGCCGCTGGGCGTCGTCGATGTCTATGCGGGACTGGTTGAGGGTCTCGAATTTAAGCCGGGACTTCATGTGAACTATGAAAGTACCATCATGCCGATGAAGGATGGTCTGCCAAAGTTCAAGGATTTTCCAGAGGACTTTGGAGGCTCGGGGGAAACGCTGCCCGAGTAGTTCAGGCGGGCCAGCGCCCACTGTCCGGGCGCATGTCTTCGCTCGGGATCTTTATGGGAAACTTTTCCCGG
>NZKZ01000099.1 GCA_002694065.1 Acidiferrobacter sp.
CCAACTCAGCCAACGCTCCAACCCAACGTCTAACACTATCTAGAAAGTGCATGATGAGGTTTTCTCCATGCGGTTGAGGAACCGGTATTTTACCTCTTCATATTAAATTTTGTAGATCGCTATGAAAACGCTCTATTTATAGTAGTTTTTTGGAAAACACTCAAAAATAATCAAAAAGATTTACCTTAACGGCCTAAGAATCTAAGAACTCATCAACGCCTTGACGAGTTCGGTTGCCCCGTCACGAACCGGATCCACAGCGAGTCGGCCGGTTTCATCCTGGATGGCTGCAATCGCTTCCGCTGCCGCTTTGGCATCAAGGTGTGCCGTGTTAACCGCAATACCTGCAGTAACCGGCCGGGCAAAAGTGCCGCACGCAGAAGCTATGTCCTCATAGAGCTGGATGATGTCATTAAGCGGCGGCACCGCCACCGGCTCACCCACCGTATCAAGATGCGTCATCCCGGCACGATGACATAACACCAGATGTGTCGGGCAGGAACCGCGCATCAGGGGCAAAGTTGAGGTACTGCCCGGGTGTACGATCGACCCTTGACCCTCAACGATTTCCAGCTCGGCATCGCCTGCCTCCATCACCATTTTCTCAACCGCACCGCAGGCGTAATCCACCCGGATGGCATCAAGCGGTATGCCTTTTCCGCTGATCAGGATGCCAATCTGGCCAGTGGCAAGAAAGTCGGCCCGAACCCCCTCATCCAGCGCCGATTTCCAGATCTCGAGCCCGGCGGTCATCTTGCCCACGGCCATATCTGTCCCCACCAGCAGCGCACGGCGATTCTGAAGTCCGGCCGCCCGGGCCCAGGCGATGCCGAGATCCTGCGGCTCCTGACGGATATCCCAGATCCACTGCCCTGGGGAAAGCTTCGGGTAACGAGGGCCCAGATGCTCATGCAGCCCGTTAATGACACTCATGCCGGCTGCGACCGCTTTATCCGCCTCGGCAATCATTTCCGGAGGCAATCGTCCCCCCGAAGGCGCCATTCCCAGCACAAGTACCTCGCCGCCGGCATCTGCTGCCTCGGCCACTGATCCCAATACCGGCACATCGGGGCCAAAATCAAGCAGGTCCCGGGTGGTGGAGCCCTTATGATTGAAATCGACTGCACACGCCACGGGATTGCGGGAATACCGCAGCACGGCATGACCCATCTTGCCATTCAGTTTGTCGATCTGCTCAAAAAAATGAATGACGAGTTTTTGATCAGGCTTCAGCATGTCAACTCCACTCCGTGCCCGGGCGCTTGTGCCCGAACAGAAACTACCCCGTCGTCCAACGCCAATCCGCTTGCCGGATCTGGCAAAAGATTGAGATGCGAATCAAGGTCAATATGATCAAAGAGCGCAGCCAGCGATGCGCCGGCACCAATCGCGACTGACGACTCCCCCATACAACCGATCATGGTCTTAAGGCCGTGTGCCCGTGCGGTCGCAACGATACGAAGTGCTTCGGTGATGCCGCCGCACTTCATCAGCTTGAGGTTGACTCCGTCTACACAGTGCGCAAGGCGCGCCACATCGGACGCAAAATTACAGGACTCGTCAATGAAGATAGGGAGCACCCGATCCGCAAACAAGGCCGGCAGGTCCTCGTCCGTGTTGTGATGCAGCGGTTGTTCAACATAATCACAGCCGCGCTCCTTCAGCCAAGACATCATCCGGTGTGCGCCCACCAAATCCCAACCGCCGTTGGCATCCACCCGCATCGAGACACCCAGTCCGCTTGCGGCTTCCTGCACGGCGGCATACATGTCGCAGTCGGCATCAAGACCCTCGGGACTGCCGAGTTTCACCTTGAGATAGCGGGCTCCAGTACGGCTCACCACCTCCGGCACCCTTTCCCTGACCACTTCCGGCGGCAGGATTCCAATCGTCACTGACGTCGCAACACCTTTGTGCGGCAATCCGAGAATGCGATAAAGCGGCTGCTGTGAAGCCCGGGCAAGCCAGTCCCAAAGCGCCACATCCACGCCAGCCCAGGCACAGGGCGCCACCCCGTTCTCACGGGCCAGTTTCCAGCCAGAAAAAGGGCTTTTGAGGGCCTCAGGGTGAGTATCCAGAAAGCCGCGTATCTGTTCCTCGCAGGCCTGCGCAGTATCCGCCCCCGTTAGGCCGCCCGGCGCACCCTCGCCAATGCCCGATACGCCGTCTTGGCTCACGGTCACAAAAAGATTCACCGATCCGGTGCTTTCGCCCCGACTGATGCGAAGCGGATAACGCTTTTTCAAAGCAACATGTTGATATTCGATATTCAGAGGTACTTCCCTCCCAAAAGAAGGCTGTGCTAAACATCTCCGATAGCAAGCGGTGGATATTAGAGCGCCTTGGGCGCAAAAAAAAGCCTTCAGGGCATTAGACGCTGACCGCGGTTTAACCCCTATTCTTGTTTATATGACAAATTCGCTTACTGGACCTTAAGGCTCAGAACGCCTACGCCCTCGATCTCGCCCAGAAGGTCGTCGCCACGCTGAACGGGGCCTACCCCTGAGGGGGTTCCGGTGAAAATCAGATCGCCAGGGCAGAGAAGGAAAAAACGGGAAAGTTCACTGATGATCTCGGAGACTTTCCATATCATTTGGGAAAGGTCTCCTGACTGGGCCAAGGCGCCATTCTTGCTGAGACGAATTGCCCCGGCCTGCGGGTGGCCCACTCTGTCTGCAGGAAAAATAGCCGAGCACGGTGCTGACTGTTCAAACGCTTTGCCGATCTCCCAGGGGCGACCCTGGCGTTTCATCTCACCCTGCAGATCACGCCGCGTCATATCCAGTCCCACCGCATACCCAAACACGCAGTCAAGCGCCTCTTCTGCGGCAATGTCGCTGCCGCCTGATTTAAGGCCCACGACCAGTTCGATTTCGTGCTGCACATCATCGCTCAGCGGGGGATAAGTAAAGGGACAATCCACCAGAAGATTGTCTGGGTTTTTCTGAAAGAAAAAAGGTGCCTCACGATCCGGATCGTGCCCCATCTCGACCGCGTGTGCCGCGTAGTTACGGCCCACACAATAAATCCGATGCACTGGAAAGACTTCTTCTGACTGGGCCACGGGCAACACCACGGCGTCAGGCGTAGAAACAGCTTTGGCAACGGTCTTGGTCATCAATATGTACTCCTGATTTAACACTCCCACACAACCAATCTCGCGGATCGATCAAGGGACCAGGCTCATTCTACCGGTCACGAGCAATCGGGTTTTGGGGCAATCGTCCCAAGGTGGTGCACCGGGCGCCGTATCCGATAGGATAGGTTGGGATACCGCCACTACGCATTTACGCTTGCCGCCATGACCACCTCGATTCTTGCGATTGACCAGGGGACAACGAGTTCCCGTGCGATTGTCTTTGATGCGCAAGGCCAAGCGCGACAGGTTGCCCAGCAGGAGTTCGCCCAGCACTACCCGGCTGACGGCTGGGTCGAGCACGATCCGGAAGAAATCTGGTCTTCCGTGCTTGGTGTGACTAAAAATGTTCTGTCACAAATGGACGGATCCCCTGCCGCCATCGGCATTACCAACCAGCGTGAGACAACGGTTGTGTGGGACCGTAACAGCGGACAGCCGATCTATAACGCGATTGTCTGGCAGGACCGGCGTACAGCCGATCTTTGCGCATCCTTAAGAAGCGAGGGACATGAAACGGATATCACGGCACGCACCGGACTGCTGCTGGATCCGTATTTTTCAGCGAGCAAGATTGCGTGGATACTTGATCATGTCGAGGGTGCCAGGGAACGCGCCGTATCGGGCGANCTNGCTTTTGGCACGNTCGACACCTTTTTGCTGTGGCGTCTAACGGGCGGCCGGNTACATGCGACAGATGCNACCAATGCCTCGCGNACTGCGCTTTTTAATATTCACAANCAGTGCTGGGATANCGNACTGCTCGATCTTTTTCGCGTACCTGAAGCNATNCTGCCCAAGGTAATGGATACGGCCGATGACTTCGGCCTCACTGAGAAAAATATCCTGGGCGTATCGATCCCAGTCGGGGCGCTCGTCGGTGACCAACAGGCTGCACTGGTGGGCCAGGGCTGCCTAACGAGAGGGATGCTCAAGAGTACTTACGGCACTGGATGCTTTGCGATGCTGAACACGGGCGAAAGTGCATACGAGTCACGCCATCGTCTGCTCTCGACCGTGGCCTATCGCCTTGGCGGCAAAACCACTTTTGCCCTTGAGGGCTCGATCTTCATGGCGGGGGCGAGCGTCCAATGGCTGAGAGATACCGTGGGACTGGTGCAAACTGCCGATGAGAGTGCCGTGCTTGCGGCCAGTCTTGAATCAAACGACGGGGTCTATCTTGTCCCTGCCTTTACCGGCCTTGGTGCGCCGCACTGGAATCCGCATACCCGGGGCACCTTGCTCGGCATGACCCGTGACACGGGACCTGCCCACATTGCACGGGCTGTGCTGGAGGCGGTGTGCTATCAGAGTTACGAACTCCTTGAGGCAATGGCCGATGATGTCGGCGAAAACATTGAAATGCTGCGAATAGACGGAGGGATGGCAAATAACGACTGGCTGGCCCAGTACCTTGCCGACATCCCCCGAACCCCCGTTGCCCGGCCCGCCCTTCTGGAAACCACCGCACTCGGTGCGGCACGCCTTGCCGGCCTTCAGGCAGGAGTCTTTGATGATCTCAACGCTCTGCAGGAGGCGTGGATCGCCGACCAAACGTTCGCCCCGTCCATGAACGACAGCCAACGCCGTGCTCTGCTGTCCGCCTGGCAACGCGCCGTTAGCGCCGCAATCGCTTTTTCCGAAAATACCGGCGACTGATATCTAAGGCAGCGTGCCCGATTCAGCTTTTCGCTTCAGCCAGAATAAGATCCGAGGCCTTCTCCGCAATCATCACTGCCGGCGCATGCGTGTTGCCGGAAACGAGCGTTGGCATGATTGAGCAGTCCACTACCCTAAGGCCCGACACCCCCCGCACCTTGAGCGCTGAATCCACTACCGCTGCATCATCCGATCCCATGCGGCAAGTTCCCGAAGGATGAAAAATAGTCACGCCGGTATCGCGGGCAAATTCCAGCAATGCCTCGTCTGACTGCACCTGCTCTCCCGGCAGGTATTCGGTTTCAATGTACTGCGACAAAGCAGGTTTCTCTGCGATCCTGCGCGTCACTCGCAGCGCATCGACGACGGTTCTGCGGTCATGCTCAGTGGAGAGATAGCCTGGGTGAATCTCGGGGCGCGCCATCGGATCAGCGCTCTTGATCGACAGATGGCCCCGGCTGGTTGGGCGCAACTGGCAGACGGAAGCCGTAAATCCGGGAAAGTCGTGTAGGGGTGCGCCCGGAAGATCAGCCGAAAGCGCAGCGAAGTGAAATTGGATATCGGGCCGGTCGATATCAGAACGGGTTCTCAGGAACGCGCCCGCCTGATTGATTCCCACCGCCATAGGACCTGAGCGCTGAAAGACATACTGCATCCCCATACGCATCTTCCGCCAGAGACTGCGCATATCATCGTTAACGGTGAGCGGCTGGTTGCACTGGTGAATCACCCGTACCTGAAGATGATCCTGCAGGTTTTGGCCCACAGACGGACGATCGAGCATGACATTGATGCCATAGCGTTTCAAAAGATCAGCATCGCCGATGCCGGACAACTGCAGAACCTGGGGCGACTGAAGCGCGCCCGCAGACAGAACCACCTCACGCCTTGCGGTCACCGTTTTCTCTTGACTGCCCTGGCGAAACACCACCGACTCTGCCCGTCTTCCGGCAAAGCCCACCCGACAGACATGGGCATCAGTCTCGATAAAGAGGTTAGCGCGTCCTTTGGCAGGCTTTAGATATCCGGTCGCGCTGGAACAACGTCTGCCGCGCCACGTTATCAGTTGATAGGGACCGGCGCCTTCCTGGCTTTCGCCATTGAAATCCGGATTTGCGGGATAACCCGCCTCGACACAGGCATCAATGAATGCACGGGCCAAGGTATTGGGATTGCCGACATCCGACACACCCTGGGGTCCACTTGCCCCATGAAAATGGTCTTGTCCTCTTTCGTTTCGCTCGGCACGGATGAAGTACGGTAATACCTCCTGCCACGACCAGCCGGAATTCCCCAGCGCCGCCCAGTGCTCGTAGTCCTCGGGCTGCCCGCGCACATAAATGAGGCCATTGATCGCACTGGAACCGCCCAGCACCTTGCCGCGGGGCCAGTAGATCGACCGGCCGTTCATGCCCGGATCGGGCTCGGTGTAATAACGCCAGTTGTATTTCGGATGAAACATCGTCTTGGCATAACCAATCGGAATGTGCAGCCACGGATAGCGGTCCCGAGGCCCTGCCTCCAGCAGCAATACCCGATACCGGCCGTTTTCCGAAAGGCGATTGGCCAGAACGCAGCCTGCCGATCCTGCGCCGACGATAACGTAATCGAATTCCATCGATGGACCGTCAGAAAAACGTCGGAATGCTACGCCGGTGCGCTGCAGTAGTTATGCTCATCCGTTAAACACCGACTGATGCGTTGCTCGATCGGCTGCTGTCTATGACTGTAGGCGATGCACTCGATCTCAAGCAATGGTGTTCCCACGTCGACGTGAAGATACCTTGCCTCGACCTGTGTCGCGCTCGCGGCACGAAGACGATCCCGCTTGCTGATCACCGGCACACCAAACTTCTGCTCATAATAGTTATAGATCGTATTCGGTACGTCACGCGCATCCATCGCTGCAAGTTCAGAGAAAAGATCCCATGAGACACAAATCGTCTCGTAAATTTTCGGCTCGAGATTAAGGTAGCGGACACGGATGATCCGGATCACTTTCTTGCCAGATGCAAGCTCCAGGGCATCCCGCTCAGTGCGACTTGCTGCGTTGACCGACACGCGCAGGGTCTTGCTCTCCGGCAACTCTCGGACACCGTCAGCCCGAAGCAAATCAAAGAACTGAAACGGTGTGTGTTCCATAACAGCGGTGCCGCGGCCCTGGTGCCGAGTGAGCAGGCCCTGGGCCACCATTTCGTCCAGCGCGCGTCGGACAGTCCCCTGACTGACATCAAACTCCTCCGCCAGTTTGGGTTCGCTGGGCAGCAGTTCCCCGGGTCGCCAATGGTCCGCCGCTAACCTCGCCAGAAGCGTCTCCTTGATCTGTTCGTAAAGGGGTCTTTTTTCCATAGGAAATACGGGTCCCGTACGCGTCTAGCTCCGCTAAAAAGGCATATCAATTGACACTGTGCAGAGGGTCAGTTATAACACANGGNAAATTCTTATATAAGACTTNATTGATCACCCTATATCACNTGGGAGANTGGGATTGAGNAGCAAAGCACCTGATTTTCTGGTTCACGATGAGCGCGACGTCGTCGGNGTGGTCGTNGTGGAAGGCGTCGCAGCGGGCGACAACCTNTCGGGCTGGATTATGGATTGNGACAAGACCGTCAGCCTGACCGTGAACGATNCGATTCCGCTGGGGCACAAATTTGCCCTGCAGNATATCGGCAATGGCGATTCGGTCATCAAATACGGNGANAACATCGGCCACGCCGTNACCGANATNCCTCAAGGTGATCACGTCCANGTCCATAACGTCAAAACGAGCAAGTGGTGANTCATGAGCGATCTTAGTTTCCATGGATANCGAAGGGAGAACGGCCGTGTCGGCATCCGNAATCACGTNGTCATTCTGCCGCTNGATGATCTTTCGAANGCNNCNTGTGAAGCTGTCGCCAATAACATAAANGGCACTCTCGCCCTGCCGCACCATTANGGTCGGTTGCAGTTCGGCGAGGATTTGGAACTGCATTTCCGGACTCTGATCGGCACCGGCGCCAATCCGAACGTCGCGGCGGTCGTGGTGATCGGCATTGAGCCGGGATGGACCGCCCGAGTGGTTGACGGCATCGCCAAAACCGGCAAACCCGTTCAGGGGTTCGCCATTGAACAGCACGGTGATATCGAAACCATTGCCAGCGCCAGTCGTGTGGCAAAAGATTTTCTGCAGGCCGCTTCTGAACTAACCCGTGAGGAGTGCCCAATCTCAGATCTTTGGGTCTCACACAAGTGCGGCGAGTCGGATACGACCTCGGGCATGGGCGCCAACCCCACTGTTGGTAACTTTATTGACAAGACCGACGCGATGGGCGTCACCAACTGTTTTGGTGAGACTTCGGAAATCACGGGAGCGGAACATCTCTGTCGAGAACGTGCGATCAATAAAGAGATCGGCGACAAGTGGTTTGCCACCTGGCAGGCCTACATGGACGAGGTGATTGAGCCACACAAAACCAGTGATCTGTCCGAAAGTCAGCCGACCAAGGGCAATATCGAAGGTGGGCTGACCACCATCGAAGAAAAGGCCATGGGTAACCTGCAGAAGATCGGCAAGAACGCCCGCTACATTGACGTGCTGGGTCCCGCCGAGGTGCCGGAAAGGGGCCCGGGGCTGTATTTCATGGACACGTCGTCTGCAGCGGCGGAATGTGTGACGCTGCAGGCTGCGGGCGGATTTGCGGTGCATATCTTCCCGACCGGCCAAGGCAACATTATCGGCAACCCGATCGAGCCCGTCATCAAGGTAACCGCGAACCCGCGGACCGTGCGGACCATGGGTGAGCACGTTGATCTGGACGTCTCCGGCCTGTTGCGACGGGAGATGAACCTGGATCAGGCAGGAGACGCCTTGATTGACATGGTGGTACGCACCTGTAACGGAAGACTCACTGCGGCAGAAGCATTGGGTCACCGGGAATTTGTGATGACCAAACTGTATCGAAGCGCTTAAGGCGGTCTGTCGATTCACGATTTAATTTGAGGCCAGCGGCATGGACTTTGGACAAGATACCGAAACGGTCCTGACCTCAAGGGAGCTGGCAACTGCCAGTGACAATGGCCTGCGAGGAAAAGCAGGCACTAACTGAGGGAGAGATATATGAAACGTACCTTACTTACCTTAACCGGAGCCCTTCTGGGTCTTGCGCTCAGCGCGGGATCGGCTCACGCGGTCAAGATTCGGGTTCAGTCCGTTATCCCCGCGAAAGCCGACGAAGTCGTGATGCTCAACGACTTTGCTGACACCGTCAGAACGCTGACCAATGGCGAAGTGGATATCGAAGTGCTGCCGGCTGGCGCCGTGGTGGGCGTCAAGGAAACACTTGAAGCAGTCGATAAAGGACTGATTGAAGGTGGTTTCGCATGGACGCACTATTGGTCAGGCTATCACCCGGCTGCGATGCTGTTTGGGTCACCCACCGCGGGTGGCGGTCTCGGCATCGACAACATTGCGTGGATCTCCTGGTACCTGAACGGCGGCGGCAAAGCCCTTTACGACGAACTGTGGTCAGAAATGGGCATGAACATCAAAGGTCTGATGCTGCAGCCGGTGGGTCCTGAAGCGCTGGGCTGGTTTAAAGAGCCGATCAACAGCATGGATGACTTCCGCAAGTACCGGTTCCGCACGCCTCCGGGTATTCCGGGTCAGAGCTACAAGGACATCGGTGTGGCCGCAGTTGCCATGGGTGGTGGAGACATTCTGCCGGCATTGGAAGCTGGCACCATCGATGCCGCCGAATGGTGCTGTCCGAAGCCTGACAGTGTCTTCGGCTTCCAGAAAGTCCTGAAGCATTACTACCTTCAGGGTCTGCACCAGGTGGTGGTTAACGCCGATATGTACATTAACGGCGATGTCTGGAACAGCCTGACACCTGATCAGCAGAATGCCATGCAGGTTGCTGCAGATGCTTCCCTGATGCGCTCGCTTGCACGCCGAATCTACGAAAACGGCAAAGCGCTCAAGGATCTCACCGAGAACCACGGCGTCATCCTTCATGACACGCCTGCCGACTACTTTACAGAGTACATGGCGGCAACCGAGAAGCTCTATGCCAAGCTGAACGCCGAAAATGCGTTCTTTGCCAAGGTATATGCCTCGATGAAGGAATTTGCCGATATCGCAGTACCTTTCTGGGCTGGTGCGCAGATGAGTAATGCGAATCTCGGAATGGCCTACGCCAAACAAAAACAATAGTTGTTCAGCAATCGGTCCTGAAGGACCGACTCCTCCTACTGAAATTCAAAAGCGGGCCTCGTGCCCGCTTCTTTTTCAGTATAGGATGTAACCCCCGTCCTCAGTCGGAATCCACTCATGGCAGATGAACCGGATCAACTGGATATTACGGACGAGCTGATCGCCGAGCGGCGCAGTTCCGGACCCGGCGATCTGCCGGATGACATGCCGCCCTGGATGGCGCGGACGATCAGTGTTATTGATCGATTCAGTCTTTGGATAGGAAGAATCGTCTGCTGGCTGACCATTCCCCTGTTCGGTGCAATGGTGTACGAAGTGATTGCACGCTACGCTTTCACAGCACCCACCATGTGGGCTTATGACATCAGTCGTATGTTTGCGGGGGCCCTTTTCATGCTTGGTGCTGGATACGGGCTTTCCAAAGGCGTGCATATCCGGGCGGACTTCATTTATCGCAACTGGTCTCCCAAGGCACAGGGGATGGTCGACACCATTCTTTATGTCGCTTTCTATTTCCCCGGCCTGATCGTCTGCCTGTGGGCGGCGTATGACTACGCTTATCTTTCCTGGATGCGCGGCGAGCGCGGCATGGATACCGCTTGGATGCCGCTGATGGGTCCGATCAAGACAGCCCTTCCCATCGGCATCGCGCTGTTGCTGGTTCAGGGGGTCTCCGAGCTACTCAAAAGCATCTACGCCGCAACCCATAACCGGTGGCCGGGCCAATGACCAACGAAATCCTCGGCCTGATCCTGATCGGCTGCATGCTGTTCGCGATCTTTATCGGCTTCCCGATCTCCTTTACCCTGATATTCCTTGGTCTGGTCTTTGGCTATCTCGGATTCGGCGAGTTGGTGTTCTACCTGATGACCTACCAGTTCTCTGGGGTCATGCTGGAACAGACCTTGGCTGCCGTGCCGCTGTTTATCTTCATGGGAATCCTCATGGAAAAAGCGGGGCTGATGGAAAGACTGTTTTCAGCAGTCCAGCTGATGCTCTCGCGCACTCATGGGGCGCTGTTCATCGCCGTCCTTTTTGTATCAACCATCTTTGCCGCCGCCACCGGAATCGTCGGAGCGTCGGTGACCATCCTGGGCATCATGGCCGCCAAGACCATGAACCGCTCCGGGTATGACGTGCGTCTCGCAGCGGGCACGATTACTGCCGGGGGTACGCTGGGGATCCTGATTCCTCCCAGCATCATGCTGGTCGTGATGGGCCCCATTCTGGAGGTTCCGGTTACGGACCTCTTCGCTGCGGCAATCGTGCCGGGCATACTGCTCGCAAGCCTTTACACCGGCTACGCACTCCTGCGCTGCCGGCTGGATCCCTCGCTCGGGCCGCCGCTCCCAGAGGATCAACAACCCGACTCCATGCGGGAGGTTTTCCGGGAATTCCTTCTCGGACTGGTACCGCCAGCGGCGCTGGTTTTTGCCGCACTGGGATCCATCCTTTTCGGCCTGGCCACGCCCACTGAAGGGGCTGGTATGGGCGCCTTTGGGGCGCTATTGCTGACCCTGGCCTACCGAAAGCTTTCCTGGTCAGGTCTGTCGGATGCGCTGATCAAGACGCTTGAGATTACAGCGCTGATCATGTTTTTGGTGGCCGCTTCCAACTTCTTCGGTGCCGTCTTTTCCCGGCTTGGCACCCCCATGATGCTCACAGAGTTCCTGCTCGGTCTCGACCTTGCACCGATTGTCATTCTGCTGATGATCATGGCCGTGATATTCCTGTTGGGCTGGCCGTTGGAATGGGTCCCCATCGTGCTGATCATCGTACCGATCCTGTTGCCGTTGGTAGAGCAACTTGGCTTTAACCTCACCTGGTTCGGGATACTGGTCGCGATCAACCTGCAGACTGCCTGGCTATCACCGCCCGTTGCGCTATCGGCGTACTTCCTGAAAGGGGTGGTTCCCGAATGGGACCTGAAGGACATCTATGCCGGGATGATGCAGTTCATGGTGATCCAGATGATCGGGCTGCTTTGTGTGATGTTCTTCCCGCAAATTGCCCTGTGGCTGCCCGAACTGATTTACGGAAAGTAGCCGGATAGGAATTCATCCTTATCCCCCTTACAAACCTATCTTTAGAGAGTTTTAGACGTGATTTACTTGAAGAGAGCTGAGAAGTCACCCACCACAGGCGAAGAAGAGACTCGCCAGACGGTACAGGCCATGCTGGCCGAAATCGAAGCCGGCGGCGAAGACAAAGCGCGCGAATATGCCGCCAATCTCGACAAATGGACGGGAGACATCATCGTCTCGCCAGACGAGATCAAAGCCGCTGGCGAAAGCCTGTCGCAACGCGCCCGGGACGATATTCAGTTTGCCTATGAACGGGTTAAAAAGTTTGCGCAGGCGCAGCTTCAGAGCATGACTGAGTTTGAGACAGAACTCTCTCCGGGACTCATCGCCGGACAACGCCTGATTCCGGTACAAACCGCCGGGTGCTATATCCCGGGAGGCCGCTATGCCCACATTGCTTCTGCGGTGATGAGCGTGACGACTGCCAAGGTTGCCGGCGTCAAGAATGTGATTGCCTGCTCACCCACGCGCGGCGATGCCGGCGTCCATCCTTCTATTTTGTACGCCGCTGACCTCGCTGGCGCCGATACCATTCTGGCCCTGGGCGGCGTTCAGGGGATTGCCGCGATGGCCTTCGGTCTTTTCTCGGGACACCCTGCTGACATCCTGGTGGGTCCGGGGAATCGCTTTGTCGCCGAAGCCAAGCGGATCCTGTATGGCAGGGTCGGTATCGACATGTTCGCAGGTCCCACCGAAATCGCCGTCATTGCCGACGAGACCGCTGACCCCGACATTGTCGCGTCCGACTTAATCAGTCAGGCAGAACATGGATTTGACTCTCCTGCATGGCTAATCAGCACATCCCGGGACCTTGCTGAAAAGGTGATCGAACGGATTCCCGGATGTATCTCCCGTCTCGAAGAACCTAACCGCTCGGCCGCAGAAAGCGCTTGGCGTGATTACGGCGAGGTCATACTGGCCGACAATCGGGAAGAAGCGGTCACACAGAGTGATCTCTACGCAGCCGAACATCTTGAGGTACATACCTCGGATCTGGAATGGTGGCTGGCCAACCTCAGCAACTACGGCTCGCTCTTTCTGGGCGAGGAAACCACGGTCACTTACGGAGATAAAGCCTCCGGACCCAACCATATCCTGCCGACCAAAGGTGCAGCCCGTTACAGTGGCGGCTTGAGTGTTGGAAAATTCATCAAAACCGTGACCTGGCAGCGGATGAATCGAGAGGCAAACCGCGACGTGGGTGCGGTGAGTGCAAGAATTTCCCGGGCAGAAGGCATGGAGGGCCATGCGCTCGCCGGGGACGACCGTCTGCACAAGTATTTTCCGGACGAGCAGTTTGAACTGCAGGCACCGTGACCGATTCGGTGTCGTCATTGTTTGACCTTCACAACCGCACTGCGGTTATCACCGGGAGCAGTTCTGGAATCGGCCATGCCATTGCAGGGTTTCTCGCAGAGGCGGGCGCTCGGGTCGTTCTGGTGGCGCGACGAAAGGATCGCCTGCACGCGCTGGTTGAATCGATCCAGGCAAACGGCGGTCAGGCAGCGGCGGTAGACGGCGATCTTGGTGAGATTGCAGGCATTGCGGACATTGCCGAGCGTTGCGAGCAAGCGTTCGGAGACGTACATATTCTGGTCAATGCCGCAGGGGTCAATCTCAGACAACCGGCAGATGCCGTCACTCCGGAAAAATGGAATCAGACCATCCAGTTGAATCTGTCGGCACCCTTTTTCTTCGCACAGGCATTGGTCCCCGGAATGAGAAAAACCGGCTACGGCCGCATCATCAATATTGCCTCGCTGCAGTCCGTGCGGGCCTTTCCGGACGGGATAGCCTATGGCGCCAGCAAAGGCGGCGTCTGCCAGTTGACCCGGGCGATGGCAGAAGCGTGGTCACCGAACGGAATTACCTGTAACGCTATTGCGCCGGGGTTCTTTCCCACGGAGCTGACCGGGCCGATATTCGAAAGCAGTGAACGCCGTAATTGGGCCGCCAACCAGACGGCAATGGGACGTAATGGCGAACTTGAAGATCTTGCCGGTATCAGTGTCTTTTTGGCATCGCCGGCATCGGGATACATCACCGGCCAGACGATTTTTGTCGATGGCGGTTTTACAGCGAAGTAATTTTTATGCAGGCACTGGTCTACGTTGCAAACGAACAGATGGCATTTCGCGAGGAAGCGGAAGCCGAAGTACTGAGTCCGGACGAAACACTGGTCGAGATCGAAGCGGTCGGCATTTGTGGTTCAGATATGCATGCCTACCTTGGTCACGATCCACGACGTGTGCCGCCACTGATTCTGGGACATGAAGCAGCGGGGAAAGTCATTGAGGGCGACCTTAGCGGCAAACGAGTGGTGATTAATCCGCTGATTACCTGTGGCCGGTGTGCCCATTGTCTTGATGGAAGACAAAACCTCTGTGCAGAGCGCGACCTGATCGGCATGTATCGACCGGGCGCTTTCGCCGAACGGGTTGCCATTCCCACAAGAAACCTGATCGAGATCCCTGATGGGATGGACGCGTCTCTCGCCGCCCTGACCGAGCCCGCGGCAACCGCGACTCATGCGGTGAACCTCGCTGAACGATCGTTGGCGAGACCGATCAGCGAAACCCGGAGCCTCGTCATCGGCGGCGGATCAGTCGGCCTTTTTGCTGCCCTGACACTGGCTCATCGTGGTGTTAAGGATCTG
>NZKZ01000100.1 GCA_002694065.1 Acidiferrobacter sp.
CCTGGTGATCGATGGCGGGGGTTCATTACGATGCGCAATGCTCGGCGACAAGTTGGTACAGCTCGCCATTGATCACAATTGGAAAGGTGTTGTACTCAATGGCTGTTTGCGGGACAGCGCAGCAATCTCGGCACTGCCGATCGGCATTAAGGCACTTAATACCAATCCGACCCGCCCTTCACTGGAAGGTGAGGGCCGGCTCGACGAACCGGTATATTTCGCCGGAGTCACCTTTCGCCCGGGACATTTTCTGTATGCGGATACGGACGGTATTGTAGTGAGCGAAAAGAATCTCACAGAAAGTCCTTAGCGTATCGACATCAGTATGTTGCTATCCAAACACACGCTGAGACAGGCAGTTCAGCGGAGCAATCATGGCCCGACGAAAAAGCAGTAAGCGTGCGCAACCGCGCGGTATTGAACAACTCGCCCCAGGGCGGGTGGTCAATCCGCTCGAGCCCATCTCGATTCTCTCGGAGGAAGAGGTGGCTTCGCTGCACACGGCCTCCCTTGAGATCCTGAAAAAACACGGCATGCGGTTTTCCCTGCCGGAAGCCCGAAAGATCCTGAGAGAAGCCGGCGCCAGTGTTGACGAAGATAACGCCATGGTGCGATTCGATCCGGATCTCGTCATGGAATATGTCGCCAAAGCCCCTGGCGCATTTACGCTGCATGCACGAAACCCAATCCATCACCTGCATCTGGATCAACGGCATATTAATTTTTCAAGCGTCAGCAGCGCACCTCACGCCACTGATTCGCTCAACGGCCGTCGGGCCGGCAACCGTGAAGACTTTGAAAATTTCCTCAGGCTGACACAAATGGTGAACGTTGCGCATGGTTCCGCCGGCTACCCGGTGGAGCCGATCGACATCGATGTGCCGATCCGCCATCTTCATGCGACCCGATCGATCGTGACGCTGACAGACAAGACCTTTCGACTGTACAACCACAATCGGCAACGCACGCTGGATGCTCTGGAGATGACGCGGATCGTTCATGGCCTGAGTCGAGAAGTGTTTGAGAAGACACCCTGCGTGTTTGCATCAATCAACCCGAATTCACCACGTGAGTACGATGCATCGATGCTGTGGGGCATGATCGAATGCGCGCTTGCCGGTCAGGCATTAATGATTTCTCCTTTTATCCTGGCCGGTGCCATGGCGCCCTCTTCGCTCGCCGGCGCGTTAGCCCAGCAAAACGCTGAAGCGCTTGCCGGTATCGCGTTCTGCCAGATGGTCAGAGCCGGCACACCGGTGACTTACGGCGGATTCGTCTCCAACGCCGATATGAAAAGCGGTGCGCCGGCATTTGGCACACCCGAACATGTCAAAACCACGCTGGTCATTGGTCAGATGGCGCGCCACTACGGACTGCCCTATCGGGCCGCAAACGCCAACGCCTCAAACGCCGTGGATGCCCAGGCCGCGTATGAGTCACAGATGTGCCTATGGGCCTGCCTGGTCAGCGGCGCCACCTATGTCTATCACGGTCTTGGCTGGCTTGAAGGCGGCCTCAGCGCGTCTATCGAAAAATTCATCGTCGACGCCGAGATGATTCAAGGACTTGTCGAAGCCATTCGGCCCATTGATTTTTCACCCGAGGAGTTGGCTGTCGACGCGATTGGCGAGATTCCACCGGGCGGTCACTTTTTCGGCAGTGCGCATACCATTGAACGGTACGAGCACGCCTTCTACCATCCGATGCTCTCGGACTGGAGAAACTTCGAAAGCTGGAGCGAGGCCGGCGCACCTGACGCCGCTCAACGGGCAGCACAGATTGCAGACAATCTGCTCAAGGCATATGAGGCGCCGCCTTTGGATGACAGCATCGCCCTGGAGCTGGATGAATTTATTGCAAAACGCGAAGCAGAGGGCGGCGCACCGCTGCAATAGTCATTATGAAGATCGCAATTATCGGCGCTGGCGCCATGGGTTCAGTTTACGCCGCGTTTCTTGCCGAAGCAGGAAACGAAGTATGGGCCATTGATCTATGGCGTAAGCACGTTGATGCCATCAACCAGCAAGGTCTCAAGGTTTCAGGAGTCAGTGGTGAGCGGACGGTCAACGGCATCAACGCCTCCACCGACATTGCCGCCGCCCATAGCTGCGAACTCGTGGTGATTGCGACCAAGGCATCGGGTGTCGCATCCGTCGCAGGCAGCCTGCAGGGTCGACTTCGGGATGATGCGCTGATCCTCACGATCCAAAACGGTCTCGGCGCAGGAGAGCGGATAAAGAGCAGCCTTGAGAGTGCGAACATCCTGCTCGGCGTCGCTGGGGGTTTTGGCGCTTCGATACCCCAACCGGGAAGCGTCCATCACAACGGTATGGAACTCATTCGTCTGGGTGAAATGGACGGCGGTATCACCGACCGACTCGAACGGGTTGCCGGCACATGGCAAAGCGCCGGCTTCAACGTCCAAACCTACGAAGACATCAACCAGTTGATCTGGGAAAAATTTATCTGCAACGTGGGCTTGAGCGGCGCCGCCGCCGCATTTGATCGCAACCTGGGAGAAGTGATGGATGATCCCCTGCTCTGGAAAATCGCGAGCAGACTCGCTATCGAGGCTTTTGAGGCAGGCCAAGCGCAAGGCATACATTTTTCATTCAGCGATCCCGTNCAGTATCTCAAGGACTTCGGCAGCAAGATGCCCGATGCGAGGCCNTCGATGCTTCTGGATCTCAAGGCGCAGCGACTCACTGAAGTNGATGCNATCAACGGCATGGTGCCGCAGGTGGCCAAGGCGCAGGGGCTCAACGCACCTTATAACGAAGTGATCACCGCTCTGATCAAAGCCAAAGAGTCAGAGTTTTCGACTTGAATCCTAAGAGATCGGGCCGAGGATAACGACGCAGGCCCGGTCGCTTTCAGTTGGGCTTTGCCTCGCCGACGCTGTGCAAATGCTCTTTGACCAGTTTCTGAAAAAGGTGCACGCCCTTTTCATGTCGCGGGCTGAGCGGCCCGGGCTGGTAACCCCCCGAAAGATAGTTCTGATGGATATGCGTGCAGATATCAAAATCCTGCTCGATGACGGCAATGTTCCGCTGGATAGTGTCCTGCCGCGCCTCACGGGCTTCGTCTGAAAGATCGGCAAAATAAAAATCGTAAATTAACTCTGTCCGATCGACGCTCAGGGGATTGATACGCGAGGTATTCATCCCGCCGTTGAAAAAGGAAAGGGTCCAATTCGGCCACATCCACAGCCAGCGCCCGCGGTAGAAAAGATCGCCTTTGGTCGGTGCCGTCATGCGGACGAGATTGTCTTTTGCCGTGGTCTCAAACTGTTCAAAGTCGATGGCCTTGAAAAACTCAGGATGAATTCCCGGGATGTGATAACCCTCAACAAAGTTATCGGTGTAGATCTTCCAATTGGCGTCAAATACCAACGTTCTTTGTTCTGTCCAGTGGTAGTCCTCAATCGGATCCTGCCCGATCTCATTCAAGAGCCCGCCCAACTGGTCAGTCAGCGCCTTCGGACTTTCAACACAGGCAAAAACCAGCCCGCGCCAAGTCGCAACAGAGATGTCATGCAGCGGCCAATCCTCAAGCGTCAATGAGGCCTCGCCATCGGCATGAGAAAACCACGGGGCTCTTTCAAGTGAGCCGTCGAGCCGGTAAACCCAATTATGGTAAGGACAGCGAATCGACCTGCAGCGGCCCTGTCCTGGTTCAAGCAGCATTGCGCCGCGGTGACGGCAAAGATTTCGAAAGCCGCGCAGTTCGCCGTCCTCACCCAGCACGACAAAAACCTTCGTGCCCGCAATATCCGTCGCGACGTAGTCACCCTTTTCGACAAATCGGCTACGTGGCGCAATCAACTGCCAATTGCTATTAAAGATGCCGGACTGTTCCTGGCGGTAAATGGCAGGATCCGTGTAGTACCGCGCCTCCAGGTTCTCTTTGAACATCAGTTGCGCCGTCCTGGCTCAGGTGCCACAGAAAGTGGCGTGCACCACTTCTTCCGGCCGGGGAGGTTTCTGGAATTCAATATGCTCAGGCTGCTCATCGAAGGGCCGGGCCAGGATCCCGTGCAGCTTGAAGAAAGGAGCGAGATCACCGTGGTCTTCTGCCGCGCGAATGACTTCTTCCACCCGGTGATTGCGCGGAATGTACGCGGGATTCACCGACGCCATACGCTCACGTCGCAGTTTGGTATCAACGCCCTGTTGCTTCAGCCTTGCCCGCCAGCGTCTCGCCCAGGCATCAAACGCGGCAGGATCATCAAAAAGTGTCCGTATCGTCTCGTCTTCAGGGCCTGTCTCATCGTCGAGATCTGAAAGACGCCGAAAAACAAGCGTGAAATCGGCGTGCTGATCCGCCATGACATCCAGCAGGTCTGTCATGAGCGTGATGTCGTCTGTCTCTGTCGTTTCCAGGCCCAGTTTTTTGCTTGCTCCATCGTTGTACGCAGCTTCAAATTTTGCAGGAAAGGTATCAATGGCCTGCTGGGCGAGTTCCAGGGATTTTTTGTTATCGGAATCAAGGATAGGTATCAGTGTCTGAGCCAGACCCGCAAGATTCCAATGAGCAATCGGGGCCTGGTTAGCATAGGCATAGCGGCCCTGATGGTCGATCGAACTGAATACCGTGCCGGGATGATAGGTATCCATAAAAGCACACGGACCATAGTCGATCGTTTCCCCGCTGATCGAGGTGTTATCGGTATTCATCACGCCATGGATAAAACCAATCAGCTTCCAGGACGCCACCAGCAATGCCTGGGCATCCATGACGGCCTCAAGCAATGCGAGATAGGGACGCTCGCTTTGCCCTGCATCCGGGTAATGGCGGTCGATGGCATGATCAGCCAACTGTCGCAAGGCGTCAGTATCCTGGCGAGCTGCAAAAAACTGGAAAGTTCCCACCCGGATATGACTGCTGGCAACACGGGTTAACACCGCACCGGGGAGCGCACGCTCCCGACGGACCTCCTCTCCTGTTGTGACCGCGGCGAGAGCTCTTGTGGTGGGCACCCCAAGGACATGCATGGCTTCGCTCACCAGGTACTCCCGAAGTACGGGCCCGAGGACCGCGCGGCCATCTCCATTTCTTGAAAACGGGGTTCGGCCGCTGCCTTTCAGCTGAACGTCCCGACGCTGGCCTGTCTGGTCAGTGACTTCCCCAAGCAAAATGGCGCGCCCATCACCGAGTTGCGGCGCCCAGCCCCCGAACTGAAAGCCAGCGTAGGCCATTGCCAGCGGCTCGGCATCCGCGGGCAACTTGTTGCCGCAAAGAATCTCAATACCTTCGGGAGAACGCAACATCGCCGGATCAAGGCCCAACTGCCCAGCGAGCGCATCGTTGACCTGGACGAGTTTCGGATCCGCTACCGGCGTCGGTGACAGGCGGGCGAAAAAATGCTCCGGCAACCTTGCGTAGGAGTTATCGAATCCAAAAATGGGTGCGTTCAAGGGCTAGGCTCCAAAAAGCGCTTCTGTCAGGCTGCTGCCTGAAATTAAACAGTCATGACGCCTCGATTCTATCCCCTGCGGATAGGCTCTCAAACCCGACAGGCGTTATAGTTTTGCGCGTTGGCACAGCTCTCTCCATGAGGCTTAACAAAATCTGCATTCCAGTTACCCGGTTTCATGAGTTATGAAGATCACAAAAATTAAAACCTATGTTGTTCCCGCTCATGTATCGGACAGCGACTGGGCCTTCGGTAAGGGCTTTGTACTCGTCAAAGTGGAGACTGACGAAAGCCTTTATGGATGGGGCGAGGCCTACGTGCCGAATGATTGCGAACTTGCCGTCGCAGCCCTCGTCGACGCACTGGCAAGATATCTCGAAGGCAATGACGTGCCGCAAATTGCCCAATTTCGCCATAACGCCTTGCACAGCTTTGCCACCCTGCAGACGGGGCTGCATTTTTCATGCGCCGTTGCCGGAATAGAAACCGCGTTGTGGGATCTGCAGGGCAAAGCGCAAGCGCAGCCCGTGTATCAACTCCTGGGCGGCGCCTGCCGGGAAGCGGTTCCGGTCTATGCCAACTGCCATGCCAACAAAGACTTCCCCTTTGAAGATGTTATCGACTATGCAAGAGGCCAGCATGAGGCGGGATTTAATCGGGTCAAGGTCTATCCTTTTTGGAACGACACCGGCATTGATGAAGGACTGACGCACCTCAGACAGCTGCGCGAATCACTGCCGGCGGAATGCGATATTCTGGTGGATGCCTGGCGCGCGCTGGATTATGAGTCAGCGAAAACCGTGCTCAACACGCTCGAAGCGATGGGTATCGGCTGGCTGGAGGACCCCGTACCTACCGAGGATTTTCAATCGCTTGCCCGCCTTGCTGAATCTGGGTCTGTCGACATTGTGACGGGTGAGACCCTGAGTGACGAAGCCGGGTTCTCTCAACTGTTAAACCACCGCGCCGCCGACATACTGAATCCGGATATCGCTTGCGTGGGCTTAAGCGCGATCACCTCGATGGCAGCATCCGCCCGGGCGGCGTCCTGCAAGGTGGCTATTCATAACTTCAACAGCATGGGACCAGCGCTTGCCACAAGTCTCAGTGCCGGCGCAGCAATCGAAAACCTGGCCGGCGTTGAGTATTTCTCAAGGTTCAAGGCAGGAACCGAAGTCTTCTGTCGACTGAACTGGCAGCAAACAC
>NZKZ01000003.1 GCA_002694065.1 Acidiferrobacter sp.
TCGTCGCGAGTGCCCGACAGGCGTGGACATGGCCAAGATGAAGATCGAGTTCCTGCACCACTATCGCTCCCGCCATGGCGTCCCTGCCCGGGAACGCCTGGTGGCAGAGCTGCCGCGTTACGCGCCCTGGGTCAGCCGGATTCCCGGACTGGCCAATGCCAGGAATCGGAGTTCGGCGTTACGGGCCCTTGGCGATCGATGGCTGGGTCTGAGCACAGAGCGCCAGCTCCCTCAATGGGCAGGCCGGCCCTTTTTTGCCGGTCAGGCCCATACCGGAGAGGCCCGGCATGGAGAGTTGGTGTTATTAGTGGATACGTTTAACCGGTATTTCGAACCAGACGTGGCGTCGGATGCGGTAACCGTGCTGACAAGCGCGGGTTACCGGGTGCATTTCCCATCATCTGAGGCATCACAGGCGCGACCGCTTTGCTGTGGGCGTACCTATCTCGCGGCTGGGATGCTGGATAAAGCTAAGGAAGAAGCCAGGCGGACCATTGCATCACTCAAGCCCTTTGTTGCAGCCGGGATGCCGATCGTCGGCCTGGAGCCATCCTGCTTATTTACTCTGAAGGACGAGTTTCCGAGTATGCTGGAGGGAGCAACTGTGAAGCCTCTGGCAGAGCGCGCCGTGATGTTCGAACAGTTCCTTGTGGATGAGGGATCCAAAGGGTTTTCTGAGTTGTCCTTGGAGAGCCCGACAGGACAAAAAGCATTTGTGCACGGACACTGCCATCAGAAAGCGTTCAATGCCCATGGCGCAGTGCATCAGGTGTTGAGCAGAATTTCCGGGCTTGAGGTCAATGCGATTCCCGCGGGCTGTTGCGGGATGGCAGGGGCTTTTGGCTATCAAAGTGAAACACAGGAAGTGTCAGTCAAGATGGCAGAGCTGGACCTCTTGCCCGCGATTAGGAAAACGGATTCTGCAGATTGGCTGGTCGCAGACGGATTCAGCTGTCGGCATCAGATTGCGGATCTGACCCAGCGAAAGGGCAGGCACGTGGCGCAGGTTCTGGCAGGTCTTATAAGTGATTCTTCAAATTACTGACCACGACAGCACGATGAGCTAAGTCTTGCAGGAGTTCGACCTTCTCATTGTTGCGTGGTGCGCTTTTGCGCTTTTCTGCGGAGGACTCATCAAGGGAACGCTTGGTGTCGGGACGCCGCTGTTGACCGTTCCACTGATGGCATTGGTGTTGCCGGCCCAGATGGCGGTCATTCTCATGGCCATGCCGGTTGTCGTCGCCAACGTATGGCAGGCATTCAAGGCAGGACGGCTGCATGCAGCCGCAGCCCGATTTTGGCCAGTGTTCATTGCCATACTGATCGGGACCTATGGTGGGGTCTCGATTCTTGCCCGCATCGACGAGCGCTCCCTGCTGCTGATCGTTGGGGCGGTCGTCATTGCTGCGGCAATCCTCCAGGGCTCGTCTTACCGACTGAGCCTTCCCCCGGCGCTGGAAAGGCCGTCTGGAGTCCTGTTTGGGTTGGCAAGCGGCGTGGTAGGAGGACTTTCTTCCATGTTTGGCCCGATGCTGATTATCTATCTTGTCTCAATTCCGGGTCTAGATAAGGAGCGATTCGTCGCGACAATCAGTTTTCTTTATATTGCATGTGTCGTCCCATGGGCCATAATGCTGGCATGGTTCGGGATTCTGGACCAGGAACTCGTCGTGCTTTCGAGCTTAGCGACCCTCCCCGTCGTAGTGGGATTGGTCGTTGGCGAAGTACTTCGAAAAAGGGTAAGTGATGCCCGTTTCCGGAAAATGGTGCTGGTCGTCTTGTTGCTGTCAGGAGGTGCCATGCTCTGGCGAGCGCTGGTATAAAACTGGTACGCTGAAGACTGGGATACTCGCGCTGGGCAACATGCCCAAACAGTTTGTAAATCCAATTTAGGAGGGAGTAAACAATGATTAAGACAAGAAAAGTGCTGATGTCCGTCGGCTCCGTCTTTGCCGCCATGACGCTTTCGGCCGGTACGGCTTTCGCAGGTTGTGCGACGGACGGTATGCCGGGTTCGATGGATCGCCCGGGAGGTTTTCCGGAGCGTGCTTTGGGTATGATTGTGCCTTACGGTCCAGCTGGTGGATCCGGTCAGGTCGCACAGGCCATGGCGCAGGCCGTCACCGAATTGACGGGCGTGTCGATCAACCGTGATCACAAGCCAGGCGGTTCAGGGACGGTCGGAATGACAGCCTACCTGGCCACACCGGCGAACGGCTACACCGTACTTGAGCATATCGATGATGCATCCAGTGCTCACGCATTGGATTCGGGTCGGCCCAACCCGGCTGAGGATCTCATTCCACTGGTGATCTCGCAGATCACCTTTTCGCAGATTTATATCCGCACTACCGAAGACCGTTATACCGATTGGGACTCTTTCGTTGCGTGGGTGAAAGCGCAGGACGGAAAAGCCACTATCGCCAATGTCTCCAAGGAAGGTTCCATGGAGCGCATCAACATGAAGTATCTGACCGACTCCACCGGCATGGAGATCCAGCAGATCTCATTCGATAAAGGTGCTCCTAGATATGGCGCACTCGCCGGCGGACAGGTAGACGCATTGTTTGAACAGCCTGGGGACGTACGTAAGTTCCTCGATTCAGGCACGTTCAAGCCCATCCTCACTCTGCTGCACAGCCGGCCGGGAGCCTTTGCGGATGTTCCGAGCCTGACAGACGCAGGTTTTGACTTTGAGCCGCTGCTTCGGTTCCGTGGCTTCTATGTCCATAAGGATGCGCCTGCGGATCGCGTTGAATGGCTGCAGTGGGCATTCCAGAAAGCCTTTTGTGAGAAGAGCTATCAGGATTTCAATGAGAGCAAGTACATGAACCTGATTGANAGCTTCCGCGATACCGANGGCGCTCGNGAGCTGATTACGGCAACCATCGCNCAGTATCGTGATGTCTACAAACAGCTGGGAATGGAAGTAAAGTAAGCTNACNTCAGNTTGAAAANCTGTTGAGCGGTCGGGAGCGGTNCGAAGCTGCTCCTGACCGTTTGGCTTTTTGATTCNTTTCTGCNNACCGGTAAGNCATGGGAAAACTGCGTCTGGGCCATATTTGTGAGGCCGTCTTCTGGCTGGCTCTGGCTGCGTTCCTGTATATCGAGTCCTTTGAATTTGATCGCGGTATAGAAATCTACAAATTCGGCGCGACCGGTTGGCCGAGGGCGTTACTGCTCCTTGTCGCAGTTGCGGCAATAGGTCAGTTCCTGTTTCAGTTCGTTGCGGGAGACAAAGCGACCTCAGGGACTGTTGGCGCAGCAACAGATGATGGTGCCGAGGAAGCAGCGCGCCAGTCGGGGCATTCCCATTTCCGCTGGTATGTTTCGACCTTCTGCCTTCTGATCCTGCCGTTCCTGTATATGCGTGCCCACGATCTGGTGGGAATGTTTCTGGAACTCGATAAGGAAGGAATCCATTCGGTCAAGTTAATGGCGGCGCCGGTCCTGCTTTTTGTCTATCTCCTGATGGCAAGAGGCAACCACGTTGGCGCCATCCTCACGCTCCCGTTGTTTTTCGCGGCTTTGCTTGAGGATCTGGGTTTTTATTCGATGGCGCCACTGTTTATCGTCGGTGTCACGTTGCTGATGGGAGAACGCCGCCCGCAGTGGATAGCGCTAACAGCAGCGCTGATCATGGGCGTCCTGCTTTTCACGTTCGTCAGCCTCTTATATGTCGGTCTGCCTACCGGCAACATCAGTCCCTTTTACGACCTGAGTCACTGGATAGTGACGATGATTCAATAACGCCAGGGCACAAAGTCAAGTGGATCCATTCAGTAACTTTATTACCGGAACGGTTACGCTTTTCAGCGATCCGCTCGGCATTCTGATTTTCTTTGGCGGGGTGGTCGGCGGAATGCTCTTTGGGGCGATTCCTGGAGTCAGCATGCTGACCCTGGCGGCGATACTGCTGCCATTCACGGCTCACCTCTCGGCAGAGCACGGCATCATGCTGTTCTCTGTTATCTACTGCACCGGGGTATACGGCGGGGCAATCACCGCGATTCTGTTTAATATTCCCGGAGCGCCGGAGAATGCGCCGACCGCGTTTGATGGATATCCCATGACCCGTAACGGGCAGGCCGGCAAGGCAGTAGGCGCTGCGGTCATGTGTTCGGCAATCGGCGGCACCGTATCGGCCGTCATCATGATGGCGGCCACTGCCCCCATCGCCAATTGGGCTATCTCTGCCTTCGGTCCGCCTGAAATTTTTGCACTGGTCTTTTTCGGTCTGGCGGTTGCCGCTACGGTGGGCGCCAGAACCTTGTGGAAGGGTTGGTTGTCTATCCTGCTCGGACTGATGATTGCGGTCGTGGGGATGGATCCGGTGGGGGGTATCGAACGCTACGACTTCGATATGCCGTATCTGCTGGCGGGGATTCATTTCATTCCCACCATTCTGGGTTTCTTCGCTGTGTCCGAAATTTTTGTCCAGGCAGAAAGAAAAGCGACGGGAGTTTACGAGGCACCCAAACTTAGCGTGAACTTTCCTTCTGTTGCGGAACTGATCGCGCATAAGTTCGCCGTTGTGCGCTCGATCGTGATCGGTTTCTTCTGCGGCATCCTGCCGGGGATCGGCGCGACACTAGCTGCATTTATGGGATACAACGAAGCCGTCAGGTGGTCCAAGGACCGTAAAGCGTTCGGTACCGGAAAAATGGAAGGGGTGATCTCTTCTGAAACCGCCAATAACGCTGCGACGGGTGCGGCCATGATTCCGCTGCTGGCACTAGGATTGCCGGGCGGCGCATTGACTGCAATGATGGTGGGCGTCTTTCAGATGCACGACATGGAACCGGGCCCGCTGGTGTTTCTAAACAGCCCGGATTTGGTTTGGGTGGTTTTTGCGGCGATGTTTTTTGCCAACCTGTCTATTTTGTTGGTGGGCTTTCTCGAAACCAAAACCATTATCAATCTTCTGCGGATTCCATTTCAGTTCCTGGCTCCGCTGATTCTGCTGCTCGCTACTGTGGGGGCCTATGCTGTCCGGGGACTCGTAATTGATGTCGTGGTGATGTTCATCGCGGGCGTCGCGGGCTTTTTTCTCCGGCGGTCGGGATACTCCGTCGCAGGCATCGTGCTGGGGTTGATTCTCGGCAAGATCGGCGAGCAGACGTTTGCTCAGGCGATGCAGATGCTGCATTTCGAGTGGACCGGATTCTTTAATCGCCCCATCGCGGCGCTCCTGATCGTGGCGGCGCTTTTGACTGTTGCGGGCAGTATCTATAGCGCGTTTTTCAGAAAAGACCGACAGTAGAATTTTCAGAAGGGGAGCACCAATGAAAAGGATGTCTGTTATCCGTTTCAAGCCAAAGCCCGACTGCTACGATGAGTTCCTCGCTGCACTAACGGCACTACAGGCTGAGCGGGCACAAGCAGATCCCCCAGCCGCCTGGACGTTAGAACGAGGCGATGAGTTGGTTAGGGTGGTGATTCGAGACGAAGAGGAATTTGCCGCCGATGTGAGCAATACCCACTGGCTCGATTCTGTGCGGCATCTGCTTGAGGAATTTAATGAAGTGGATCGTCATGCTATTGCCCTTACCGGAGAAATTCTCGATCTCCGTTAGCGTTGCCCAGGGAATCCGGAGGCTTAATGCGCCAATCCTGCAGCAACAGGCATGGTTGACTGCAAGGCTATGCCTGACCGGTTCGAATTGAGAGAACTCTATATCCAGGGATGGTACGAGCTGGATGCCAATAAGCTCATTCAAGCTGTGACCGACGATTTTCTGTTTGACGATCCGGCAGAGCCAGCACCCATCGGCAAAGCAGACCTTGGCGACTACATGAGGCGCTGGGACGTGCGAACCCGACGCCTCGGCGCGGACAATCTTTGGATTCTGGCTGATGAGGTTCGACAGGACCGCGACGGCATTCTGACGGATTGGGAATGGTGGGAGCTTCCCGGTTCACCCTTGAAAGGCATGGCGTTGGTCAAGACCAGCGACCAGGGCGTACTGTTGGAGCGGATCACCTACTTTGATCGAGGCCCCGAAAAACGTCAGACTGAGTAAAGCTTGCGGTTTGCTCTGGACACCGTTGCGCGCGATGCCTTAGTGTCTGAGTTGCGGTTGAATTGACCCGAAAACCGGTTATCTTCTGGAGACAGTATGGAAATTCCTTTGAGCCCCATGGAGTTTGCCCGCCGAGCCAGGCGGCTTTATCCCAACGTGGAGGGCGTAGTCGACGGCGATCGCAGGTTTACCTACCGCGAATTTCTAGAAAGATGCGATCGTTGGTCTTCATCACTGCAGGCACTCGGAGTGTCGCAGGGCGATCGCGTTGCCTATATCGCCCCTAATACCCACTCGCATCTGGAAGCGTACTACGCAGTCCCGCAAATCGGAGCGGTACTGGTCCCTATCAATTTCCGGCTCAAACCCGAGGATTTCGCGTACATCATCAATCATTGTGGTGCCAAGGTCGTCTGCGCACATCCCGACCATATCGAGGCAGTGGAATCGATCAGGAAAGACATTCCCGAGGCAAAAGTGTTCGTCGCCTTGGAAGGCAGTGCAGAAGGGTGGATTGATTATGAAGAGACACTGGCTGGGCATGATCCGCAGTTTGCGCCTGTCGAGATCAATGAAACGGATCTCATCACGATCAACTACACCAGCGGAACTACAGCAAGGCCCAAGGGCGTCATGATTACGCATCGCAATGCCTATATCAACATCATGGGAACCCTGGCTCAGCACCATCTNGACCCAGCGGATCGATATCTCTGGACCTTGCCGATGTTTCATGCCAATGGCTGGACATTTACCTGGATCAACACGGCCCGGGGCATGACCCATGTGTGCCTGCGCAAAGTTGAACCTGCAGCCATTTTTCAGTTGATCAAGAAGGAAGCGATCACGATGTTCTGCGCCGCGCCGACGGTGTTGATCAGTATCGCCAATGCGCCAGAGGAGGTGCGAGACGGCGCGCCCAGGGGAGTGAGGCTTTTCACGGCAGGCGCGCCGCCGGCCGCAGCCACTATTGAACTGGTGGAAAAAGACCTCGGGTGGGAACTCACACACGTCTACGGTCTGACAGAGACTGCACCGCTCATTACGTTCTGTGAGCCCAGACCTGAACATGAGGGCCTGTCGGTTGAGGAACGCTCCAAGATCAAGGCCCGGCAGGGTGTGGAATTGGTTAGTTCGGGAGAAGTGCGTGTCGTGGATGAAACGGGTGTTGAAGTGCCGGCAGACGGCGCCACCTTGGGAGAGATTACGGTTCGCGGCAATGTTGTCATGGCGGGCTACTACAACGATCCTGACGCAACTGCGGCTGCGATCAGAAACGGTTGGTTTCATTCAGGAGATGCCGCCGTCGTACATCCGGATGGCTATGTTGAGATTCGGGACCGTTTCAAGGACGTCATTATCAGCGGAGGCGAGAACATTTCTTCGGTCGAGCTGGAAGGGTGTC
The DNA here is from genome assembly GCA_002694065.1 of Acidiferrobacter sp. Classification (GTDB taxonomy): domain Bacteria; phylum Pseudomonadota; class Gammaproteobacteria; order Arenicellales; family UBA868; genus UBA868. Next base: position 7,429 of record NZKZ01000003.1, read on the forward strand.
TACTGACACATCCGGCTGTTCAGGAAACCGCAGTCGTTGGAATGCCCCACGAAAAATGGGGAGAAAGTCCCCATGCCTTCGTCGTCCTGAAATCCGGGGCGAGTGCGAGCGAAGATGAGTTGAAAGAGCATGTGCGGGCGCAATTGGCGCATTTCAAAACCCCGCAAGCCGTCAGTTTTGTTGATGAACTGCCCAAGACCGCCACCGGGAAGGTGCAGAAGTACGTGCTTCGCCAACATCAGCCGGGGATTGCGACCCAATGACCTGAAAAACTGGCGGCGCTCCAAAAATCTTCAGTCGGATTGGATTGCTATCCCGAAAGCGATCGTGTAAAACCGAAAGACATAAAAGTAAGTCAACAAGGAGGAAGATATGTATAAATTTTCAAAGTATTTGATCGCGACGGCTTTGGGTGCGGCGGCTTTTGCGGTATCACTATCGGGCCAAGCCGATACGATCAAGGTAGGGTTTAACGTCCCGCTGACAGGTTTCGCCGCGGCCGATGGAAAATCAGCAAGAATCGGTGCCGAACTTGCGGTAGAACAGGTCAACGCGGCCGGCGGCATCAATGGCAAGAATATTGAATTGGTTATCTATGATGATCAGGCGAGTCCAAAAGAGTCGGCGCCTCTGGCCGCCAAACTGATAACCCAGGATGAGGTAGTCGCGGGAATCTCAGGGAGTTACTCCGGGGCTACCCGAGCAGCAGCCACCATCTACCAGGAGAACGGAACGCCGTATATCTCGGCATATGCGGTTCATCCGGATATTACGCGCTCAGGAGACTATGTCTTCAGAACCTCATTCATGGGGGAAGTCCAGGGTCGCGCGGGTGCCAAGTTGGTGGGAGAGATGATGGGCAAGAAGCGTGTCTCCGTTATTACCCTTGCCAATGACTTTGGAAAATCACTTGAAGCCGGGTTTAAGGAAAAAGCTGGAGAATATGGGATTGAAATCCTCGGCGAGTATGACTACAGCATCAAGGATCGCGAGTTTGGGCCCATCGTGTCCAAAGTGAAAGCGGAATCTCCGGATGCGATCTATGCCTCCGGTTACTTCTTTACTGCCGGCCCGCTTGTCACTCAGTTGCGTGAGGCCGGTGTCACAGCCCCTGTAATCGGCCAGGAAGGTTATGACGGCGAGATGTTCATCAAGATCGCCGGCGATGCGGCAGAAGGTGTGATTATCACAACATCTCTTGATCGGGACTCCAATGATCCCCTCGCTCAGGCCTTCATTACGGGCTTTCAGGCCAAGTCAGGCTATCCTGCGGATATGGTGAGTGCTTCCACCCACACAGCGGTTCTGGTGTTGGCCGAGGCACTAAAGCAGGTTGATCCGAACGACAAAGCGGCATTGCGACAGGCTATTGCTTCCACCTCGATCAACGCAGCAACCGGCAACATCTCATTCAATAAGTTGGGGGAGGTAAAGAAGTCGGTCCAGGTCCAAGTAGTACGCGACGGCGGGTGGCATCATTACGCTGTTATCTCAGATCCGGTATTGCTTGCTCCGCCTGAGGAGTAA
>NZKZ01000101.1 GCA_002694065.1 Acidiferrobacter sp.
ATGAAGAATGGATATCGTCGCATTCAGGCTTCATGGGGAAGATTTGCCCATGATCTTGATACACAAGAATCCGGTCTTGACGCGGCAGAGATCATTGCTTCGGCAAAACGCTTTACAGAAAGCCGCAATCTGTCGGTCGACTGGAGCGCTCTTGATCACCTGCAGCCTCCCGAGTTGATCGACACCCTGGCGAGCAGTCTGCCCTTTTCTCCGGAGGAGAAGCAAGGGCTTGTCGAGGCAGTCGTAATGGGGGACCGGGCAGAACTACTGAGAGCCTTGTGTGAATTCGGCGCTGCAACGACGGAAGACGGAAGTCCTGTCTCGCACTGACTTTTTAGGAACGCACGATGCCTCGGCGGCGTTAATCGAGCCTAGGGGTGAGAACGATTTCCACCCGACTGTTCTGGAAGCGGGCGGGGTAACAGACAAGGTCGATCTCAGCAGGCTCATCCAGCGCTCGCCCGTCGCGAAGGCAGAATCGGCTGCCGTGAAGCGGGCATTTCACTTTATCTCCTTGTAAGGCACCCATATAAAGCGACGCGTCTTCGTGGGTGCAGGTGTCGTCCACGGCAAACGGCGTGCCATCGATGTTCGCAATCAGGATGCGCTGGCCTTCGCTTTCATAGCGCTGCATCGTGCCGGGCGGGAGATCCTCAGCAGCACCGATGTCTATCCATGGGCCGGGGGAGGCTTCAGGGGGATCAAAGGCCATCGTTTGTGCCTCGACCCGGCTCATTGAGTGCAAGATTTTCAGGTGGCCCGCCGTCAGGGTCGAACCAGGCAAGTTTATCGTGCAGGGTGACAACACTGCCGACAATAAGCAGGGTTGGTGCTCTGACCTTGGCCGCGGCCACCGCCTCAGGCAAGCTGCCAAGAGTGGCGGCAATCACGCGCTGGTTAAGCGTGGTGCCCTGCTGGATGAGCGCTGCCGGTGTGGTGTTTTCGAGACCATGGCGGATCATCTCGCGGCAGATCGACTCAAGTCCTGTTAATCCCATATACACCACAACGGTTTGGCCGGGCTGACACAAGGCATCCCAGTTGAGATCGACGCTGCCGTCCTTAAGGTGTCCGGTAACAAAAAGACATGACTGAGCGTGATCCCGATGCGTGAGGGGGATGCCCGCGTAAGAGGCGCATCCCGCTGCCGCGGTGATGCCGGGAATGACCTGAAACGGGATGTTGTGTCGTACCAGATCCTCAATTTCCTCACCTCCTCTGCCGAAGATGAAAGGGTCGCCGCCCTTTAGCCGCAGCACCCGTTTTCCCTCTTGGGCCAAACTGAGGAGCAGTTCGTTGATTTCGGGTTGCGGTACCACATGCTTGGATTTTTCTTTGCCAACAAAAATCCGGTCCGCATCGCGACGCACCAGATCGACAATGGCCGGAGCGACCAGTCGGTCGTAGAGCACCACATCTGCCCGCTGCATCAAACGTAAAGCGCGGAAAGTCAAGAGATCGGGATCGCCGGGGCCGGCACCGACCAGGTACACCTCACCTTTTTCGAATTTCGCATCTTCGGTTGCCTGGATCATCGCCCTGAGCTCCGCTCGGGCTTGATTTTCCTTTCCGGCGAATACGAGTTCGGCAACCTGACCCTGAAAAACGGTCTCCCAAAATCCTCGTCGGGAATCAACACTGCCAAGTGCGGCTTTGACCTGATCGCGAAATTCACGGGCGATGCCTGCAAGCCGGCCGTATGCAGCCGGAATCAGTGTTTCCAACCGGGCTTTCAGCATCCGGGCCAGGACCGGGGACGCGCCGCCGGTACCGATGGCGATAATGACGGGCGAGCGATCGACGATAGAGGGCACGGTGAAGGTGCAAAGATCGGGCTGATCGACAACGTTGACGGGCAGGTTCTGTTGCCGAGCCGCGTCTGAGACTGCTCGATTCACATCCTCGTTGTCGGTTGCGGCAATTGCAATCAGCGCCTGGCTTAAATGGGTCGGCTCAAAGCGGTCCTCGATCCACTGCAGTTTCTGCTGATCCAAAAGTGCTTTTACTTTGGAGCCAATTTCTGGTGCCACCACCGTCACCCTGGCTCCGGCGCGAATCAGCAGGTCGATTTTTCGCTCGGCCACAGAGCCGCCTCCCACGACGAGGGCGGGCGTATTGCGCAACTTCAAAAAGATCGGCAGGGCATCCATGAGCAGAGTTTATTACGCAGATTGGCGTTGTGGTGCCAGCGCTCTATCCCAAGAGCCATATTCAGGTAGCGATACGTTTGTTGAGGAACCGGTTGGAATCGGGATCAAGGGTTCGTGAAGCTGACTGAGATACACTTCCTGTTTGATTAAGTTTAAGCATTCAGGCAGGTTCTATGCGCCCCGTTCATCTTGAAAAACTCCTTCGCCGTGAGATCGCAAGCCTCAGCGAGCGCTCTCATACCCCGGTGATGCTGTGGGGCCCCCCGGGTGTGGGGAAGTCCCAGATCGTCGCCAAGGTAGCGGGTGATGACCATCTGCCGTTGATTGATATTCGGTTGTCCCAACTGGAACCCAGTGATTTGCGGGGAATACCGTTTCGCGTTGATGAGCGCGTTGAATGGGCTATCCCTTCCATGCTGCCGGACCAGGACCGCCATGGCTCGCAAGGTATTCTCTTTCTCGATGAGATCACCTCCGCGCCGCCCAGCGTGTCGGCAGCTGCCTACCAGTTGATCCTCGACCGGCGGTTGGGAGATTACGAAGTGCCCGAAGGGTGGGCGATCGTGGCCGCAGGGAACCGGCAGGGAGATCGTGGCGTCACCTACGCCATGCCGGCACCACTGGCAAACCGCTTCAGCCATTATGAGGTCGACATTAATCTGGACGACTGGGTCCGTTGGGCGTTTCACGCAGGTGTCGATGAGCGGGTCATTGGGTTTCTCCGGTTTCGACCTGACATGCTGTTTGACTTTGATCCGGCACAGAACCCGGTAGCCTTTCCGTCGCCGCGTTCCTGGGAATTTGCGCACCGCGCGCTTCAAAAGTTTTCGCAGGATCCGGATATGCTGAGCGGTGCATTGCAGGCTTGTGTTGGACCTGCGGCAGGAATCGAGTTGCATGCGTTTATTCGCAACCTGGATCATTTGCCCGATATTGACGGAATCCTGGCGGGAGAGCTGTCAACAGTGCCGGAGGATTTGGACCTGCAGTATGCAGTGGCCGCAGCGTTGGTAGGGCGGGCAGCCCAGGTTGGAGAAGACCCTGGCGCAATTGATCTTTACTCACGGATACTGGATTACGCAGGACGTTTCCCCCAAAAAGAGATGGGGGTGATGTTGGTGTCAGATCTTCATCGTGCCGTCGGCCCGCCGCTTTTTGCGGCACCGGGTTTTCCCGACTGGGCCAGACAGGTCGCCGATGTCATGCTGGCCCAGGATTAATGTGTTAAGTGATGCTCGAAGCCGGGAACGATAGCTTCACCCGCATCAGCGCGGCGCGGTCCCGGTTGATTCTGGATCGCCCCTTTCTGGGTGCGCTGGTATTGCGTCTGCCGATGCAGGAGATTGAAGCGCCATGGTGTCCGACCACCGCCACGGACGCGCGCAAAATCTATTTCAATCCGGCGTACTTCGACAGTCTGTCGTTGTCTCAGATCGAATTTGCCCTCGCGCATGAAGCACTCCACTGTGCGCTCGCCCATTTCGCCAGACGGCTGCATCGTGACAAACGGAGGTGGGATATTGCTTGTGACCTCGCTGTCAATCCACTTTTGATTGACGACGGGTTAACGCCGCCGCCGGATGTGCTTTATATGCCGGACTACACAGGATTAAGCGCAGAAGAAATCTATCCAATGCTGGAAGAGGACCCTGAAGACGAGCCGCATGACCGTCATCTCTACGATGAGGAGCCTCAGGATCAGGAGACATCTGAATCCCGCTCACCCGATCCGTCCTCCGGGTTGGGGGCCGATCCCCCACCGCCTGAAGCGCTCAATCCCGACGAACGGGCACGACTGGAACAGCAGTGGCAAGAGCGCCTGGCAGGCGCTGCGCAACAGGCAGCCCAGGCCGGGCGGCTAAGCGGAACGCTTGCGCGCCTGGTAGACCAACTGATTGCTCCGACGTTGCCTTGGAGGCAACTGCTGGCACGCTACATGAGCATGCGTTCCAGAGACGATTTTGACTATGCGCGTCCCGGCCGTCGGGAAGGTGAGGCCATTTTGCCTGCGCTGCGCAGCGGCATAGTGGATGTTGCTGTGGCCGTGGATACCAGCGGCTCCGTTTCGACAGCCGAGATGTCTGAATTTGTGAACGAAGTGGATGCACTCAAAGGGCAGGTCAAAGCAAGAATCAGTCTTGTTTGCTGTGACTCTGAACTCGCTCCCGAGTCACCCCGGGTGTTTGAACCCTGGGAGCCGCTTGAAGCGCCCGAATCAATTTCCGGAGGAGGGGGAACTGATTTTTCTCCTGTCTTTCAGTGGGCAGAGAACCTCGATATGGTGCCGGATTTGCTGATTTACTTTACGGATGCCAGGGGCCGGTTCCCCGATGCGGCGCCGACTTTTCCAGTCATCTGGCTGGTGAAGGGCCCGGAATCCGTGCCCTTTGGAGAGCGAATCCAACTCAACTGAGCAGACTTAAAAACCCGCCTCTTTGTAGAGCGCTTGGGCTCGTTGCGGATCAGCGGCCGTACCGCGGCCCTGTTCCAGCATCTGCGCGAGGGCAACCATCGCACCAGCGAGGCCCTGGGCCACCGCTGCTTCAAACCAGTGCACCGCGCGCGCATCGTCCTGCGCTGCACAGTCACCATCCATATACATGAACCCAAGCCCATGCAGTGCAGGACCATAGTCCTGGTGGGCAGCGCTTTTCATCCACTTGTAAGCAAGCAATTCGTTACGCACCACACCGAGTCCGTTCTGGTGCATGATGGCAAGTCGATATTGGGCGTCTGCTGATCCGTCCTCGGCAAGCGGACTCAGCAACTTCATTGCCTGGGTGAAATGTTTGGCTTCGAATGCCGCAATTCCACTCGCGAGCTTCATGTCGTTTTCTTCTTGGGTTATATCCATACTGTCGGTCTGGATTGTGTTTCCTGAGGGAAAGGGTAAATCAGGCTGCTGTTATTTCGCCACACCTGCCGCGTTCCACTACCCAATTGGATATAGAGGATCTTTTCACTGCAGGTTTAAACTTTAATCTTAATACAGCATTAATCTGCGAAACCCACTACGGTCATTTTCTCATGACAATGCGTCAATACATCCAGAAGATTGCCACCGGCCCAGAGTTGAGCAAGGATCTTTCCCGGGAAGAGGCAAGCGACGGGATGCGTCGAATCCTCTCAGGTGATGCGGATCCTGTTCAGGCTGCCATCTTCCTTATCGCGCTCAGAATGAAGCGCGAGACCATGCCTGAAAACCTTGGCGTGTTGGATGCGTTGCTGGAAGCCACTAATCAGGTGACAGCCGCAGTCGATGACGTTCTGGATCTTTCAGATCCCTTTGATGGTTTCACTCGGGGAATGCCCGCAGCACCGTTTCTTCCGCCTGTCCTTGCGGCCTGCGGCATTGCCACAGTGGCAAACGGAGCAGAGTCGATCGGGCCAAAATACGGCGCAACACACCGTAAAGTGCTTCGTGCCGCCGGGGTCAATGTTGATCTAAGCTCGGCCGAAGCTGCCCGACAGCTTGAAGATGATCGTATTGGGTGGGCATACGTCGATCAACGGGCAGCATGCCCAAAACTGCATGAACTTGTTTCGCTACGTACAAAGATCGTCAAGCGACCTTGTCTCACCACGCTGGAGGTATTGCTGGGCCCCGTGCGCGGAGCCAAGAGAACCCACCTTCTCACCGGATATGTGCACAAGCCGTATCCTCCCATTTATACAGCGCTGGCACGTGCTTCCGGTTATGACTCTGCCATTATTGTGCGAGGCGTAGAAGGCGGAGTCATTCCTTCCCTGAATCAACCGTCCAAGCTGTTTTGCTACCAGGGCGAGGCATCGGATCGCGAAGTGAGGCTTGACCCGGCGGAGTACGATATCCAGGCCGCAGAGCGCGCTGTGCCGCTGCCCGAGGATTTGCCCCAGCAAGCCGCGGATGACGAGATCAAAGGCTCGATTGATGCCGATGCGCTGGCGCAGGCGGCCGCACAGGCAGGGCTTGCCGCTTTGACAGGAGAGCCGGGCCCTGTTCGAGAGAGTCTGGTCTATGGGGCAGCGCTATCTCTGGTTCAGCTAGGCCGCTGCCCGGATGCTGCTTCTGCTGCGGCAACTGTCCGTAGCGTGATTGATGACGGCCTTGCGGCTCGACGACTTGAGGCTGCCGCTCAGTAATCTCTCCGTCGTAATTTGCACTCCAATTACTTTTTCTTTTTCATTATCCCGTCAATGATCGGGGCGAGGATTAACTCCATGGCGAGTCCCATTTTCCCGCCGGGGACGACGATGGTGTTGCGGCGGGAGATGAATGAGTCATGCAGCATGGCCAGCAAATAAGGAAAGTCGACATCGAATTTAACCGGATCGCGAAAACGGATCACCACGAAGCTTTCGTCCGGGGTGGGGATGTCGCGGGCGACAAAAGGGTTCGAGGTGTCCACCGTGGGAACCCGCTGGAAGTTGATATCGGTTCGCGAGAACTGGGGTGCAATAAAGTGGACGTAATCGTGCATGCGGCGCAGAATCGTTTCAGTAACGGCTTCGGGTTCGTAACCTCGGCTCTCAGTATCACGATGAATTTTCTGAATCCATTCGAGGTTGACGATGGGCACCACTCCCACGAGCAGGTCCACATGCTGTGCAATGTTGACTGAGCCGTCAACCACGCCGCCGTGCAATCCCTCGTAGAAGAGCAGATCCGTCTTTTCTGTGATGTTTTCCCAGGGGGTGAAGGTGCCGGGCTTTTGTTTGTATGCGGCGGCTTCTGATTCGTTGTGCAGGTAGTAGCGGATCTTTCCACGACCGGTTTCACTGTAATCCCGAAACAAGGCCTCAAGTTTCTCAAAGTGGTTGCCGTCTGGACCGAAATGACTGAGATCCCGACCGGACTGTTGCGCTTTGGCGACCTCCTCGGGCATCTCGTAGCGATCGAATCTGTGAAAGCTGTCGCCCTCGACGATTACTGCCTTGAGGTGCTCGCGCGTGAGAATATGCTCAACAGCCGTCTTCACGGTGCTTGTGCCGGCACCTGAAGAGCCAGTAACAGCAATAATGGGGTGATTTGTGGACATCAGGTTTTCTCCCGGCAACTGCATTTGCTACAGAAATCCGGCATGGTTAGGTAGTGAAATCCCAAGCAATATAGATTTGGTTCATTAGATTTAGCAAATTTATCGTATTGGGTAAATAAGTCTATACTTATCTAAGATGACTGAAATCAGTCCCTGACTCAATTGGGGATTTGAGCAAGAGGGGAGAGAAGTGCACATTACCATTCGGCAACTGCAGGTATTTGAGGCGGTTGCCCGGCATCTCAGCTATACCCGGGCAGCAGAGGAATTACACCTCACGCAGCCGGCAGTGTCGATGCAGATCAAGCAGATGGAAAGCTCGATTGGTCTGCCGATGTTCGAGCAGATCGGAAAGAAAATCTATTTGACACAAGCCGGCGATGCGATGCTCGTCCATGCGCGGACCATTATGCGTCATCTTGAAGCCGCCTCTGAAGAGATGAACGATCTTCGTGGGGAAGATTCGGGAAGACTAAGAGTGGCCATTGCCTCAACGGTCAATTATTTCGCAACGCAGTTGCTTGCAGACTTTGCGAGGGAAAACCCGGCGGTCGAGATTTCTCTTGATGTGACTAACCGCGAATCATTGCTCAGCCGACTCGAAGCCAATCTGCCGGATCTGGTTCTCATGGGTAAGCCGCCGGCCGATCTTGATCTGGTCTCGGAGTCGTTCATGGATAACCCGCTGATCGTGATTGCGTCGCCTGATCATCCTTTGGCAAATGCGCGGAAGATCGCCTTGGCAGATCTTGCCGAGGCACATTTTGTTGTCCGCGAGCCAGGGTCGGGGACGCGTGTTGCGATGGAGCGTTTCTTCTCTGATCAGGGTTTCCGCTATCAGAAAAGCATGGAGCTGATGGGGAACGAAGCCGTAAAGCAGGGGGTTGAGGCGGGTCTGGGGCTCGCGGTGGTATCCGCCCATACCGTCGAAAAAGAACTGACCCTTCAGCGCCTCGTGGAACTGGATGTTGCCGGGATGCCGATCATGCGACGCTGGTACGTGGCTTACCGCAAAGGCAAGCGCCTCTCACCGACGGCGGAAGCGTTTCGGCGATTCGTTATTGAGGCCGGCGTGCGACGATCCGACGTCGGCAGTTAGGCGCGCTACCAATATCTGCTTATAACCCATAAAATCAGTTTATCGCTTTCAGTTTTGTGACGATACTGAAGGCGAGAGGGTTATTGACATCAGGCAGGGAGTGCACTCATGGCGGACAGAAGGCTTCAGGTATTTGCAACGGTTGCCCGCTTGCTCAGTTTCACCAAAGCGGCCGAAGCGCTGCACATGACCCAGCCGGCCGTCACATTCCAGATTCGCCAGTTGGAGGACTACTTCAACACGCGGTTGTTTGATCGTACTCACAACCGGATCAGCCTCACCTCAGCCGGCCATCTTGTGAAGGGTTACGCCGATCAGATCCTCTCGCTGTATAGCGAGATGGATAACGAGGTTCGAAAGTTGACCGGTGATGTGTTGGGCCCGCTTGTTCTGGGAGCGAGTACGACGATCGGTGAGTACGTCATCCCGAGCATTCTTGGTGAGTATCAGGCCAAGTTTCCCGATGTCGCGGTGCGCCTTCATGTCGCCAACACCGAGGGGGTGCTCCACATGGTTGAGAGCAACGAGATTGATATTGGGATTGTTGAGGGTCCGGTGGGCAACAAGAATCTGGTGTCCAAAGTCTGTTGGGATGATGAGCTTGTGGTAGTCACTCCTCCGAATCACCCGTTGACTGAACACTCTGTCACTGCCGTAGACGCGCTTTTGCAGTATCCGTTTATCAGCCGTGAGGAGGGTTCGGGGACCCGTAATGTAATTGTCGACTATTTGCAGTCGGCCGGCCGCGATATCTCGGATCTCAACTTGACCATGGAGTTTGGCAGTCCGGAGTCCATCAAGAGTGCCGTCGCGGCGGGTCTAGGCATCTCGATCCTGTCTATCGCCACGCTCGATAAGGAACTGGAACTGGGCATGTTGTCCAAGTTGAGTCTGGATCCTCCACTGACGCGCCCCTTCTCAATCGTTTACCAGCGCCAGAAGTTCCGCCTGCGTGCGATGGATGAGTTTCTCGAATTCACCGAAGCGCACTGCGTAGAAAAACAATCGGCAAAATAGTTTCGCAACCGCATTTTGGGGTCGACTCGATGGCGAATACCGACCAGCACGAACTTCGGGCAGTCATCGACGTATTGACCGATGCCGAAGTCGCGAGCCTGCTCGATTTTGCGAGGTATCTCAGAGACCGGCGATCTGCCGCCCCCGTGCCCGAGATCGTGGATATTCCACGGCCGGAACATGAGAGTGTCATCAATGCCATTCGGCGTTTGACCCAAACCTATCCCATGTTGAACCGGGATACTCTTTTTAATGAGGCATCAGGTTTGATGGCGCGCCACATGATGCATGGGGAGAGCAGTGAGGACACAATCGATCAGTTGGAGGCGCTATTTAAATCCCGCTACGCCACCTGGCAGGCGGAAGTTGCGGCCAGTCCTTAAGTTGCCTGTCACAGCCAATCAGGCCGCTAGGGCTGCGTTCTGCTCCCGGTGACCGATCTGCGATTCGGGTCTGGAGTGCTCTGTGGTATAAATCTTGGATTGCAAACGATTGATGCACGACATCAATACACTCGGAAAGGCCTGATGGTGGAACAACTGCACTCGGTTTCGGATGATGATGGTTATCGGCCGAATGTGGGGATCGTGCTTTTCAATAGCACCGGCCAGGTCCTCTGGGCCCGGCGGAGTCGTCATGACGGCTGGCAGTTCCCCCAAGGAGGGATAGAACAGGGCGAGACAGTCGAGCAGGCCGCTTACCGCGAACTGTATGAGGAGGTCGGGTTACGCCCACAGAACGTGGAACTGGTGGGTCGGACGCGAAACTGGCTTCGCTATGATGTCCCCGGCAGTTTGCGCTCGCGTAGCACGACCTTCAAGGGGCAGAAGCAGGTGTGGTTTCTGATGAAGATGCTCGCCTCCGATCACGCAATCTGCCTGGACCACAGCGAGGCGCCAGAATTTGACCGATGGCGCTGGGTGGATTACTGGCTGCCCCCGCGTAAAGTGGTTTCGTTTAAACGCGGCGTTTACGAACTTGCCTTGTCCGAACTTGAGCCCATGCTGCGTCTTGTCTGAACTGGCGTCCCGCCGGTTTTCCCTGCGGCGCTAACTGCTCCGGATGCGATCGACCAGATCGGAGGTAGATCGCTCATACTGAAAAGGGATGCTGTGCACGATGCCGCCGCTGTCGCGTACCTCCCGGGCTCCGACGATGTCTTCCGGTTTCCAATCCCCTCCCTTGACGAGGTGGTCTGGCTTCAGCCTTAGGATCAGGTCGAGAGGCGTATCTTCCTCGAAACAGGTGACAAAACTGACGCACTCTAAAGCGGCAATCACCGCCAGACGGTCTTCTAATGGATTGACTGGACGACCTGGCGCCTTGCCAAGCCTGCGAACCGAGGAATCAGAATTCAGTCCCACGACGAGAGTAGCCCCAAGGGCCGCGGCTTCCTCAAGGTAGGCCACATGGCCCCGGTGCAGAATGTCAAAAACCCCGTTGGTGAAGACCAGAGGGCGCGGATGTTTGCCGACGTGCTGCGTAAGCGCGTCCCAGTCGGAGAGAATTTTTTCAGCGCTGCTCACGCAGTCAGCGGCTTGCGACTAGATGTACTCAAACACCTTGATGACTCGGACGACTCCCGTTACAGACCGAGTGGCGTCAACGGCAATACTGGCTTCCTCCGGCGTCACCAGTCCCATCAGGTAGACGTTGGCCCGTTCGGTGACAACTTTAATGCGGGTCGATTCGATTGGGGCTGATGTGGCGATTGCGGTTTTGACCCGCGTAGTGATCCAGCCGTCGTTGGCACGGCTGTTCATGTTTGTTTTTCCGGCGAGCTCCAGCCGATTGATCACCTGCCGCGATCCCTCATGGGCTTTCGCGAGATCGATGATGGTATCGATGTCGCGCTGATCAGGTACCTCTCCCGTCAGAAGGACCACACCGTTGTAGATGGTGACATTGACGTGTTCGTGTTCAATCTGCTCTTGTTTGTCGATAGAGCGCTTGATATCAAACTCCATCTTGTTGTCATCCCAGTAAACACTGGCACCTCTACGGTCGCGGGCAACATCAATCGCCAGGACAGTAGCGGTAGTGACGAGCACGATGCCGCACCCGCTGACAAGGCAGGCGATGGCAAGCGCCAAAATGGAGTGACGGAACGGTTTTGAGGTTCTGCCAGAGCGGACTGGATTCATCAATGTTCTCCGCAATAGTGCTGATCGATCAGATCACAAAAGCAGTGAATAATTATAGCGTGGGCTTCCTGGATCCGCGCAGTACTGTGAGAGGGGACCCGCAGTTCACAGTCTTGTGGTCCCAGCATCGGCGCCAGAGCGCCGCCGTCGCGGCCCGTGAGTGCAGTTATCTTGATCCCGCCCGTCGCTTGTGAGGCTTTGACCGCGTTCAGAATGTTCGGGGAATTGCCCGAGGTGCTGATGACCACCAGGTGATCGCCCGGAACGGCCAGAGCCTCCAGTTGCCGGGAGAAAATCTGGTCGAACGCATAGTCGTTGCCAGTGGCTGTGAGTGTGGCGGTGTCGCTGACCAGGGCAACGGCAGGCAGGGCTTTACGCTCCTTTAGGAAGCGAACCAGAAGTTCCGCACTGAAATGCATGGCATCCGTCGCAGAGCCGCCATTGCCACAGAGCAGGAGTTTGCCGCCGTTGTCGAGGGTGTCGAGCATCGATCGGGATGCGCGGCCGATCTCCTCGGCGAGCATCTCTCCACTGGCCAAGGCGGTTTTCGCGCTGCTGGTAAAGTGATCAACGATCTGTTGCTTCATGGGGCGAAATCGGACGAGGGGTGGATCTCTCAGGGGATTCTAAAGCTTTCAGCAGTGATCGGGACCGAAACCGGAGCCAGATCCAGGGCTCAAAAGGCATTCTGGATCCATTGCCAGTCAGGATTCGGCATTTTTCCACTGACGGCAAATACATCAAATCTGCATACCGTATCGTACCCGTTTCGGTACTGCTGCAAGAAAAATTCAGCGGTGAACCGCAGGCGTGATTGTTTTTTCGCGTCGACGGTTTCCTCGGGTCGACCGAAGGCGCTGCTTGCTCGGTACCGAACCTCAACAAATACCAAAGAAGCCTCTTCCCGCAAGATCAGGTCGATCTCTCCCCGGCGTGTCCGGTAATTGCGTTCCACCAGGCGCAGACCTTTCGATTGGAGCTGATCGAGGGCGAAATCCTCTGACCAGTGATGCGTTGAAGCTGTCTTTCCCATCACCGCTTTTGTGCGTTGCTATCGCGAAATGACCGGCGCGAAAGGCTCAGGGATACCCTGACGAAAAATGACCCAGTCGGGTTGTTTTTCGATGTCGCCTCCCTGCAGGAAATAAGTGCCGCTGGCGCCGGAAACCTGTCGGGTTGAATCATCTGACATGGTTTGTATCTCGCACCCAAGACGATATGCGTCCATACCTAGCGCAAAGAGACGATCGACTCCAGATCCCTGATAATGCCCGGCGACGGTGAGCATCTTGTCAGAGCGCTCAAAGCGGCCGGTGCGGCGCACAAGCCAAGGCATGTCCGAAAAAAGCACTCCTTCAAGATCAAGATCATTGACCGGGTCCGGCGTTCCGGTGAAGACGGTATTCTGTGAGTAGATCGGCAATTTGCCGGCGTGGTGAAAATCAATCTGGGGTTTCAGCAGTCGAGCCGTCTTTTGATCTGCAAAAAGCAATATCACGTCGAGGTCCCGACGGATCCGCGGCACGACGACCAAGGGAAGGGTGTCGCCGAGCGTATTTTGCAGGGCGTTTGTTTGCGCCTCGATTTGGGAAAGGCTCAGCATGCGTGAAATCATTTCTGAGAAATCACTGCGTGTTGAATCCACAATCACCGTGTCTGTGATCTGGCCGCCCTGATCCTGCCACGCTTGGACAGCAGTGTCGGCAGCCGCCTTGTTTGCTTTGGTCAGGGTATAGAGCACCAGGGCGTTTTCGAGGCCACGCGCTCGGGCATGGGTCACGAGTGACAATGCCTCGCTGCGGCGTGACAGATCTATGAAGAAGGCATTGGGTGTGCGTTCAGTGTTGCTTGAGCCCAGCAGCAGTGTCGGCACGCTCAGCGTCGACTGGGTCACCAGGCTCGCTACTGCATCCCGACCGAGAGGCCCGACCACGAGATCCGCACCCGCCTCCACCGCTGCCTGATAAACCTCCCCGATGGTATTGATGTCGTCGCCGAAGTCGTAGAGTGATACAACTGGCCGGGAGGAAGCATGGTCTCCGTTATGAAGGTGCATAAAGCCGTCATTAAATGCCGATGCCGCTTTACTGTAAGCAGAGGTCATTGGCAGCAGCAAGGCAATGCTTGCCGGGGTTGGTGAGGCGCAGGAGGCAGGTCGGAACTCCCTGCGAAGGGGAGTCGCGCGATGCCCGGGATATCTGGCAGACCAGTCATCAAGATCAAGACGTAGCGTCTGTAGTGCCCAAGCTGAAGCACTGATAATTTGCACAAGTTCCAGCCAGGCCAGGCTGTCCTCTGCGATGTCGGGATGCTGTTTCAGGAGGTTACGCTCCTGCAAAGTCAGCATCGAGAGTGCATCGAAAACCCGGGCAAGCAAAGCCTCGACGTCAGCCCCTGACCTGTTGTCGAGTGAAAGAGTGTTGATGAGGTTTAATGCCTCAATGGGGTTTTTTTCAGCAAACAGAATCTGCAATTTAAGGTCGTTAACCAAAAACCACTGGCCGTCATCAAGCTCTGTATTCTCGGCGCGGGCCACCAGCCCGCGTGCCTTTGGCAAGTTCTTTCTCGCCAGCGCAAGCGCTGCTCGCAGCAACGTGTGCTGACGGACAACCCAGGGATTTGCGTTAAGAAACTGTGTTCTATTGAGAATGATTTCGGCCTGCTCCAGGCGCATCGCTTGAAGAAAGCGTTGGGCACTGGCGAGAAAAAGGAGTTGTGCTTGGGCAGCCTCGGCATCGAGCGCGCGTTCGAGAAATGCCCATGCCGAGGTGACCGGCTCAGTGCGCGCAAGGTCTTGCATGACAGGCGCCGAAGGGGCGATCGCCTGGGTATTCGTTTGGGCTTGCGTGCTGGACGCCGACTTCGGCTCGTCTTTGGGTTGGGTATCTTTGGATTGCGGGAGAGCTGCGCATCCAGATATCAGTATGGCAATAACCGCTGCCCAGAGCGGGAGGGTCGAACTGCCGACACAGTACAAAGGCATCATTTCAGTATACCGGATAGACTTGGCGTTACCGCGACCACGGAGTTGTGCGCATCGCGGAACCAGTGGAACCCCCATCGTGAGCCAGACCCCGAACGTTTCCCGACTTCCCGGCGTCCTGTATGTGGTGGCTACGCCAATCGGTCATCTTGGGGATGTATCGGCTCGTGCCGCCAAAGTGCTTCATGAAGCTGACGTTATCGTTGCCGAGGACACGCGTCATACCCGGAGGCTGCTCAATCATCTTGGCGTTGCTTCGCCCAAACTGATTGCTTTGCACGAGCACAACGAAGCGCGCCAGCTGTCCAGAGTGATCCAGATGATTGCCTCCGGCCAGCAGGTTGCGCTCGTGAGCGATGCCGGCACGCCATTGATCAGTGATCCCGGCTACCGCCTGGTAGACAGGGCGACAAGCGAAGAACTCCGTGTGGTGGCCGTGCCGGGGCCAAGTGCCGTGACGGCCGCGCTTTCGGTTTCCGGCCTGCCGACGGACCGCTTTGTTTTTGAGGGGTTTCTCCCGCCGCGGGCTGAGGCCCGCCGTACACGCCTGCGTCTGCTCTCCACCGAGAGTCGCACGCTGGTATTTTTTGAGTCGCCCAAACGGGTGGCAGACACACTGTTTGATATCGCCGGAATCTTTGGTGACGGTCGGCTCGTGTCTTATTGTCGTGAGCTGACAAAACGGTTTGAGTCGGTTGAGCGCGCCACAGCGGGAGCGTTGGCGGCAAAGCTTCAGGCGCAAAAAGAAAAGATTAAAGGCGAAATTGTCCTGGTCGTGAAAGGAGCGAAAGAAGCTGATTCCGGCAAACCCATTGATGAGACGTTGTTGGTTGAGCTGCTGGCTGGAGCGTTACCGCCGCGTAAAGCGAGTGACATTGCGGCACAACTGACCGGTGGAAAAAAGAACGATTTTTACAAACGCATATTGCAGCAATCCGAAAAAGACCGTAGCTCTTCCTAATGGCAACTTGCACATTCCTTGTGGTCGGTTTAAGTTGACGTCTGGAGTCGGCCGGGCAACCGCGGTCCTGAAATCTGCTGCAGACCGCGCAAGGTTTGTGGCGGAGCAGGGCGGAGGAAAGTCCGGGCTCCACAGGGCAGGGTGCCAGATAACCTCTGGGCGGCGTGAGCCGACGGAAAGTGCCACAGAAAACATACCGCCGCGGATCTGTCTCAAGACGGTTCGCGGTAAGGGTGAAAAGGTGCGGTAAGAGCGCACCGCGTTCACGGTAACGGGGACGGCAGGGCAAACCCCACCCGGAGCAAGACCAAATAGGGACCCCTATGCGCGGCCCGCGCTGGGTCCGGGTAGGTCGCTTGAGGCGTACGGTGACGTGCGTTCGAGATGAATGGTTGCCCTCGACAGAACCCGGCTTACAGGCCGACTCCATTTTTCTTCATTAAAACAAGTATCTGAAGAAAGTTATCCACAGATTACTTGAAGTTGTCTTCTGCCAGACGGTCTCAAACTGCCTCGAAGGTCGCCTGATCCCCTAGTGCCAAGACCTGGATTCTGGTCAGGCCATTTCTCAAAAACACTGATTTTTCAGTCAATTGAGGGTTGACAGTCCGATATCTTGATACCTATAGTGTCGCTCAGTGGGAATTTGTGGGAAAAAAAGCAAAAAGGGATCGGAAAATGTGGGTAAAAAAATCTTGCGAACAGTTTTCCACCCGATGGCCTGAAAAAACAACACAAAAAGACCTGGAAATTTTTCGGATGCCGTGGATGGCGGCTAATCCATCCAAATCCTCATCCTCCTTTGGTGATTGCCCGGCCCCGCGAGGGGCCGGGATTTCTTTCGAGAACTGACCCATTGCGGGCATGAGGCGGTTTGCGTCGTCCCGGACGACGCTGATTCATAGAGCAGATAAGCAAATTTAGGGTCAGGAGCGAAGGGCAGAGATGGAGGAGGTCAGCGTTAACGATGTTTAGAGGGGCCAGCACCTTGAATCTCGACAGCAAAGGACGATTTGCTGTCCCGACGATACATCGAGAACCGCTCGCTGAGAGGTGCCAGGGCCGGCTTGTACTGACTGTTAACAACACCCGGGAGCGCTGTCTTTGGATATATCCGCAGGATGAGTGGGAACGGGTCGAGCAAAAAGTAGTTGCACTGCCAAGTTTCGATCCCGCCGCTCAAGCCCTGAAACGTTTTCTGATTGGGTACGCATCCGATTGCGAACTGGATAGCGCGAACCGCGTCAGGATTCCAGCGCCCCTTCGTGAATTCGCAGCGTTGGAAAAACACATCGTACTGATCGGACAGGGTAATAAGTTTGAACTCTGGGATGAGTCACGGTGGAAGGCAAGATGTGACGAATGGCTGGCTGTGCAAACAGGTGAAGAGCGCCTGTCTGTAGAGCTTGAATCCCTCTCACTGTAGGGCGACAGAATCGTGCTGGCCGCACCCCACTCCCCCGTTATGACGGCAGAGGTGGTCAAGGCGCTAGATCCCAGTGAAGACAGCATCCTCGTGGATGCCACCTTCGGACGCGGCGGACATACCCGGGCTCTGCTTGACCGACTGGGCACCAATGGACGTGTCTACGCAATGGATCGGGATCCCGAGGCGTGTGCGATTGCCCGGGACTGGGCACAGGGGGAGCACCGGTTAACAGTGGTGCACGCCCCTTTCTCGAAACTCTCCGATGAACTGCATGCAGCCGGAATCGCGGGACAGGTTTCTGGCATCGTGCTTGACCTGGGCGTGTCATCACCGCAACTGGATGATCCCGGGCGGGGATTCAGTTTTATGCGCGATGGACCCCTGGACATGCGCATGGATCCCTCGCAGGGTGTTCCCGTGCAGGACTGGCTTGCCGATGTCTCAGAGGAAGACCTGGTCGATGTTTTAAGGCGTTTTGGCGAAGAGCGTTATGCCCGCCGTATTGCGCGAGCTATCGTCGATGCCCGGACTGAAGCCCCCCTGACCACGACGGGTGAGTTGTCGTCTCTGGTGGATGCCTGCGTGCCTACGCGGGAGCAGGGAAAGCATCCCGCTACCCGGACTTTTCAGGCACTTCGCTTATTCATCAATCAGGAACTCGCGGAACTGGACGCGGTCCTGCCGCAGGCGATTGAGATGCTTGAACCAGGCGGTCGTCTGGTCGTTATCAGTTTTCACTCTCTGGAGGACCGACGGGTCAAAAGATTCTTTCACGACACCGCTAAGGCGGACCCCTTTCCGCCAGATCTTCCGGTGCGAGCGGACGAGATTTCACCGGCCATCCTGCGCCCGGCAAAGCCCCAACGGCCCTCTGCCGGTGAGGTGGCAGTTAACCCACGCGCCCGCAGCGCGATTCTGCGCTGGGCACAAAAAACACCCGGCGGTCATGCATGAAGTGGATCGGATTTTTGAGTGTGATCTCGCTGGTATCCGCGCTCTGCGTGGTGGTCGTGCGTCACCAGAACCGGCTCGAGTTCCTTCAGGTGCGATCGGCCGAAGAGCAACGGGACCAATTGAATGACGAGTGGGGTCGATTGCAATTGGAGAAGGCAACCTGGGCGCGCCATAACCTGGTCGAGCAGGCCGCCAGACAGGAGTTGGGCATGGTGACACCCGGCCCCACGGATATTGTCGTAGTGCAGTTGGAGACAAGGCCGTGAAATTGACTGCCAAACGGCGAACCCCCAAGAGTTACTCTCGTTTGCGGCAGGGAATCGTTCTCGGGGGGGTGTGCCTTGGAATGAGCGTTCTGGGGGTCCGCGCTTTCCAGGTCCAGATCCTTGACAGTTCCCGTCTGCAGGCAGAGGGCGCCGCCCGTCAGTTGCGCAATATCGCGGTGAAACCGGAAAGAGGTCGGATCGTTGATCGCAACGGAGATGTGCTCGCGGTCAGTACGCCCCTCGACGCCGTTTGGGCGCATCCACTCACGCTGATGCACGCGCCTGAGGAATGGCCACGGCTTGCCGAGGCTTTAGGGATGAGCCTCTCGCAGATCTCTAGCCTGCTGGATCGATATCAGGATCGCGAGTTTATGTACCTGCGCAGGCACTTGCCGCCAGCAGAAGCGGCGCGGGTCGAAAGTCTCGCGATCCCAGGCGTCAGCTCACTTCGGGAGTACGGTCGCTACTATCCGGCGGGACCGATTACCAGCCATGTCCTGGGCTTTACCGACGTGGATGATCGGGGGCAGGAGGGGATCGAACGGGCGTTCGACAGCCACTTGGCGGGTGTCGAGGGGCGTAAGCGCGTGTTGCGCGACCGCAAGGGCAGAATCGTAGAGGATATTGAAAGTATTCGGCCCGTCTACCACGGTCGGGATCTCCAACTGAGTCTGGATCTCAGGATTCAGGTCTCAGCACAACATCATTTGGCACAGAGCGTTCGGGATACCAGGGCGTTGGGCGCGTCGGCCGTGATGCTGGATGTGAACACCGGCGAAGTGCTGGCGATGACAAACGTGCCGGACTTTAATCCGAATAACCGCTCGGATATGACGCCAGAGCATTTTCGCAATCGATCGGTAACGGACGTATTTGAGCCCGGATCGACGGTTAAGCCTTTCACTATATCGATGGCGCTCGCCAGCGGGCGTTTTTCTGTAGAGACGCCTGTTTCCACGAGCCCGGGTATTCACTATGTCGGCCGTGATCCAGTCAGGGACATTCATGATTACGGAGATCTGACGCTCGGCGGTGTGCTGGTCAAGTCCAGCAATGTTGGCACGGCCAAGGTCGCGATGGAGCTGGCCCCTGAGGAGCTATACGGCATTCTTGCCAAGGTCGGGTTTGGTCAGGCAACCGGTATCGAACTTCCCGGAGAGGTTGATGGCAGTCTGCTGAAACGGGAGCGCTGGCGCCCCATTGAGCACGCGACCTTGTCTTTTGGTTACGGCCTGTCCTCAACGCAGGTACAGCTCGCCCGGGCCTATGCGGTGCTGGCTTCGGGAGGGGTTTTGCGGCCCGTGACTCTAAAGCGGCAAACGGGAAAAGTTCCGGGAAAGCAGGTGCTCTCAGGAGAGACCGCGCGTCAGATCAACACGCTGCTCGAGCAGGTCGTGAGTGCTGACGGTACTGCCAAGCGTGCAGCCGTACCCGCCTATCGTGTCGCAGGAAAAACCGGAACCGTGCATAAGGTGAGCCCGGCCGGCGGGTATGAGGCAGACCGGTATCAGTCGCTCTTTGTGGGCTTTGCTCCGGTGTCAGCACCGCGTTTTGTTCTGGCCGTGATGGTGGATGAACCCCGAGGGAAATACTTCGGCGGCGAAGTGGCGGCGCCGGTTTTCGCCCGGATCATGGCTGACGCTTTGCGCATGCACGGCATTCGACCGGATGCCGACATGGATTCGGGGGTCACGGTTGTGGCCAGCATGTCACCCGGAGAGAACGGGGCATGAACCTCGCCCTGACGCAACCGGCACAATCGCTCGGTCATCTGATTAACGGGCTGGTGCCGCCGCATACTGAATTGCCCTCAACACTGATCAGCCATCTGACGTTGGATAGTCGGGAAGTCTCCTCGGGTAGTCTTTTCCTTGGTGTGCCAGGGGAGAAAACCGACGGCCGCCGATTCGTGGACCAGGCGTTACGGGCCGGAGCCGCTGCGGTTCTCGTGGAAGGACACGAATGGGATGCGAGTCAATCCCGCACAAACTGTTTTCCGGTTGATGATCTGAAGAAGCAAGTCGGTCT
The DNA here is from genome assembly GCA_002694065.1 of Acidiferrobacter sp. Classification (GTDB taxonomy): domain Bacteria; phylum Pseudomonadota; class Gammaproteobacteria; order Arenicellales; family UBA868; genus UBA868. The sequence goes on from NZKZ01000101.1 coordinate 20,050, forward strand.
GATTGCCAACCGTTTCTTCGGGTCGCCCTCGCATGCCTTGTGTGTCATCGGCATCACAGGCACCAACGGCAAAACCACCTGCGCCTCGCTTCTTGCTCAGGCGCTCGGTCTGCTGGGACACCAGAGCGGATTGATCGGAACCACGGGGTGGGGCATGACGGGCGATCTGCAGCCCGCCGNCCTNACGACGCCTGACGCAATTACCCTGCAGTCACAGCTCGCNGATCTGGTCGAGCAGGGCGCCGATAGTGTCTGTCTCGAGGTCTCATCACATGCGATAGANCAGGGACGTATTGAAGGNATTGAGTTCAACTCAGCGCTATTTACCAATCTGAGCCGGGATCATCTTGATTACCACCAGACGATGGAACGTTACGCCGAGACCAAGCTGTTGTTGTTCCGTCGGACAGAGTTGGAGAGCGTCATCATCAATGTGGCTGATGCGGTAGGGTGTGCGTTCGCCAGCCAGGAATTCTCAGCAAAGCTGTGGACGTATGGTCAGGATGACAGCGCTGACGTCTTTCCGGTCAAAATCGATGTGGAGTCTGGCGGCATCACGTTGTGCCTGCACAGTCCCATCGGAGAAATGTCGTTTACCTCTGAACTCAGGGGGCACTTTAACGTCGCCAATTTAAGCGCTGTGGCGACGACGCTTATGGCGCACGGCTACAGTGCTTCCCGCATCAGCGAGGTCATGGGCCAATTACAGCCTGCGCCGGGGCGTATGCTGTTCTGTCGAGGGTCCGGTGCGGGCCGACCGACGGTCGTGGTCGATTATGCGCACACCCCTGAGGCCCTCTCGACGCTGCTGAAGTCCCTTCGGACCTACACCGACGGGGAGTTGTGGTGCGTATTCGGTTGCGGCGGTGAGCGTGACCGCGGCAAGCGTGCCGAGATGGGACGTGCGGCCGCCGTCGGTGCAGACCGCGTTGTGTTAACGAACGATAACCCCAGAGGTGAGGATCCTGATGAGATTCTCTCGGATATCGCCGATGGACTGAGTGTCCCGGCGCAGGCGCACATCCCCCAGCGTGATCTGGCGATTGCCTATGCCTTGGAGCAGGCAGCCTCTCGTGATCTGGTAGTGATTGCCGGAAAAGGCCATGAAACGAGCCAGATCGTCGGCGATCAGGTTTTGCCATTCAATGATCAGGCGGTAGCCGAGGAGATACTGAGGACCATGCCATGTTCCGCTTAAACGATGTTGCCAAGGTGCTTGGGGGGACGTTAACGGGGGGTGATGCTGAGATTACTTCAGTATCAACTGATACCCGCACATTGCAGCCGGGCGCTCTTTTTGTCGCCTTGGATGGCGAGCGTTTTCAGGGCTCTGATTTTCTTGCTGATGCAGAGCGCTCGGGTGCTGCTGCAGTACTGACCCGTCACCCAGGCTCAAATACGTTGCCGGGCCTGGTCGTGGAGGACACTACCGCAGCGCTGGGGCAGCTCGCAGCACACTGGCGCGGGCGTTTTGATATTCCCGTGATCGGCGTGACCGGCAGTAACGGCAAAACCACGGTCAAGGAAATGATTGGCGCCATTTTTGCTGAGTCTGGTGCGGTCCACATCAGTCCCGGCAATTTCAATAATCATATCGGCGTACCTTTGGCTCTGCTCGGCCTGCGCGAACATCATCGGTTCGCAGTTATTGAGATGGGGATGAATCACCCCGGCGAAATAGATTACCTGTCGCGACTGGTGAGTCCGACCACCGCGCTCATCACCAATGCCGCGTTGGCACATCTTGAAGGTCTGGGCAGTCTTGCAGGTGTCGTTAGAGCGAAAGCGGAGATTTTTCATGGTCTGCGTGCAGGGGGTACTGCCGTGATCAATGCCGACGACCGATTTGTGGCTTATTGGGCTGCCAGGGTGAAGGAATTCCAGACCATCACGTTCGGACTAAAGAGCCGTGCCCGAGTCAGCGGCGAAGTGACAGGAGATAGCGAGGGCCAGACAGTCGAGGTCCGTTTGCCTGATGATGAATTTGAGGTCCGGTTGAATCTTTTAGGCCGACACAATGCATCAAACGCGTTGGCGGCCGCGAGTGTCGGTTGGGCCTGCGGCCTCAGCTCCGATGAGATTCGGGCCGGACTGCAGCGGGTTGAGGCCCAGCCCGGCCGATTGCAGGTTCGTGCCGGGGCCCGTGGCTCAACCCTGATTGATGACACCTACAATGCCAATCCGACCTCGCTCAAGGCAGCGATTCGGGCACTGGCTGCCCGTGAAGGCCGCAAGACACTCATTCTTGGTGACATGGCCGAATTGGGAACCCGTGCCGAAGAGTTTCATGCCGAAGCAGGGCGGGAAGCCCGTCGATCCGGTATTGATCTGCTATTTACGTGCGGACCCCTCGCGAGACTGGCCGGCGAGGCATTTGGGCAAGACGCCCGGTGCTTTGATTCCCCGGAGGACCTGATCAAGGCCGCGCGCCCAGTGCTCAGCCCAGGTTTGACCGTCTTGATCAAGGGATCCCGCAGTGCCCGGATGGAACAGGTAGCGGATGCGCTGGTATGCGTAGCCGAGGACGGAGCCATCGCGTGCTGAAAATGCTCTTTGAACAGCTGGCGCTCGAGTACAGCGTGTTCAACGTTTTTCGTTACCTGTCGTTTCGTGCCATCTGTGCCGTGTTGACGGCGTTGCTGTTCAGCTTTCTTGTCGGACCTGCATTGATTCGACGCCTTGAGCAGATTGGCGCAGGGCAGCCTATCCGCGATGACGGCCCAAGTTCGCACCTGGAGAAAAGGGATACGCCAACAATGGGCGGCGTACTTATTCTGGCGGCCGTTGTGCTTTCCACATTGCTCTGGGCAGACCTTGAGAACCGCTTTATCTGGATTACGCTGCTGACCTCCTTGGCATTTGGACTGATTGGCGGGCTGGACGACTACCAGAAAATTCTTCGCAAAAACTCTCGGGGTATGGGATCAGGGCAGAAGTTTCTTTGGCAGAGTGTTGCGGCCTTCGCTGCGGCGTTGGCGCTCTACCTGACAGCCCAATCCCCGGTTGAGACGTCGTTGATCGTCCCGCTGTTTAAAGATGTCGCGGTCGAGCTGGGCGTTGGCTTCATTCTTCTCACCTGGTTTGTTATTGCCGGCAGCAGCAATGCCGTAAACCTGACCGATGGCCTGGACGGTTTGGCAATTTTGCCAAGCGTCTTAGTGGCCGGTGGGCTAGGTGTTTTCGCCTATCTCACCGGCCACGCTCTTTTTTCCGGGTACCTCGGCATTCCTTTTATTGCCGGCGCCGGTGAGGTGTTGGTTCTTTGTGCTGCGCTGGTTGGGGCGGGATTGGGGTTTTTGTGGTTTAACACCTATCCGGCTCAGATCTTCATGGGTGATATCGGCGCGCTTTCTCTGGGAGCTGCGTTAGGCACGATTGCAGTGGTGGTCCGTCAGGAAATCGTACTCGCCATTATGGGAGGTCTTTTCGTTATCGAGACCGTCTCAGTCATGCTGCAGGTCGCCTCGTTCCGTCTTATCGGGCGACGGATCTTCCGCATGGCGCCTTTGCATCATCACTTTGAGCAGAAAGGTTGGCGCGAGCCTCAAGTGACGGTGCGGTTTTGGATTATCAGCCTGATCCTGGTGTTGATCGGTTTGGCAACGCTCAAGGTCAGGTAAAGCATTAATGGGCAACGCTTTGGCAACTACCCTGCACCCAGCGCCATGGCATCGGGCAACAGTCTTCGGACTGGGCGCATCCGGTTTTTCGGCGGTGAAGTATCTCGCTGCGCTGGGAGTCGAGGTCGAGGTTCAGGACAGTCGCGACGTGGCGCCTTTTTACTCGGAGCTGACCCGGCAGTTTCCCCAGGTTCCGGTCCAGTTGGGGCAATTCACGACCCCCAATCTGGGTCGTGGTGATCTTGCGGTCGTCAGTCCGGGCATTTCCCTGTCGGAGCCGGTGATTGAGAAGATTCGTCAACAGCAGGTTGAAATTGTGGGGGATATCGAGCTCTTCGTGCGCGCCTGTCCGGCACCGATGTTGGCGATTACCGGTTCAAACGGAAAAACCACAGTAACCACCCTGGTGGGCCAGATGTTGGCAGCGCAGGGGGTGAATGCTCCGGTGGCGGGCAATATCGGGATGCCGGCATTGGATCTTTTGGAAGGCGCAATACCGGACGTCGTGGTCCTGGAACTATCCAGTTTCCAGCTGGAAGCCACCGATTCGCTTAAAGCCAAGGCGGCTGCCATCCTGAATTTGTCGCCTGATCATATGGATCGCTATGCGACCGTCGCGCAATACCTCCATGCCAAGCAGCGGATTCTGAACGGCGCCATTACGGGGATTGTCAGCCGCGACGATCCCACTCTGCAGGCAATGGAGGTTTCCGGTGCTGCTGAGATCATCTCCTTCGGCCTGGATGCGCCCTTGCGTGCAGTGGACTACGGCATCGCGGCTGATCCTCATGGTGACGACTGGATCGTTCGGGGAGATGTCAGGATCCTCCCCGTCGCGTCGTTGTCCATGACCGGGCGACACAACGTGATGAACGCACTTGCTGCGCTCGCGCTGATTGAGTCCGCCGGTTACCCGGCCAACCCGGCGGCGCTGGCCGCCCTGTCTGCGTTTCGTGGATTACCGCATCGATGTGAGTTGGTACTGGAGCGCGAGGGCGTCCTTTGGATCAATGACTCTAAAGGCACGAATCCGGGTGCAGCCGAAGCGGCGCTGGTCGGTCTGGATCGACCCGTCGTCCTGATCGCGGGAGGTCAGTCGAAGGATGCCGACTTCAGCACCTTGGCCCAGGCAATACAGCGATATGCGAGACAGGTCCTTTTGATTGGCGAAGATCGCGTGGCCCTCGCGGAGGCGATTGGTGATCGGGTTCCCGTCACGCTTGCTGATGACCTCCCCCAGGCTGTGAGACTGGCAGCGCGCTGGGCCCAGTCAGGCGACGCGGTCTTGTTCTCACCTGCATGCGCGAGTTTCGACATGTTCAGGGATTTTGCTCACCGGGGTGAAGTGTTCTCCGACTTGGTTCGGGAGATGATCAGATGAGCGTGATCGGAATTCCCTGGCAGATACCCCGCCGATTGGCGAGTGCGGATCCGCTGTTGTTGGTGCCGGTGGCGGTATTGCTGGCCCTCAGTATTGTGATGGTCTTCTCGGCCGCGATCGGGACCCATGGGGGTATCGGTGGTGGGGTGGCAGTTCTGGCCAAGCACCTCGTCGGTATTGTCCTGGGGCTTTCATTGGGTGTCGCCGCAGCATGCGTCCCCCTTGACCTGTGGCAGCGAGCCTCCCGGTGGCTGCTGGGCCTGGGAGCCGCATTGCTTGCCCTCATTCTGATTCCAGGTATTGGACACGAGGTCAATGGCAGTACGCGATGGTTGGATCTGGGTTTGTTTAATTTCCAGCCTTCAGAGTTGATCAAGGTGCTGATAGTCCTTTTTCTTGCCGATCACTTTGTGCGTCACGCATCGGCGATGGATTCATTCCAGAACTGCATCCTGATCCCGGCCGCGGTGATTGGGTCGATCGGGGTGTTGCTGCTGCTTGAGCCCGACCTCGGATGTACCGCCGTGATCATGATGGTGACGCTGGGCATGATGTTCCTCGCCGGAACACCCCTTCGGTACATTTTCGGTGCGATTGCCGTGGCGGTTTGCGCGGTCGCGGTCCTGATCATGACGGCCGAATACCGCCTGGATCGGGTATCCAGTTTTATGGATCCCTGGGCCGATCCCTATGGATCAGGTTTTCAGCTGGTTCAGGCTCTGATTGCGTTGGGCAGCGGTGAATGGTTCGGCGTCGGTTTGGGCGCGAGTGTGCAGAAACTCTTTTATCTGCCCCATGCCAGCAATGACTTCCTGATTGCGGTAGTGGGAGAGGAGCTCGGACTGGTCGGTGTCGCGGCGCTCTTATGCCTTTATGGTTTGGTGCTCTGGAGGGTCTTCAATCTCGCGTCAAGGGCAGCTGCCGCCAAAGCTTATTTCGGGGCCCGGCTTGCGCAGGGGATCGGTCTGCTGTTGATCGTGCAAGTGATGTTTCATTTCGCGGTCAATCTCGGCCTGGTGCCGACCAAGGGTCTGAACCTGCCATTGATGAGTTATGGGGGCAGCAGCATGCTGATCAACGGTCTGGCGTTCGGTCTGTTGATATCCATAGAGCACAGCCTGTCGAAAGGCCGCGTGGGGGCGCGTTGACTACGGTGATGATCATGGCAGGAGGCACGGGCGGGCACGTGTATCCCGCATTGAGTGTGGCTGAGCATCTTCGTGATCAGGGTATTGAGATAGTCTGGTTGGGCACGCGCAAAGGGCTTGAAGCCCGTGTGGTTCCTGCTGCGGGCTTTCAGGTGGAATGGCTTGAGATCAAGGGTCTTGTGGGCACCTCGTGGATACGAAAAGCGGTGATGCCCTGGATGCTGTTGAGAGCGGTTGCCCAGGCGCTCAGGATCATCCGTCGCCGAATGCCGGATGCGGTGCTGGGGATGGGTGGCTTTGCAGCAGGCCCAGGAGGGCTTGCAGCCTGGTTGCTGCGCCGACCCCTTGTGA
>NZKZ01000004.1 GCA_002694065.1 Acidiferrobacter sp.
TATTATTTGTCAACTTCTCCAATGCTGACCTGAGCGGGGCCAACCTCACAAGCATCGAAGCGAGTTTTATTGACCTGAGCGGAGCGGACTTGACCGGAGCCGAACTGTTCGATTTCAGCGCTCCTAACCTAAGGGGGTGCCCTTCCAAACTCCCTGACGGATGGGGTTGCCTATCTCCCGAAGTCGCCAACATCTTGGGGTGCGGGTCAGAGTGGGAGGAGGAGCATGCCTCCCAGGGATGGGAGGACGAAATGGTCGAGTTGGATATGGACATGTCCATCTGCAACTACCTGCTGATAGGCCCCACGATGGATTTTGGGTCCGGGTATATTGACGGGTTTAACCTGTCAGGGATCGACCTGAGCGTAAGACCGCTCGAATGGATATCCGCAGTCAATCTGACTGGATGCCCCAGCAATCTGTATGACGGATACATCTGCACGATGGGGGCCATATTGGGCCCAAAGGTCCGTCTTCATGACGCTAACCTGTCCGGGGCCGACCTGTCCGGGGTCAACCTGTCTGAGGCACTGCTGGTGAGAGTCGACCTGAGCGATGCGAACCTGGCAGATGCTAACTTGGAGGGAGCATTCCTGGCAGATGCTAACTTGGAGGGAGCATTTTGGACGAATACAACATGCCCCGATGGGACGAACTCCGATGATAACGAGAATTCATGCGAGGACAATCTTCAGGGGAGATGATTGCTTTATTGCTCAGGACTGTAATCCTAGGCGACGCCCATTACCCCAGGATGCCAGCAAGGGGGTTTTCTCTGAGCATTGAAGTCCTGCTGAAGATGACAAATAGGATGAGCAAGAAGAAGACCACCAGCCTTCCCATGTTGATAATCGGGCGGATGTCCATGTACATGGCAAAGCTAACCCCTCTATGAGGCATCCGAAATTTCGGGCAGGGACCTCGATGCCCCCCTCGACAAGGGTTTTGTCGCCTATTGATTTAACTCAAATCCTAGCGCTGGCACATCCATGGTGGGCGACGAAAGGGGGCGGGGGCTGCCATTGCCGCCTCATCAAATAATTGGGTTATCACTACTGGGAGTTGTCCTTGTGTCACCGATTGTCCTTGTGTCACCGATAGTAGAGAGCTCCTTCCTCTATTTCTTACTAGGTACATGGGTCCTTCAGGCAATCGTAATCCTGACTCTCTATCCTACGAAGAGGGCATGATCTTCCCAAGATCGGCGCCCACCTATGATCCGCCGTCACAGCTGACGCAGGGGTAGTAACCGACGACCCAGCCTAGTCGAAAAAACGACTAGTCTAAATTCGGTCAATTCGTATCTTCTTCACGTTGGCCTTGTTTATCATATCAGGTAGCCAGTCCGGTGCGTTTGCACCCTTTGGGACCTTGCTCTTTGAGCCAGAGAACACGTGAACTCTGTTAGTTCCCCTCTCCCTGAGGTGGATGTCAGTGTGACCCCTTGACGCCGCCTTCAGAGCTGCTCCTCTGGGCTGCTTGCTGTGGAACACTTGAGCAGTGTCCTTGCTGTTCTGCATCAACACGAAGTATTTCTTGTCTGCCATGTTTGGATTCCTCCGGTTCGCTCCAGTCCTTCATAGGTATAAAACTTGAGGAGAAATACGGCATACTGTGGCTAAGTTGGCAGTATTCCGGTTATCGCGGTTCAGAGTTCTGCGCATGCGAGGGTCTTCGTATTGGTCACTCCCTCTATCGAACGGATGGAGTCGACCACGTACTTGGCGATCTCGCCCATGTTCTCTGCCTCTACCTTGAGTATCATGTCGTGATCGCCGAAAAGCACCTGGGCGTCGGAGACGAAGGGGAGGGAGGAGGCCTTCTCGTACACTGAATACTCTGAGCCGGGTTCCACATCCAGCAATACGTAGCCTACCGACATGGCCACGGGATGTTGGCATTGGGGATTAATGATTCCCCGTTTCTGGAAATTTCTGATACGATGAATACATATCGGATGGCCTCTCTTCGCCGCCTTATGGCCGATGTAGTAATCGTCAGGGAGTGTAAGCACGGGCAGGTCCGAGTACTCTACGGGGACGTAATCAAGGTCGAGGGGGATGTAATGATGATCCCAGCCAACAGCAGATTGGCAGGAAGAGAGGGCCTGGACGAGAGGATGCACCAAGCCGCAGGAGATGGCCTAAGGGAGGCTTGCGCCAACATTGCAAAGGAGAAGAGGAAGTCTAACCTCCAGCCCTGTGGGGTGGGGGAGGCTGTTACCACGCCGGGATTCGACTTGCCGGCATCGAACCTGGTTCATGTAGTGGGGCCCGACTGCAGGAGGCCGACCCAGGACAATTTCCGCAGAGAGTTGCTAAGGAACTCATATGCCGCCCTCTTCGAGCAGGTGGAGAAGCTTGAGCCGAGGGAAACCCTAGTCCTACCCCCACTGGGAATGGACGTCTTCGCATACCCGCACAGAGAGGGGGCTAGGATGACGATGGAAATCGTTCTCGGCTGGATGGACGCGGAGCACGACCCGGGGGTGGACATGGTTCTGATTGTCACACATGAGGACAATTTCTTGAATAACATGAAAACGGTCTACAGAGAAAGCGAGGATCAATTCCCCGGTGTCGATAGGACCAGAGAGTACAGAAAGGGAAAGTTCCAGTGATTGGGACCGGTGTCCTCAATAACCCTGAGAATAGGATATCGCCGTGGGGAGCAACTACGAACGCGAGCTTAGGTCAGTTCTGGCAGGCGAGTTGAAGGGGGTTCGCGCAGTAACCAGATCTTGCAACGAGGTCGAGAGAGCCAAGGCAATGAGGGTCGTCCAGAGGCCGTTCTTGGTAGTCAGGGCGCCGGGAAGTGGCTCCGAAGGGACTGGTGACCTTCTGGCGCTTAGAGGCGACATCTGCTTCCCGATAGAAGTAAAGACCTCGAAGAAGGAAAAGATCTACCTCTCTGGGAGGACCAAGGACCAGTACCTAGCACTTCAGTCGACCGGGGAGAGGTGTGGCCTCCTGCCACTCTACGCATTCAGGCTCAAGGGAGTGAGGGGGGATAGTTGGAGGATCTTGAAGGTCGAAGTCGAAGGGCTTAGTGGGAAGCTAAGGCACCTATCCAGGAGCATTCCTTCCTTGCCCCTCACCAGCAGGGGCTCCCCCTACCTAGACTGGGCTTCCGGGATGCCTATGCACAGGTTCCTCTCTCTTATCTGCAAGTCGGAAGGGGTCAGGGGCATTGGCCCCGGAATGCCTAGCCCGACCTCGCATTCAATCACGAGTTAGGTTTTGTCTGACGTCAGGTCGACCTCTATGGCCTCCATCTTCGATTTCAGCGAGTCCAGTCCATCCCGTATCTTTTCCAGTTGTGCCTGCTCCAGAATCCTGCTCACGCTGTCCCTCTCACGGGACAGTGAGTCGATCCGGCGATTCAGGCTCTTTGAGTTGGGGCTGCCGCCTTGTGACATAGCCCGTCTGATGTGGTTGCATGTATTCTCTCTTTTCATGAGACGCAGGTTGAATAGAGTGGTGCTTAGTGAGCAAACATGGCAGAAGAAGCGGGGGGCAGAGGGTACCTGGTCCCTCTGCTGGTGCTGTACCTGTTATTCGCGATGGGTATGCCGGCCTGGCTGGTTCTGCTGGTTGGCTTGTGGTACTTCGGGTTGGTACACGCCGAGTCGATAGGGATCCTGGACAGGTTCAACGCAACCAGGGCACTTGGGATCATCTTGATGGTGAGGACTCGCAGAGGTATGCGCCTTCTCGAGTGGATCTCCAGGCCGAAGAGGTTCTGGCGCGCTTTCGGCGAGGGATCGATTTGGCTGTGTTTCTTTGTTATGTTCGGAGTAGTCCTGCTACTGCTGCTTAGTGTGATCTCGACGGCCACGAGCCCCCCCGAGGAGTACCTCCCGGCCAGTGATCTACTGCTGATCCCGGGAGTAACCAGTTTCGTTCCATTCTGGTGGCCTGCTCTAGCACTGATTGTTGCCATAATCATTCACGAGTACAGCCATGGGATTCAGGCGAGGGCCCATGGAATGAGGCTCAGGAGCTTCGGTCTTCTGCAATTGGGTCCGCTTCCGATTGGAGCGTTCGCCGAGCCAGAGGAGATGGAGATGGACAGGGCCCCTAGGAGGGACAGGTTGAGGCTCTTCGCGGCTGGCCCTTCGATCAACATCATCGCGACTTATATTGTGCTCATTTTGCTTTCATCCGTGGCCAGTGGGATGGTTGCTGCACACGATGGTGTTCACGCTAGGGACATTGTCGAGGGGGAGGCTGCTCACGATGCCGGGGTACTCCCCTTCGAGACGATAACCCACATTGACGGGAACAGGATCCTGGACTACCGGGAGTTCTCTGATGAAATGAGCGGCCTGTCCGCTGGTGACTCATCCACGCTGACCGTTCTCTCAGGGCCCGATTCACAGGGGTCCAGGTCCGAGAGGAGCGTCTCAGTGGTCCTCGGGGATCGGTACCAGTACTACGTAGATGGCTGCGATGGCGATTCTGAATGCATAGAGAATAGGATCGAGTTGCTAAGGATAAGCGGAATAGAACCCGGGGACGCGTTCCTGGGAGTCTCGGGTCTGGTATCCTCAACGGGCGGGGTTGAGGGTTACTCCGGGATTGTCGATGGAGAATACTCTGCCGCTTGGACAGTTGTCGTCACGCTGATCAGGCCGCTGTTGATGCTGAATGTCCCCATTGCCAACGACGGTCAGACGATGATCCTGGAAGAGCGCGCAATGCTGGTCGCAGGGGATGGGGCGATTTCCCAGATGCTGGGGACGGATGGGATGCTGATGGTTTTCGACTTCCTATTCTGGTTGGTCTGGATCAACTTCCTCCTGGGATTCGCTAACCTGATTCCGATGATCCCATTCGATGGGGGTCACCTGGTTAGGGATGCCACGCACTCCGTACTCAGGAGGTTTGGGCGTCAGGCCCACCCCATGCGAATAGAGGCCCTGTCGAACAGGATTAGCAGCCTGAGCAGCATCTTCATCCTGCTGGTGCTTCTGATCCCGGTGATCATTCCCCGGATGCTTTAGCCTACTCTTCTTCGATCTGCCTGGGCTCGTGGACCTCTCGGAAGACAACTTTCGCTACGCCCACGTTCTCTCTCAGCGTGGTGACGAGGGAGAACTTCGTGTATGCCCAGTTCTGGTCGTATGCCATTTGCTCGGGGAGGGTCAAAGTGATGTCGTCGCCGTCGAACTCTATCTCGAAGTCCTCGCTACCGGTGTTCATCTTCATCAGCGTCTGGACCTTCTCCTCCCTGTCTTCGACCACCTTGACAATCTTGTAGTTGTACTTCAGGGTCACGCCGGCCAATGGGTGGTTGTAGTCTATCCTGGCCCTGCCCGCGCTCATGAATTGCAGGATTCCGTTCCTACCCCCGATCTCCACCGGGGCTCCGATGGCCAGTGTGTTGGGGTCCCTTACGCTCCTGAGAAGGACATTCTGGGAGATCGTCTCGATCTTGTTCTGGTCCCTGTCGCCATAGGCCTCTACGGGCTCGATCTCGAATTCGTAGTCCTTGCCTGACTTGGCGTCCCCGAGGTGCGCCTCGAATCCTGGGATCAGCCTCCCATCGCCAACTACCGTGATCATAGGGGAGTAGGTCCTGTTCTCGTCGAAGAGGTCGTGCTCCTTAGCCGTCTCCTCCCTGGTGGTCTCGATCAGCTTCTCAGTAGCGGCATTGAACAGGTCGTAGTCAATGTGTACAATAGAGCCGTTATCCATCCAAGCACCTCAAGCGGCCTCGCGACCCGCTTCCCCTTTTTCATTCAAACGGTTTTTCTCCGTCGCTTGTTCATTCCTCTTCCGACCCAGAAAAGGTTGCCGGGGTGGCGGAGGCGAGTAGTATTCCTGCCATTATCATCAGCCAGCCGGCCCAGACAAGATGGCTGCCGGTGAGGTGGTGCACGGTCACCCTTACCTCCTGTACTTGGTCGGTATTCCCCAGAATCATGGAAGAAAGAAGTTCATTGGATTGCTGGAAATCCAAAATCGCGATCGTGTCGCCTGTCAGGCTGGAGACCCTGTCCACCTCAGACCTCGCCGACACGATCCCGTTTCCATCGGGGGGGTCAAACCTCAGCATTCCCGGGTTGAGCGTGCCCAGATCCTTGTCACCGTCGCTCAGCTCGATTACCACCCCCACGTAACCATCCCCGATTCCGAATTCGTAGCCCTCGTCCTCGGCGGAAAATATCTCCACCCCTGTGAAAACCAGCTCCATCCCCATGTGCTCCGTTGGCTTGTCCTTCTCCAGGGTCAGGAAGTGGGAGGGGTCCGTCCTATCCACAAGGGTGGTCGTAAGCACATGGCCCACCAGCAGGATCAGGACTCCGGCATGGGCCAAGTGGGACCCGAGTATCCTCAGATTGGCCGGTCCCAGGGACTTCCCCCTGCTTGCCATCAGTGGGGCGTTTCTTCTAATGGTCCTAGCCAATTGCGCGATGGTGGGCGGGATGGAAAATACGACCCACGTGAGGATGAACATCGCTAGCGCCCCCCTCGAGACGCTGTCCGTGATTGGGAGATCCTGGTTTCCGGGCAGTTCGAATGAGCCGGAGTAGGCTGCCAGCAGGACAGAGGCGAGGACCGCTACTGCGATTGCCAAGGAGCCATTCCTAGCGCTTACCCACGAGCCCCATGCGTAAGCGGCTAGTCCGATGGCCATGAGGGACAGTATTGGGGCCCCGTAGTACTCGTGAGCAGCGATGTTCGTGCCATCGATCTCGACGGTGAGGAGGACCCATGTCAGGAGTAGCAGGGCAATCGAGAGGTACCAAGGGGAGGACCTCGAGACGCGGGTCCTGGACCTCGTGTCCACAAAGGGGGCCTTCAACGAAGAGAGGTCGTCCTGATCGTCCTCAGGCATCATCCAAATCAGCAGGAACGGGGCTATCCCGGCTAGGGACTGGTACCACTCAGATACCCATCCCCAGCTCGAGAATAGCATCAGAATCACCCCCAGTGCGACCCAATGAGTAGGGGGGTCTTTGTGGTCGCCCGATACCAGAAGGAGGAGGATTGCCAGGCCGATGAATAAAATTGCGGAGGAGCCGATCCATGCCCCGACGATTGCAAAGTAGACGAGGATGGCTAGGGCCAAGTTCCTGTTTTCTTCGAAGAGGCTCTTTGAACCCCTCCGGTCGATTTCTTCCCTTTGCTCCCTCAGGGCATGCAGCAGGGAGAGCGTAAGGAGGGAGACGACCGCCGCCAAGTACGATAGGACCTCGAAGCCGATCGCGCTGAAATCCACGATCTGCAACACTCTGAGATACGGGTCGCTGGGCATTGAGTTCTGGCCGTCCCCGACGAAGGCGTGAACGGAGGCCCAAACTCCGTTTGCCCTGGTCACAAGGGTGGCGTGCATAACCAGGGCGCCAGTGATTAGCGCCAGCGAGGGGGTTAGCGAGAAGGGCCTGCGATCTGCTGGCCTCGCGCGGGCATGGACTATTGCCAGGAGTGCCAGCCATGGGAGGAGGGAGCCGGTCTCAACTGGGTCCCAGGCCCAGTAACCGCCCCAATCGAGGACTGTGTAGGCCCACAGGCCGCCCAACCCTATGCCTATAGCACCGGCCAGGAAAGAGTACCTGGCCCACTTCAGCATTGAAGCATGCGTCTCCTCTGACGGCCTTGATCTCAGGAAGCCGGCCATAGCAATGCTTGCGGTCGCTAGGCAGAGCGAGTAGTAAACGAAGACAACAGGGGGGTGGACCACCATAAGATCGGTTTGCAGGAGCGGGTTGATCTCCCCCCTGGGGCCGGGGACACTGGGTGAGAATGGACGCAGGGTCGCGGCAATCAGCAGCAGCAACGAGATCCACGCGTGCATTATCCTGATCGCCGTCTTGTCCGGGTTCTCTTCTCTGGACATCGCCCACGCGATGCCCCCCATGATCGCTGCCCACATCAGCAGGGGGCCCGACCTGCTGCCCCACACAGCAGAGATCCGGTAGAAGAGAGGCAGGCCCTCCCCGACGTAATCCGAGACCAGCTTCAGGCTAGTCGCCTCGATCATGAAGGCGAGCACTAGCAGAAGGAACGGGGCGACCTGGGTCAATGAGGTGGAGTTTCGAATTATCCCTTCTCCACTGGCATCGCGATTAACGACCTGAAATGCGCTAGTTAGCATGGCTAGGAAGATTAGTGAGTATCCCAGAAAGGTGAGCATGTTCACCAACCGTAGTACTTGGCTCTGCTGTACCCAAACGCTAGCATGGCCGGGACTATCCTCTTGAAGTACAGACCGGGCTTCCTGAATAGCAGCCTGATCCCGACCATGGCCTTTCCGGAGGCCCCCATGTTGGACATCTCGTCCGGGAAGCACTTCGCCATCAGGGACATCTCGTCGTCAGTGAGGTTGAACAGGGCTTCCTTACCCCTCAGAATCTTCTCGTATGGGGGGAATTCTGCTTTCCAGAGGTCCGTGTATTCTGACAATCTCTCCTTGCTGAGGTCGCCCTCGGATATTGCTGCGGCCGCTGTGTTGGCCGCATATACCGCTGACTTCAGAGCGAGGTGCGATCCCCCCTCGAAAAGAGGCGATGTGAATCCTGCTGCATCGCCCACTAGCATCAATCCGTCATAGTGCGTGTTCAGGAAAGGCCCCGAAATGGGGATGGTCCCGCCGAAGGCTGGGCTCCCCTTCTCCTTCCACGGTGGCATTGCCTGATCCAAGTCTGAGAAGTGTGTATGGGAGATGAAGTCGTCCAGCGACTTCTTGGCATTTGGCCTGTCCTCGGTCACAAGTCCGACGTTTGCCCTGCCGTCGCACTTCGGAATCATCCAAAGGTAGCCCTTCTCAGCATACTTCGGCCAGATGTAGAAGTCCAAGTAGCCGTCAGTGGGGACGTTTGAGATCTCGTATTGCATCCCCGCCACAACCTTGCCCTTCGGATTCAGGGGCGATTCGCCCTCCATTTTGACCAGCTTCGAACACACTGCCGCGACGCCAGAGGCATCGATGACAATCTTAGCGTGAATGGGGAATTGGTCGCCTTTGCCTAAGCACATCCACCCTCCGAATCCCCCGTCCTCGACCCTCTCCATGGACTGTAGTTTGTGACCGAGATGCAATTCTGCTCCTGCCGACCTAGCCTCTTCGGCTATCCACCTCTCGAAGAGGTGCTTCTCCAGTACGTAGCCCTCCTCCGTCAGGCACTTCTCGGTCCCGTCGGGAAAGATTACGCGGATCCCGTGGACTCGTTTGCTGATGACGTCCTCGGGCAGTTGCAGATCCAGATTCTGGCAGGCGATTTCCGATATGCATTCGCCGCAGTGGACGGGCGTCCCAATTTCCGCATGGTCCTCGATTAGGATTGTTGAGAGGCCCTTCCTAGCGCTCTGCAGAGCGGCGTTTCCACCGCCTGGGCCGGCTCCCACAACGAGAACATCGCAAGTCGTGACACCATCGCCCACGGCGTATCCGCTGAGTCACCATGAAAGAAACCCTCGGTTCGCCACCTACGGTGGCGAGCGAACCTTCTCATGATGGGGAGGTTTCGGACGGGCATGGGATGGGGTAGCCTAGAGCAGTTCATCAGAGCTCTGGAAGCCCGAGGGGAGTTACTCAGAGTCAGTCATCCCGTGGACTTGAGGTTCGAGGCGGGCTGCATTGCCGACCGATTGGTCAAGAGGGGGGGGCCGGCTGTAATTTTCGACCAACCCAGGCAAGAGGACGGTAGCATCAGCAGGTTCCCACTGGCAATGAACCTGTTCGGCACTAGGGAACGGACTAACCTGGCTCTGGGGGTTAACGAACCCAGTGAAATTGGCGAGATGATGGTTGGGTTGATGAAGCCCGATATTGGAAGCCTGTTGAGGAGGCCGTGGACAGGCCTGGGATTGCTGAAGCAGGGGATATCGATGGCACCCAGGAGGGTGTCCAAGGGCAAGTGCCAGCAAGTCAGGATGGATGACCCGGACGTCACAAAGCTCCCGATCCCAACGACGTGGCCGTTCGACGGGGGCCCCTTCATGACGCTGCCGTTGGTCGTTACAGTGGATCCCAAGACAGGGGCTCACAACATGGGAATGTACCGGAGTCAGGTTTTCGGCCCCAAGGAGGTCGGGCTCCATTGGCAGAAGCACAAGCACGGGGCTGATCACGCGGATGCCTCAGACGGGAGGATGCCGGTTGCAATTTGCCTTGGAGGCCCTCCCCAGGTAATTTTCAGTTCCATCTCACCCCTTCCAGACAACCTCTCGGAGTACGAGTTCGCTGGACTGCTAAGTGGGAAGAGGCTGAAGATCACAAAGTGCCTGACCAACGACCTATGGGTTCCTGCCGACTGCGACTTCGTGATCGAGGGCTACACCGTCCCCGGGGAGACCAGGATGGAGGGGCCCTTCGGAGACCACTTCGGGCACTACTCGCTCGAAGACGAGTACCCGGTGATGCATGTCACGGCTATCACGCACAGGAAGGACCCTACGGTGCCGATGACCATTGTCGGCGTACCGCCGATGGAGGACGGCTATCTTGGCGAGGCCATCGGGGATGCGCTGCTACCAGTTCTGAAGTTCCAACACAGGGATGTGATAGACACGTTCCTCCCGCTGGAGACGGGTTTCCACAATCTCGCTATAGTCTCGTCAAAGCAGAGGTTCCCCCGGCAGGCACGGAAAACCGCACTCGGGCTCCTCGGGGCCGGGCAGATGATGTTCCTGAAGGTGGTGGTCGTGGTAGACGAAGACCACCCGGTCAAGGACTTGGACGCGCTTCTTGAGGCCTTAGAGGAGAAGGTGAACATACCTGAAGACCTAGTAATACTGAGAGGCATGGTAGCGGATAGCCTGGCTCATACCTCCCCGTGGGAAAACATCCATGACAAGCTGATCATCGATGCAACGGATGAGCTAGAAGGTGACCCCATTGGCAAGGATTCCGTAGAGGGTGTAAGCAGCTCCCTGACCGTCACCGTCTCAGCGATGGAAGGTGTCAGGCAGGCCAGATTGCTTCGCCCTTCCATGATGGTGATTACTACTGACATCGAAGGTGGTCCGAAGCCGGAAGAGAGCATGGAGGAGGCGGACGAGAGGCTCGCTAGTGCCCAGAGGGAGACGGTGGCTTCGATCAGGGACTCTGTTTGGGCCCTCGAGGCATCCAAGGACCTCAGGTGGCTATTCATCACAGACTCTGACGCCGACCTGGAAAGCGAGCAATGGAAGAGGAGGCTGCTTTGGCAGCTGTTTTGCAGGTTCGACGTCAGTCGGGACCTACACGTCGATGAGTCTGGCAAGAGGGTCTGCTGGGACGCGACCGCCCCGATCCCTTCGAACGAGGGGCCCATCCCGGTTCGCCGCTGGCCTGCCGTGACGCTTCATGACCCTGATCTGGTCAGAGAGGTGGATTCTTGGCTATCAAAGAGGTTGTAGAATGGGCCTGAAGGAGATCCTCGAATTCGTGAAGGTCGAGCACACTCTGTTCTCGCTTCCATTCGTCCTGATTGGCTTTGTTTTGGCGGAAAACGAGTTCGGCTCGGAGAGAATGGACATCTTCTGGATAATCGTTGCCGCCATAGGGGCGAGGGGCCTCGCCATGGCCCTCAACAGAATAGTGGATAGGGAAATTGACGCTGATAACCCAAGGACTGCCAGCAGGCACCTCCCTTCCGGGACGATGTCGATGCAGGTCGCATGGGTTCTGTCAGCTGTATTCCTCTCCATGCTTCTTCTCGCTGCGTGGATGCTGAACGAAGTTGCCCTGATGATGGCATGGTTGCCGGTTCTGGCGTTCGCGATCTACCCCTACACCAAGAGGTTCTCATGGATCTGCCACTTCTGGATCGGCCTTTGCCTTGCTCTGGCCCCGGCGGGAGCATGGGTGGCTATAGCAGCGGACACGCATGGCTGGGGATCGATCACGGGTGTCCTGGATGGGCAGAACGAGTTCCTCTGGTTCCCCGAGGTTTTCTTCGTCTCCCTGGGGGTGGCACTGTGGATTGCTGCCTTCGACATCAACTACGCTCTGATGGATGAGGATGTCGACAGGGACCAGGGCATCCGGTCATTTCCAGCGACCTTCGGCCAAGAGGCCACCAGGAGGCTTAGCGTTCTGCTCACATTGGGTTGGGCTTTGTGCTTCCTTCTTACCGGAATGCACGACTACACCGACTCGAGGGGGTACCGGGCATCTCTCTGGGTCCCCTCGGTCGTTCTGATGGCCCTAGTCAACTTGTTCGTAGTCACCAATGGCTCTAGCTCGGCATCCGAGTCTCCTGAGGCGATGGACAGGTACCAGAAGGTGCTATTCCGCGCTTCGATGATTACTGGGTGGGTCTTGCTAGCCAGCCTCTATTACGTAGATCACCTTAGTGATGGGTTGTCGGATTGAGGCTTTGCAATGTTCATACTCCATTCAGACTACGGGACTGCTGGTGACCAGCAGCAGGCCATCGACCAACTGGTTTCCCAGCTGGAGGAAGGTCAGGAGAGGTGTGTCCTGCTGGGAGTGACCGGGTCTGGGAAGACTTTCGCCATGGCCAAGGTGGTCGAGAGGCTGCAGTTGCCAACGCTAATCCTCTCTCACAACAAGACGCTTGCACGTCAGATCTGGCAGGAGATGTCGGGGCTCTTCCCGGATAACGCGGTGGAGTACTTTGTCAGTTACTACGACTACTACCAGCCCGAGGCGTACATCCCCGGTCGAGACCTGTACATCGACAAGGAGCTCCAGATGAACGAGCGCATAGAGCAGGAGCGGTTCTCCACCGTGGCTTCACTGGTCTCGAGGCCTGATGTGATTACGGTCGGAACGGTATCGACGATATATGGCCTGAATCCTCCTGAGGTTTTCCAGCAGAACCACCTCAGGTTGTTCGTAGGGCAGAAGGCGGACCCGCAGGAAATTGTCAGGGAGCTTGTCGGGCTGCACTACCGTAGAACTCCGGGGGAGATCGTGAGGGGGGACGTTCGACTTAGAGGGGAGGTTCTGGACGTCTGGATGCCCAGCAGGGACGACCCAATCAGAATTCGATTTGGATGGGATGGGATCGAGAGGATACAGGTCTGCGAGGCGGTATCCTGGGAGCCGCTGGACGAGTTCGAGGAGGCTTGGATCCATCCGAAGGAGTTCTACATGACCAGCGAGGAGAGGTTCAACACCGCCCTGGAGGACATAGAAAGCGAGTTGGATGCGCGTGTTGATTGGTTCGAGTCGAAAGACAAGGACCTCGAGGCGCATCGACTGGAGCAGAGGACCAGGTTCGACCTGGAGATGCTCAACGAAGTGGGTTCTTGCAAGGGGGTCGAGAACTACTCGATGCACTTCGATGGTAGGAAGAGGGGTCAGAGGTCCTACTGCCTGCTGGACTTCTTCGCCAGCAATGCCGAACAATTCCACGGTGGGTCCGGGCGCTATCTTGTGATCATGGACGAGTCCCACGTAACGCTACCACAGGTGGGGGGGATGTACGGGGGGGACTTCTCACGGAAGAAGAACCTGGTAGACTTCGGTTTCCGGCTCCCTTCCGCATACGACAACCGGCCCCTTAGGGTGGATGAGTTCCAGGACCTTGTTCCCCAGATGATCTACGTTAGCGCCACCCCGGGGGAGAGGGAGCTTAGGCACATTGCTGAGGTGACCGGCCAGGAAGTGCCAATCGGCCTGATGCATGTTGACGGAGGAGGGGGGGCAAGCAAGTCAGAGGTTGACAAGCCGAAGGAGAAGCAGAGCATGGAGAAGATGCTGGAGGAGATCGATGGGATAGCGAAGATGGAGATCAGGCCCACTGGTCTGCTTGACCCGGAAATCGAAGTCAGATCCACCGAGGGCCAGGTTCAGGACCTGCTTAGCGAGATAAATGAGAGAGTGGAGAGGAATGAAAGGGTCCTAGTGACGGTTCTGACGATCAAGTTTGCAGAGGAAGTCGCGGAATACCTCGAGAGGATGGGAGTCAAGGCCCACTACCTTCACAGCGAGATCGACACACTCGAGAGGACCGAGATAATCAAGGCACTCAGGATTGGCTTGATCGACGTGATAGTTGGTATCAACCTCCTAAGGGAGGGCCTAGACATCCCCGAGGTCTCCTTGGTGGCTATTTTCGATTCGGACAAACAGGGATTCCTTAGGAACGAGAGGTCACTTCTCCAGACGATAGGCAGGGCTGCAAGGAACTCCAACGGCTCTGTGATCCTTTACGGTGACTCGGTTTCCCCTGCGATGGAGTCGGCAATCAGCCAGACGGTCCGGAGGAGGAAGATGCAAAACGAGTACAACGAAGAGAATGGAGTGGTTCCCATGACTATCGATAAGGCGCTCCCGGTAATGGGCTCCGAGATCGATGACCTACTGGCCGGAGTTTCTGGAAGAGGGAAGTCCGGAGGCAAAAGGATGGTCGCCAAGAGGCCTGGGAAGAAGGGCCTCGAGGGACTCGCTCAGAGGTTCGGCCTAGGTGCAGGAGTCTGGAACTCCTCTAATTCCGTGCTTGACAACATCAGCCAGCCAGAATGGACTGACTACGAAGAGGAAGAGAACGAGGGTGAGACTGCAGAGCTAATCTTGAGGCTAGAAAAGGAGATGCGACAAGCCGCAGACAGATTGGACTTCGAGAGGGCCGCGAGTCTCAGGGACAGGATATTCAAACTCCAGAATGCGACCAATTGAAGCCCAGATGGTGGTGCGACAAACATGGACGGGTACTCCCGTGATGACTTCGACGTCCCAGTGGAGGACTATGATTTCTCGAAAATCACAGATGTGGGTTCCCTAATCGACCAGATGGGCAGGGCTGGTGGATTTACTGCGACCAAGCTGGCCCGAGCCAGGGACATCCTGCAGCATGCGACAAGTAGGGTGGGTGAAGAGGGGGTGCTCAACTGGCTGTCATTCCCAGCTTGCCTATGCGCCACTGGGACCAGGGGCTTCTTCGTCGAGGCATTGAGGAGGAATTCGTTCAATGTGGTCGTGACCACTTGTGGGACGCTAGACCACGACATAGCGAGGACGTTCAGAGAATACTTCCATGGGGACTTCGACCTCGATGACATTGCCCTGGGGGAGCAGGGTCTGAACAGGTTGGGGAACGTAGTAGTCCCAAACGAGTGCTACGGGGAAATCCTGGAGCGCGTGGTGCTCCCCTGGCTGAGCGAGATTGAGGAAGAGAGGACTTCGGAAGATGGCGAAAACCCATGGGTCGGTTTCGGATCCGTGGAGCTCTGCTGGGCCATGGGGGATCGCATAGAGGACGAGAACTCGCTCTTGCACTGGGTGGCGAAACACAGGATCCCGATGGTGGTTCCAGGCCTTACTGACGGTTCGATTGGATCACAGCTATTCATGCACAGGCAGAAAAGCCCCAATTTCATGGTGGACGTACTAGCTGACGAGCAGGTTCTTTCCGATCTGATCTGGACGGCGGATGAGAGCCATGGCCTGATGGTTGGGGGCGGGATCTCGAAGCACCACGTAATCTGGTGGAACCAATTCAGGGAACAATCGGGGATGGATTCTGCGGTATCGATAACAACTGCTCCGGAATACGACGGCTCCCTTTCTGGTGCTAGGCTGAAGGAGGCGATCTCCTGGGGGAAAATTCGTCCTGAGGCCCCTCAGATAGTTCTCGAGGGGGAGGCGAGCCTGATACTCCCTATCCTGGGGTCGGATCTTTTCGGAAAACGATAGTCCTGAGACGGAGAAACGGCTAATAGTGTTCCTTTTTTGCACGTAACCATGTCGGTTAGGGAAATGGTTCAGAACATGATAAACGAGCTAACGGAGGCTCTCACGGATGCTGAGAAGCACGATTCGGGTAACGGTGCAGCCGGTACTCGAGTGAGGAAGGTAATGCAGAGCTGCAAGGGAATGGCCCAGGACGTCAGGGTCAGGATCCAGGGCGACAAGAACTCGCGCTGATCACTCCGTACTTGCAATCAGCTCCATCAGCGAAGTCCTCATTGGGACAAGCGGGTGCCAGCCCTCCCCCCCGGATTCCACTAGTGCATTGTGCAATGGCCTGAGGTCGGGAGGGGCTGATTTCTCTGTCCCAATCCCCCTGACGGGACTGGGGACTCCGGAAAGCGACTCCACCGTGTGAGAGTGCGTGATTGCGTTGCTGTACCTCTCCCAGAGGACTCTGATCTCATCGACGACGTCCTCGTTCCTCCATGCCCTCCTGCCGCTCATCGGAATTTCTCCATCGAAAACCGCGGGCCCCTCGCTCAACGAGAGGACGGTGATTGCATCGACGACATCCCTCACGTTTACCCAAAACCTGTCCCCGTTCTCTGGTTCGGGAGTCCTACCTTCCTTGATCTGTCCAATCCAGTCGAGGAGTGTCCCGTTGCCCCACTCCCTCTGTCCGTTCGGGATTATCACGTCAATCAGTGAGATAGTCATCTCTGCGTTGCTGGAATCACTGCCAGGAGGCATCACGGCCAACTGGCAAGAGTCGGGGACGGAGATCCCGATCGTGAAGTCGGCTTCATCGGGCACCTCTGAAATCTTAGCCCCTGCTCTGCTCAATCTGTCCTCAAGTGCCAATCTGAGGCCGTCTTTGACTCCTAGGACGCATACTTTCCTGGGCATAGTACCACTATGCTAGTCAATTTGCCTCGATTATCTCAGGCGAGGTGAAGTGATGCAGAGCCTCCCTTAGGATCTCGATTATGAGGTCAATCTCTGCAGAAGTAATTCCGAAGTGAGGTGTGAATCTCAAAGCGTTT
The DNA here is from genome assembly GCA_002694065.1 of Acidiferrobacter sp. GTDB lineage: Bacteria > Pseudomonadota > Gammaproteobacteria > Arenicellales > UBA868 > UBA868. Next base: position 16,638 of record NZKZ01000004.1, read on the forward strand.
TGGCCACCGTGAATCACACCTAGGCCATTGACCCTGCACCACTCCTCTACACATTCGAAGCCTACTACCGGTAGTTTCTCGGGATCTAGCTCTGCGCACAAAAGCAAGCCGGTCCCCTGGACCTGAGTGATTGTTCCGGGAATCTCCTCTGCCAAGTCCTTCAACTTGGATACGAATTCCTTGCCCCTCTCTCTGATGTTCTCCCTGAGCTCGGGAGTGACTCTGTCCAGAACAGAGACAGCTGTTTCTAGAGCCCTTGGATTTGTGGTCATGGTATTGCCGTAAATCCCGACGACGTACAATCCGGCGGCCCTCTCGGAGAGGCCGACCACCGAAAGTGGGTACTGTCCGGCGTTTAGTGCCTTAGACCAAGTCTCCATGTCAGGAACTTCGCAGTCTTCGAAACCATCGTAGTCCACGATGCTCAAGCAACCCTGCCCCCTGAGTCCGGCTTGGATGGAGTCTACGATCAGCATACTACCGTGATTGGAGCAAAGTTCCCTGGCCGTGTCGTAGAATTCACGAGTTACGCATTGTCCCGGGTTACCCTCCCCCATCACTGGCTCCATGGCCATCAGTTCGATGAAGAACCCCTCATCATCAGCTGTTTCGAATGCATCTCTGAGGGCTTCTACGTCATTGCAAGGGACGAAGATGACGTTCTCCCTATTGTTGAAGGACGCCAGGTTTTCCTCGTACTTACCCCTGCATGAGTCGGAAATCTGCGCAGGCCTCTGTGTCCTACCATGGAAGGCCTCCACAAGGGCGAGCATCTTCGTCTGCTTTCCTTCGTGTCTGCCCCCACTTTGGGTCATCAGAAGTGTGTTTGCATCTGCAATCCTCATAGAGATTGTAACGGATTCGGATCCGCTGTTAAGGCAAACGAACCTTGAGAACGGACAACTGCCCCTCCTATGACCTACCTCCTTCCTGAGCCTGTTCGAAAGCCTCTTCTGGCTGAACGAAGGAGTCATGACGTTCGCCATCACCCAGTTCTGCTGCATTGAGTGTATTACATCGTCAGGACCGTGCCCCATACCCAGCATCCCATAACCGCCATTGTCATGCAAAACAGCTCCGTGTGATGTGACTATCCAGGGTCCTCGAGCAGCAATCGCAACGTACGGATTCACCGTAGGTGCGGAGTAGAAGTTGACGTAGTCCGATTGCAGGTGGGCAGTGAGGTCTTTCTCGTCCATGGAAAGCAATTCCTCACCCATATCGTTCTGCAGGCTATGGAAGTTCACCGAGGCCTCCTCCAGAGCCCTACTCAACGAGGGGTCGAGCTCGAGAAAGTTAGCAATGACGCTGTCCTTCAATCCAGTTGTCCATGGCTTTCCAGTGTTGGAACGAATTTGTTTCAGTGACTCGAGCCCAGTTGTCATCGATCGAGGGAGAGAGGGGACCCACATCAAAGTTCTCCGAGATTGGTTGGGACGGGCTTGGGAATCCGCCGGGATTGGAAAAAAGCCAAGTTCTGATAATCATCAAAAAAATCAAACTGAGTTTAGTTTTCCAATTGGAAAATTCAATATTAATGAAAAATTTCAATTGGATTATCAGTCTTAGTTAACGAATATTATAAGTGCTACTCTGGACTCTGGGGCACCGGAGAGGCACGGGGGATGCACTCTTCCCGAGAGGGAGAGATATGGTAGAGGACTACGAAATACAGGAAATGATACACAGGGACGTATATGTCGGAGAGAAACACGTTGGGGTTGTTGTAGGGGAAAGATTCCACCCAAGAGACGAGTTTGTCAAGTCATGGAGGATCAAAGTTGAGGGGGAGGTGTCGAGCGAGTTCATGCGAAAGCCCGCGGACTTGGCCCCCCTGGCGAAGGAGTTGGTTCACAGCATCAGGCCCGATGGCGGAATCAAGTTGTCCAAGTCGATGAGAGAGCTGCAGAGGAGATGGAGAAACACAGTTAGGATCGAGGAGGATCTGTATGCCCCCGACGAGTTGCTCGACCGAGCAGTACTGGACAACGACGGGATGGACATTGGGAACGTTATCGAGCTGATCAAGATCAAGCGCACCTACAAGGGTCTGCTAATCAAACCTCATTTCATGGTCAGAGCGAGGCACTCCCTTCCCGATACGATAGCCATTCCCTGCGGCCAGTTGGCGAGGACTACTTCCAGATTGGACGAAGTAATTCTGAAGTGCTCATTCTCCAGGCTCGTTACCCTTCCCAGTTACCTAAAGCTGAACGTGGAAGGCTTCGAAGAAGAGTGACTACGCACTTGAGTAGCCTTCAAATCACAATCCCATGTGGCGGTGTTGCTCAGGGCGCGTAGCTTAGTTTGGCTGGAGCACCCGGCTGATAACCGGGAGGTCACAGGTTCAAATCCTGTCGTGCCCACCAAAATCCTGAGTCTCAGGGCCTCTGCTATGACAAGAAGCATCATGAAGGGGACTCCGCCCCCCGGAACCAAATGCCTGTTCTGAGTGGGGCATCAGGGGGGGAGATCGCGGAGTCTCTCGCGCCACTACTGGGAATGGAACACGTCGTAATGGAAAGCAGGCGTTTTCCCGACGGGGAGTCTTACGTCAGGGTCCCCCTCGAGTCGATAGAGGCGGTTCGTTCGGAAACCGTTGTCCTGGTGTCGAATACTTTCCCCGACTCCGGGATAATGCAGACAATACTCCTCCTAGGGGCCATCAACGACGTGAGGAGGGGGTCTCTATCGAGTCTGAAGGAAGAATGGAAGGGAGGGACCGACGATGTCGGTCCCGGCGTCTTCCTGGCCATCCCCTACTACGGCTACGCCAGACAGGACAAGAGATTCTCCGTTGGCGAGTCGATCTCTGCAAGGGTGGTGGCCGAATTGATCTCGGACTTCTGCGACGGGATCGTGATCCTTGACCTGCATGCCCCGGAGGTACTGAGTGAAATGAGCGTGCCTGTCGAATTCGTTAGCTCGATGAAGGAGATCGCCGAGAGCCTGCAGAGCGACGTTTCTCCGGACTTCATACTCAGTCCCGACAAGGGGGCGATTTCCAGGGCAACCGAAGTGGCCGAGCTGATTGGGTGCGAGTTCTCCTACTTGGAAAAGACCAGGATCGACGCTCACACGATCGAGCACACTCCGAAGGACTTGGATGTGTCAGGCAAGATAGTCGCCATAGTGGATGACATGATCAGCACGGGAGGCACCATTTGCAGAGCAAGCGATGCTCTTCGAAGACAGGGCGCGAAGGAAGTGCATGCTGCCTGTACACACGGACTGTTCACCGGAGGTGCCCTATCGAGGCTGGCCAATCACGTCGATGGGGTGTACACGACGGACTCGCTGCCTAACCCCAGGGCCAACGTGTCTGCCGCTCCAGCATTGGCTAGAGGACTGGAGAGGCTGATGGGATAGTCCTCAATACGGGCCACTGGAAACCAATACGCTGCGTTTATATCGGTCATGCCGTGCGGCGGCTTACAAACACGAGGAGATGTTCCAATGAGTGTACACATAGTTTTCGAAACACCACAAGACGTACAAGAGCAAGTTTACGAGATGGTCAAGAGCCTGGGCAAAGATGGCAAGGGCAGGCTGAAGAAGGGAGCGAACGAGGTCACGAAGTCAGCTGAGAGGGGCACTGCTCAGATGGTCGTCATGGCTGAGAACGTGAATCCGGGCGAGCTGCTAGCACACATTCCAATGATCTGCAAGGAGAAGGAGATCCCGTTCATCTACGTGGAGGACCAGGCATACCTGGCCGAGGCAGCAGGAATGAGCACGGGAACCAGGACAGCGGCTATTGCGGTGATGCAGGTCGAGAAGGAAGGCATGGATAGGTTCAACGAGGTTAAGTCGCATTTCGAAACTCTCTCGTCATGATTTGGAGGATTGAGGAATGGCAACCGAGGCATGGCCCGCAGAAGTGGTGGAGATCGTAGGTAGGACCGGACTGACCGGCGAGGCAATGCAGGTCAAAGTCAGGGTCCTCGATTCAGACAACCCACGAGACNTTGGACGAATCATCACGAGGAACGTGCTGGGCCCCGTCAGAGGNCCTGACCCAGTTTCCGGCGAGGCCGGGGACATCCTGATGCTCAGGGACACGGGNCGGGAAGCACGAAGGATCGGTTCGAGGTGATCAGATGCCAGAGCAGAGGATTTGCAGCTTCACAAACGAGGAGATCGAGCCCGGGACCGGGATGATGTACATCAAGAGGGATGGGTCCGTCTACTGGTTCAAGGACAGCAAGTCCCGCAAGAACATGCTCAAGCTGAAGAGGAACGCGAGGAGACTGAAGTGGACTCGTCGCTACGAGAAAGGCGGAATCAAGTGATACCGAGGCCCTACTGGGCAGTGATCCTGTAGTCTACCCTGGCCCGGTCGTTTTCGTCGCTGGATAGCAGGCCCCCCTGGTCAGGAGGCTGGGCCTCGCCGCAGTCGGTGTTGTCCACCACTGTCACATAGGTCCCGGAATCCACATCGGCCTGCAAGCTAGCCCCACCGGAGTTGGGGTCGCTCAGATCGGAGAAGTAGACGAAGCTCTCGTCCTCCCCCTCGGCACACTGCTTGTACTTCTCGTAGTTTATCTCGGTCATGGTGTAGAAGTCGATGTTTGGTCCGTCCTGCTTGTCGAACTCCATCCTGATTGTGGATACGGAGTCGACGGTCCATGTCATCTTGATGTGCTCGTCCTCGTTGACGAATGTGTTGTCATCGAAGAGCTCCCTCTCGGGGTTGACGGTGTCGCTGACGTTGTCCATGCACCCCGTAAGTAGGATGCAGGAGGACAGGAGCAGGGCTTGTGCGATCCTCATGGAACCACGTGACGTCGCAGGCTCATCAACCATTTGCCTCTGTGACTTCGTTGAAATAGGGGAGGTGTTTCGCCCGCCCCATGGGAGAGCAGACGACGTACATCATGATCAAGCCCGATGGGGTTGAGCGTGGGCTTACTGACGAGATCATCAGCCGGTTCCAGGGAATCGGGCTACGGATGGTCGGCAGGAGGGACCTAACCCCCTCACTGGAGATCGCCGAGACCCACTATGGGATCCACAAGGAGAGGCCATTCTACCCGGACCTCATCGAATTCATCACATCCGGACCGGTGGTCGCGATGGCTTGGAGGGGGGAGGACGCGATTGCCTCGTCCCGGAAGCTGATCGGGGCCACGAACTGGGAGGAGGCCGAGCCCGGGACCATCAGGGCCGACTTCGCCAGGAGCATTGACCACAACGTGATCCACGGCTCTGATGGCGAGGACACTGCCGCCTTCGAATTGGGACTTTGGTTCCCAGATGGTCTTGAGGACTAAAGAGTGGGTAGCATGAGGTGGGTTGGATGTCAGGACGCAGGCAGCCCATAGTCGCCGTACTAGGACACGTAGACCACGGCAAGACCTCGCTCCTTGATCACATCAGGTCCCTAGGCGAGCAGGGCCGATCCTCGGTGATGGACAGGGAGGCAGGGGGCATAACCCAGCACATCGGAGCAACGGAAGTGCCATCTGACATTCTCAACGAACTGTGCGCACCGCTCCTGGGCGGGAAGAAGTTCGACTCGCCTGGGCTCCTCTTCATCGACACCCCCGGCCACCACTCCTTCTCCTCGCTGCGGGCTCGTGGGGGCTCTCTGGCAGACATTGCGATCCTGATCGTGGACGTGATGGAGGGATGCAGGCCCCAAACTAGGGAGTCCCTGAGGATCCTCAAGCAATCGAAGACCCCGTTCGTAATCGCGGCCAACAAGGTCGACAGGATCCATGGCTGGGAATGCGAGGAAGGCAGGGCCATGGCGTTGTCGATGAGGAGCCAGTCGAACGAGGCCCAGGGGCTATTCGAGCAGCGATACTGGGACCTAGTGGGCCAATTCGCCGAGGATGGATTCAATCTCGAGAGGTACGACCGTATCAAGGACTTCACCAAGGACATCGCACTGGTCCCCGTATCAGCCAAGGAGGGCGAGGGGATCCAGGACCTGCTGGCCGTAGTGATCGGCCTCGCAGAGAGGTACCTGTCGGACCAGCTCACCGATGTGGAGGGTTCAGGGGAAGCGACCGTGCTCGAGATGAAGGAGGAGAGGGGCCTGGGTAAGACCCTGGACCTAATCCTGCACAGGGGTTCCATCAGAAAGGGGGACGAGATAGTCCTCGTTAGCGACAAGGGGGCAGTGAGCACCCGGGTCAAGGGCCTATTCGCACCCAGAGGGATGAGCGAGATGAGGGATGCGGGCGACCGATGGGACAACACTGAGGCGTCTTATGCAGCCGCTGGGGTCAAGATCAGCGCACCTTCGCTCGAGGGCGTCCTCGTTGGCACCACGTTGAGGGTGGTGAACAGCGAAGAAGAGCGCAGAGAGGCCATGGAGGCGGCCAGCGCGGAGGCAAAGCTGTCGATCGACCTGGAGGAGGAGGGAGTCTGCATCAAGTCGGACACCGTGGGCGGCCTGGAGGCTCTCGCGAAGGAGCTCAGAGGGATCGAGGTCCCAATCAGGGAGGCTTCGATAGGAAAGGTCAGTCGAAGGGACGTCAGAAGCGCCGAGGCTGCATCCGACCCGCTGCACAGGGTGATCATGGCATTCAGCACCGAGATACTGGGGGAGGCGGAAGAGGAGATCGAGGCCTCCGAGACGGGGGTGAAGCACATCGGCTCGGAGATAATCTACAGGATCCTTGAGGAGCACGAGGAGTGGGTGGAGGCCAGAAAGGCCGAGCTCGAGGAGGAGCGCAGGGA
>NZKZ01000102.1 GCA_002694065.1 Acidiferrobacter sp.
CGGGGTGGCTCAGGGCATCGCGCTGGCTCTCAACAAGCCGATGCTGGCGATCTCGTCCCTGATGACTCTGGCCGAGGGGATTCGGGATCAGATCAAGCCATCAGACCGCATTGTGGCAGCGATTGATGCCCGAATGGAGCAGGTCTATTGGGGCTGCCTTGAGCGGGACGACGACGCATCCGGAGGTTGGCGCTGGCAGGAGGAGCCCAGGGTCAGTGATCCAGAATCCTTGAAAGAGCACGTCTCTGACTGCGTTGGTGTCGGCAGCGGCTGGGATCGCTATGCGTCGGTCTTTCAGGCAGACACAGACTGCGTTTGGCACCCCGGGGCGTTTCCCCAGGCAGGTTATGGCGCACGAATCGCCAGTCGGCTACTGAATCAAGGTGCCAAAGGAGAGTGGCGTGAGGCCGCACCCGCCTATATTCGCAACGACGTGACGAACTAGGGTGATCTTGAGGGAGACCGTTAGAGTCGGGAGAGGTTAACTGTGCCGCTCGTTTCGACAGAGCAGGTGCCGGTGTTGCTTTTCCAGACACCGCTATAGGATCCGATCAAGGAAGAAGACGAACCCGTCAAGGTAAAGGTGACGCTATCTGAGACTGTTGCAGTGTCAATGGTGGCTGCAGCGATTGCACCTGATCCGCCGCCGCCTGAGAAGAAGACACTTGGGGCGAGCACATATCCCGATCCCGGATTAGTGATCACGACTCCCCCGACCTCGCCTGCAGTGTCTCCCGTGCCCAGTATGGCGTTACCTTCGGCCCTTGTGCCGCCGCTGGGGGGTTCGCTGAAACTGACCGCCGGTGCAGACGTATAACCGGCGCCGCCAGCAGAAATCGTGACCGCACTCACTCCACCCGTGGCTTGGGCCGAGCTGATCGTCAGGCTGACTGTGCCGCTGTTGCTGTTTTCCTGATCAGCCGTCAAGGGATTGTCCCCCGTGGTATTGGCCGGCGCCTGAACGGCGGTGCCTGTCAGGTTTCCTCCGGAAATGCATGTGTGTCCGGTGATGCTGATCGTGCCGCTCACGGTGCCTCCGCCATCAGACAGGGTCACGGTCGCCGCTCTTGCCACGCCCGTTTCATCGCTGATGGTGCCGGCCCAGTGACCTGAGACGTTGAATGCCTGATTGAAGACGCCCCCGCTGCTGCCTCCGCTACAGGCAGTCAATCCGCCGGCGGCCAGCACTGCTGTCAGGATTGCGGTGATGGATTTAGCGCTTTTCATTGCGTTGGCAGGCAGGTGGCTCACAAAGATACTTTACCCGATCTCAGGTCTTGCGCCTATGATGAGGTTACTGTTCCTGTGCGGTCGCAATTAGCGCGATCAATCCAGGAGCTGCTTTTTCAGGAGCTCATTGACCGCTTGCGGATTGGCCTTGCCCGAGGTGGCTTTCATGACCTGTCCCACGAGAAAGCCAATCACTTTTTCCTCTCCCGCGCGCACCTGCTCCGCCTGATCGGGAAAACCTGCTATCACGTCGTTTACTGCCTGGGCAATGGCGTCGGTATCGGTGATCTGGGTCAATCCCTTGGACTGGATTACGGCATCCACATCACCGTCACTGTCGCCCTCCCACAGGGCTGCGAAAACCTGCTTGGCTATCTTGCCGGACACCGTCTTGTCCTGGATTCGGCAAATCAGCTGGCCCAGCATTGCGGGCGTTACAGGACTGTCAAGAATGCCGATGTCGCTTTTGTTGAGCCAGGACATCAATTCGCCGTTGATCCAGTTCGCAGTGAGGCGTGATTCCCCCTGAGCATGCTCGACGGCGGATTCGAAATAATCGGCAATCTCACTTTGCCCGGTCAGTTGCGCAGCGTCGTCTTCACTCAGTTGATAGTCAGACACAAAGCGGGCCTGTCTTGCATCGGGCAACTCGGGTAACTGCGACCTGATTAAGGCAATATCAGCCTCGTCGATGACGAGCGGCGGCAGATCCGGGTCAGGGAAATAGCGATAGTCATGTGCTTCTTCCTTGCCACGCATGGGTCGGGTCAGATCTGCGTCAGGATCGTAGAGGCGGGTCTCCTGCACGATGGCCCCACCTGCCTCGACCACCGAGATCTGTCGGTCAATCTCATGATGCAGTGCGCGCTCGACGAAACGGAATGAGTTGATATTCTTGAGTTCAGTACGCGTGCCGAGCGCGGCTTCTCCGCGCGGCCGGATAGAGACATTCGCGTCACAGCGGAACGATCCTTCCTGCATGTTGCCATCGCAGATTTTCAGTGTTCGCACGAGCGTGTGAAGCTTCTTCAGGTACGCAACTGCTTCGGCAGGAGAGCGAAGATCCGGCTCCGAGACGATTTCGAGCAATGGTGTCCCGGCCCGATTCAGATCAATGCCGGTCATGCCATGGAAATCCTCGTGAAGGGATTTCCCCGCATCTTCCTCAAGATGGGCCCGCGTGATCCGGATGGTCTTGGTCCCCGCTTCGGTTGTGATCTCAAGGCTGCCGCCGCTGACGACTGGAATTTCATACTGACTGATCTGGTAACCTTTGGGCAGATCCGGATAGAAGTAGTTTTTTCGGGCGAAAACGGAAACGGGATTGACCGTCGCCCCTACCGCAAGGCCAAAAGTGGCCGCCATCAATGCCGCCTGGCGATTCATCACGGGAAGTACCCCGGGCAGACCGATATCCACGGCACAGGCCTGGGTGTTGGCCGACGCGCCGTAGGCGGTGGAGGACCCCGAGAAGATTTTGCTCTGAGTCATCAGTTGTGCGTGAACCTCAAGCCCGATGACGCACTCGAATTCCATACTCAACACCCCTCCGGCATACGCTGATGCCAGTCTGTTTCCTGCTGCAGTTGATGCGCCGTGCTCAAAAGCGAAGCCTCGTCCATAAATTTGCCGATTAACTGCAGGCCCACCGGCAACCCGGCCGTATCAAAGCCGCACGGAACAGACAGCCCCGGCAGTCCTGCCAGATTGACCGTGTTGGTAAAGATATCGTTGAGGTACATCGCGACCGGATCCTGGGTTTTTGCGCCGAGGGGGAACGCCGTTGTCGGGCTGGTCGGGCCAACGATCACGTCGCATTGTTCAAAGGCGGTTTCGAAATCCTGGGCGATAACGCGCCGGATTTTCTGCGCCTTGAGGTAGTAGGCGTCGTAATAGCCAGCAGAGAGTGCGTAGGTGCCAATCAGGATGCGACGTTTGACCTCCTCGCCGAACCCTTCAGCCCGGGAGTTCTCATAAAGGTCGACAAGCTCCTCCGCGTGTTCAGAGCGATGGCCAAACCGTACGCCATCAAAGCGCGAAAGATTCGAAGAGGCTTCTGCGGGCGCGATCACGTAGTAGCAGGGAATCCCGGCGGCACTGTTGGGCAGGGAAACATCGACCAGCGTCGCTCCCAGCCTTTCCAAGACCGCAAGCGACTCACGCACTTTCTCAAGCACTTCTCCATCAACCGACGTGTCGAAAAATTCCTTTGGCAGGCCGAGCCTCAGGCCGCGTACCTCCGTACCCAGCAGAGTTGTCATGTCGGGCGTCGGGGCGTTGATGGAAGTGGAATCCCGTGGATCAAATCCGGCCATGCACTGGAGCATCAGAGCGGCGTCTTCTGCGTTTCGCGTGATTGGGCCGCCCTGGTCAAGGGAGGAGGCGAAGGCAATCATCCCATAGCGGGAAACGCGTCCATAACTTGGCTTCAGCCCGGTCAGTCCGCAAAAAGCGGCGGGTTGTCGGATCGATCCGCCGGTGTCTGTGCCGGTCGCGCCCGCCACCAGGCAAGCCGCTACGGCTGCCGCTGAGCCGCCGGAGCTGCCGCCCGGAACCCGGTTGGGATCCCAGGGATTTCTCACGGATCCAAAAAACGAGGTTTCATTGGACGATCCCATCGCAAACTCGTCCATGTTGGTCTTGCCGACAGTGACGCTGCCGGCCTGGTGAAAGCGCTCCACAACGGTCGCATCGTAGGGCGAGACAAAGTTTTCCAGCATCTTTGAGCCGCAAGTGGTGAGGATGCCCCGGGTACAGAAAATGTCTTTGTGCGCGATGGGCACCCCGGTCAGCAGGTCAGCCTCGCCCCGGGCCAGTTGCTCGTCAGCGGCGGCTGCGGCTGACATGGCGCCTGACTCATCGACCGTGACAAATGCGTTGAGATTCTTATGCTGGGCAATGCGATCCAGGCAATGCCGGGTCAGCTCGGTACTGCTGATTTCGCGACGGCGCAGCATGTCGCGAAGCGCGGTCAGGCTGTGTTCGTGAAGCATGAAAAAACGGGTCTCTTGGGCGTGAGGACGTTAGCGCCGCCCTGCGATCGCGCTATTCAATAACGCGCGGTACAAGATACAGTCCTTCGTCCACCTGGGGGGCGCTTTCCTGCATTGCATCGCGCTGGTCAGGCTCAGTCACCTGGTCTTCACGCAGTCGAAGCTGGATATCCTGCGGGTGAGCCATGGGTTCTACGCCGTCTGTATCGCAGTCATGCATTTGCTCTACCAGAGACAGAATCCCCGAAAGGCCTTCCTGGTAATCCCCCAACTCGTCGCTGGAAACCCTGATCCTCGCAAGGTGGGCGACACGCAGTACGTCTTTTTCTGAAATAGACACCGATTTTTCCGGAGGACGAAAGCCAAAAGGAGAGCAGCAATTATATCCCAGCCGTTAGGGGGATCGTGGTTCCCTGTGATAGATTATCGCCTTCAGACCTGCCACTTTTTCTGTCGCGCGGACTCATGGTACTCAAACGTCTTTTTGGATTCTTCTCCAACGATCTGGCAGTAGATCTTGGCACGGCCAATACGCTGGTTTACGTTCCAGACCGGGGTGTCATTCTCAACGAGCCCTCAGTGGTTGCTATTCGTACGGGTTCCTTGGCGCCCGAGAAAACCGTGCTGGCAGTCGGTCAGGAGGCAAAGATGATGCTGGGGCGCACGCCCGGCAATATCCAGGCCATCCGGCCGCTTAAAGAAGGGGTCATCGCCGATTTCACGGTGGCAGAGGTGATGCTGAAGTACTTTATTCGCAAAGTGCAGCAGAATCGGTTTTTTTCGTCACCTCGCATCGTGATCTGTGTGCCGGGAGGCTCAAACCAGGTGGAGCGCCGTGCCATTCGTGAGTCGGCCATTACTTCGGGCGCGCGAGAAGTCTTCCTCATCGAAGAGCCGATGGCGATGGCGATCGGGGCCTCGTTACCGGTGGCGGAACCCACAGGATCGCTGGTTGTCGATATTGGAGGCGGCACCACCGAAGTCGCGGTACTGTCCCTTGGCGGAATTGTGTATGCGACCTCGATTCGTGTGGCGGGAGATACTTTCGATGAGTCCATTATCAATTATGTTCGCCGGCGCCATGGCCTGCTTATTGGTGAGGCCACGGCGGAGCGGGTAAAAAAAGCCATCGGAACCGCATGGGATGAGTCCGATCATCGGGAGATGGAAATCAAGGGGCGGGATCTGGCTCACGGCATGTCCCACAGCCTGACCATCGGCAGTGACGAGGTGTATGAAGCCATCAGCGACTCGCTCCGCCAAATCGTGCAGGTGATTCGAGAAACGCTTGAAAATACTCCGCCGGAGTTGGCAGCAGATATCGGTGATCGCGGTATGGTGATCGCCGGTGGGGGTGCCCTGATTCGCGACATGGATCGCAGGCTGATGCAGGAGACGGGACTCCCTGTGGTGGTGGCGGATGATCCATTGACCTGTGTCGCCCGAGGGTGTGGCAGAGCGTTAGAGGAAATGAACGCACTGGGTGACGTCTTCACTCACGAGTAGCCCCGACGCGTGTTTGTGCGAGTGCCCTGGCAGTGTGGCTGCTGTCTAAATGAGAAGGTCTATCCGAATCCAGGAGTGACGCGATGGTGAAGAGCAGGGACGGCGTGGTACGCAGTCTCGGTCCTTACCTGCTGCTGTCCGCCGCTTTGATCGCAGCCTACCTGTATCTGCCTTCGGTACGCACGGTGGCTCAGTCTGCGGCGGTTATTGGTATCCCGATTCACTTCTTAGCTTCCTTGCCTAGCACTGCGCTAAAAGGTATGCAGGGCCACCTAACAACCGCGGATCAGTTGCGCAGTGATTTCGAGGCAATGCGCCAGCGTAACCTTATCTTGCAGGCCAGGCTGCACCGCTTTGAATTTCTTGAAAACGAGAATGCGCGTTTGCGTGAATTGTTGTCCTCGATGCCCTCCCAGGCGGAACAGGTGACGCTGGCAGCATTACTTGCGATTAATCCGGATCATGCAGCGCTCGCTGTCATGATCAACAAGGGCAGTGCTGACGGAATCTTCCAGGGTCAGCCGGTGGTGGATTCGGGAGGCCTGGTAGGGCAGGTTACCAAGCCGAGTTTGTTTTTCAGCAAAGTCAGCCTGATCACTCAGGAAGATCAGGCAGTACCGACACAAGTGGCGCGCAGCGGCCTTCGCACCGTGGTCTATGGCAGCGGATCCGGTCGCCTGCTTAGGGTGCCCTACCTTGACCGCAATGCAGACGTTCGAGCAGGCGATCTGCTGGTGACCTCCGGATTGGGGGGGCGGTATCCGCCGGGGTATCCGGTTGCCAGAATCATCGCCGTTGAGCGTAACCTTGCTGAGGCATTTATGAAGATTACCGCCGAAGCCGCGTCCCATTTGGGTCGCGATCGGGAAGTGCTGCTGCTATGGCTGCCCACAAAGGAAACGCCCGCGCTGCAAGACCCAATGGAAACGGAAGAGGACGATGATTAGCGTCAACAGTGCACAACATCGCTCTTGGATTCCGTTTGCCACGGTGTTTATTGCGTTGGTACTGCAGGTCATTCCGACACCTGAATTGATTCGGGGTTTCTTGCCCGACTGGGTCTCCCTTGTGCTGATCTACTGGGCATTGGCCTTGCCCGACAGAATGCGGCTGTCCTTTGCCTGGGTTGCCGGCCTGGTCATAGATCTTGTTACCCTGGGGATTCCGGGTGTGCATGCCCTGAGCAACACCGTCCTGGTCTACCTGGCCAAGCGCCTGTCCTTGCGGGTGAGGGCCTACCTGCTTTGGCAGCAGAGCATCGTGATTGCACTGTTGCTTGGGATCGAACTGATCCTTTTTGTTGTCGTTGACTTTGCTTTGACGGGGAGCCTGGGCGAGGTGCATCGCTGGACAGCCGTTATTGTCGGCGGTCTGGTTTGGCCCCTGGTCTATTTGGCGCTTCGGCGGAGTCGGCACCTCGCCAACTTAGGCCGCTAAGCGATGGCCGCTAACGAACTGCCTTCATCCCGCGCGGTCGCACCCGAAACGGTGCGTCGGAGAATTCGAATCGCTGCCGTCCTGGCGCTGACGCTTTCCCTGATACTGATCTGGCGCTTCTACTCACTCCAGGTTTTGCAATACGAACGCTACCAGACACTGTCACTGGATAACCATATCCGCATGCAGGCTGTGCCCCCAGTGCGGGGGCTGATTCTGGATAGAAACGGTGTCGTTCTGGCGCAGAACACTGCCGTTCACATTCTGCAGGTGGTCCCTGAGAAAGTGCATGACATAGAAGTGATGTTGCAGGCGGTCGATGAACTGGTAGGGCTGAGCACTGCAGAGGTTGAAGCGTTTCGTTCCCGTCTGAAAAAACACCCTGCGTTCGAAAAAGTATTGCTTAAGGCGAGGCTGGATGATGTTCAGACGGCAACGTTTGCGGTGAACGAGTACCGTTTGCCAGGCGTCACCTTGGAGGCGGTGCTGCATCGGGATTATCCTCAAGGCAGTCTGGTGTCGCATGTGCTGGGTTACGTGGGCCGAATCAGCGAGAGTGAAGAGGCAATGATCGATCCGTCGGCTTACCAAGGGGTTCGCAGCATTGGCAAGATAGGTATCGAGAAACAGTACGAGGACCTGCTGCTCGGTCGCCCTGGATTTGCTCAGGTAGAGATTGATGCCCATGGGAGAACCTTGCGCACTATTAGCCGAAACAGTGCAATCCCCGGGAATACCTTAAATCTCACCCTCGATGCGGATCTGCAGCGGATTGCGCGTGAGGCGCTTGGGAATCGACGAGGAGCGGTGGTGGCGATAGCGCCCTCTAATGGAGAAGTGCTAACCATGGTGAGCAGTCCCTCTTTCGATCCCAACCTGTTTGTCGACGGTATCGATCAGCAGACCTATGACGCACTTCGGGGTCTGGAAGACCGGCCTTTGGTGAATCGGGCGCTTTATGGGCGATATGCGCCCGGGTCTACAATCAAGCCGGTCATTGCCCAGGCCATTCTGGACGCCGGGATCAGTCCGCAGGAGTCGGTGTACTGCCCGGGCTGGTACACCTTGCCGGATAGTACGAGACGGTATCGCTGCTGGAAGAAAACAGGCCATGGGCCGGTAAACCTGCACGGCGCCGTGGAGCAATCCTGCGATGTGTATTTCTATGAAATGGGCCGAAGACTCGGCATCGAGGCAATGGCGGAAGTGCTGACGCGGTTTGGTTTGGGCACGGTAACGGGTGTTGACCTGCCTGATGAGCCTGACGGGCTGGTCCCTACACCCCAATGGAAGCGCGCAACGCGCAATGAGTCCTGGTATCCGGGAGAGGACCTGATTACCGTTATCGGACAGGGTTTTCTCATGGTCACCCCCATGCAGCTTGCCCGCATGACAGCAACGCTGGCCAACCGCGGCATTCCCGTGCAGCCTCGTATCCTGCTTTCGAAAGAGGAATCGCTAAGTGGTGAAACCCTTTCCTCCAATGTCTCCTCCCAACCGGCCAAACCGGTGGTAGAGGCGTCTTTGGATCGTGTCATTCAGTCAATGACGGCAGTAATGCACAGTCCCCGAGGCACAGCCCGCGCAAGTGGGCGGCGAAGCCCCTACCAGATCGCCGGCAAGACAGGTACAGCACAGGTGATCGGTATTGCCCAGGACGAGGAGTATGACGAAAGCGTGATCCCGGAAAAATTCCATGACCACGCGCTCTTTATTGCCTTTGCGCCGGTCGATAAACCCCAGATCGCGATAGCGGTCGTGGTTGAGAACGGTGGAAGCGGCGCAAAAGCGGCGGCTCCCATCGCCCGCAAAGTGATGGACCGTTTTTTCCAGAAAAAACTGCAACGAGCAGCGGTTGTCAGAAAGCGTCATGTTTTCGGGTAGGTCACTGCATCTGGACGGCCCTTTGCTGATTGCGCTTGTCTTCCTGTCGGCGCTTGGACTCGTGGTGATTTTCAGCGCCTCTGGAGAAAATTGGGACGTTATGTTGAGGCAGGGCGTTCGCCTTGGAGTATCTCTCGTCGCCATGTTGATTCTGGCGCAGGTACCACCCGAGACGCTGCGCCGACTCTCTCCCCACCTTTTTGTTATTGGCCTTGTTGCGCTGCTAGGTGTGCTGGTGATCGGAGTCGCTGCAAAAGGCGCTCAGCGTTGGCTGGATCTGGGCGTTGTACGGTTTCAGCCGTCTGAACTGATGAAACTCGCTGTCCCGATGGCGGTCGCGTGGCTGCTCACACGAGGACGGCTGCCGCCAAGCTTCACCATGGTGATGGCAGCATTAATGGTCACGCTTATTCCGGCAGGCCTGGTAGTGATACAGCCCGATCTCGGCACAGCGATCATGCTGATTGTCTCCGGCATGATTGTTGTCTTTCTGGCGGGTATCCGCTGGCATCACATCATGATGCTGTTGGCCGCGCTTGCTGCCTCGGCGCCTTTTCTGTGGTCCCGGCTTGATGGCTATCAGCAGCAGCGTATCCTGACGTTGTTTGATCCCTTTGCAGATCCACTGGGGAGCGGTTATCAGACCATTCAGGCACAGATTGCCATCGGATCAGCGGGTATCTGGGGAAAAGGATGGCTCGAGGGCAGCCAGTCACATCTCGAGTTTATTCCCGAGCGCAGTACCGATTTTATTTTTGCCGTCTTTGCCGAGGAGTTTGGATTGATTGGCGTACTGATGCTGGTCCTTCTATATGTATTTATCGTGGGTCGTTGCCTGGTCATGGCATATCACACCCGGGACACCTACTCGCGATTGCTGATCGGGGCGTTGGCCCTGACCTTTTTCTTTTATTTGTTTGTTAATCTTGGAATGGTGTCGGGCATTCTCCCGATTGTCGGGGTACCGCTGCCCTTGATCAGTTATGGAGGGACTTCCATGCTGACTCTGATGGCAGGCTTCGGCATGATTATGGGAATGCACGCAAGACGCCGACTGATGACGTGAGGAGAACATGATGATGGATCAATCAGGGGTTTCCAAAACACGACGATGGTGTGCTGGGGCGCTGAGCGCCCTGGTAGTCTGGGCGTCACCGCTTTATGCGGTTTCTCTTGAAAAATATCCCCAGCTGGCCGAGTTGGCAGATCGCCTGGATGGGGTAGAGGGGTTACAAGGGCAAACGATGAAGTCGTGGTTTCGCGACGCGAAGATTCAGACCAAGATCATCGACGCGATGAATCGCCCTGCGGAGCGATTGTCATGGCACCGCTACCAATCCCTGTTTGTTAATCCGGCATCCATTAATGGCGGGATTCAGTTTCTCAAGCAGCATGCACCGATTTTGGCGCGGGCCGAGGAGCGTTTTGGTGTCCCGGCAGAGATTATCGTCGCGATCATCGGCATCGAAACCCGCTATGGCAAAGTGTTGGGCAGTTTACGGGTGTTGGACAGTTTGGTGACGCTCTCTGTGGAATATCCCCGACGCAGCAAGTTTTTCTCTTCAGAATTGGAGCACTTCATGCAGTTGGTCGCTGAGCAGGGGTTGGACCCACTCGCGGTCAAAGGTTCATACGCCGGCGCGATGGGTATTCCCCAGTTTATGCCGAGCAGTTACCGCAACTATGCCGTCGATTTTGACGGAGATGGCCGTGCTGATCTGCTGAACAGCGTGGCAGATGCTATTGGCAGCGCTGCCAATTACCTGGCTCGTCACCGCTGGGCGCCAAATGAGGCGATTGTGACTCGTGTTCTCAACGCACCAGAGGGACTCGATGCGATGGTAACCCGCAAACTGAGTCCCAATTCACCACTGTCTTCGGTGAAGGCGCTGAACATACCCGTATCGGGTGATGCTGATGAGAAAGTAGGAGTGATGCGCTTTGAGGGAAAACTCGGCCCGGACTACCGGCTTGGCCACCATAATTTTTTTGTGATCACCCGCTACAACCGCAGTCAGAACTACGCTATGTCGGTCTTTGAACTCGCAGAGCAGATCGCCTCAGCTACTGGAAACTGAGCATGCGATGGTGCCGGTGGGCAGTCCTGGCGGCTGCATTCCTGATACTTGCCGGCTGCAGCGTTTTCCGTGATCCCCCGTCCGGTGGCGCCTATTTCGAAGACGATGGCCCGCCCGACTCCAGTCCCGATCCTGCGTCGGTTGCCAACGCGGTCCCCAGAGCCGAGCCGTTGAGCAGGATTGGAAATGCCCCCTATACGGTTTTTGGTGTCAGATATGTGCCCATGTCCTCCGTCAGGGTGGGTTATTCGGAGACCGGAGAGGCCTCCTGGTATGGGAGAAAATTTCATGGTCGAACCACCTCCAACGGAGATGAGTACGATATGTTCGCCATGACAGCAGCACACAAGACCTTGCCGCTGCCGACCTATCTTGAGGTGCGCAATCTCGCTAACGGCCGTGAAGTTCTGGTTCGGGTAAACGATCGCGGACCGTTTCTGGGCGGCAGAATTCTGGATCTGTCGTATATGGCAGCGAAGAAACTGGGTGTGGTCGAGTCGGGAACAGCGCCTGTTCAGCTTCGGGTTGTTGCGACAGCAACGGGCCGTGAAAATTCGTCCTCTAAGGCCAATTACAGTAAAGCGCAGACGCCCGTTTTTTTACAGGCAGGCAGTTTCCGGCTTCGGGGGAACGCAGATCGCCTTAAAGCACAGCTTGTGGAGAGCGGGATTCCCCATATCCGGATCGTAACGGTGGAATATCAGGAGAATCGTTATTATCGGGTTCAAGCAGGCCCGCTAACGGGCACCAACGCTATCCAGAAGCAACGGACCATAATCATCAATGTCACCGGCACTGAGCCGACGGTAGTCAGGGAGTGAAGTCAATCATGAGCAGAAAGTGGGTCAACATACTGCGCCGGGGGATTGTGGGCATATGCATCGCGCTGATGCCCTGGGCCGCATTCGCCGAAGTGGAGTCGGATCTTGCCGACCCGATGCGGTCGAGTATTCCGCCGCCAAAACTCAAAGTATCGTCCTGGCTGCTGATGGATGCGGCAACCGGACTCACGCTGGCGGGCGACCGCGCGGACACTCCCGTTGAGCCCGCCAGCCTGACCAAATTGATGACCGCCTATATCGTCTTTCGGGAGATCGAACGGGGCACGATAAAAATGAAAGACACGGTCATTGTGAGCGAGAAAGCCTGGCGCTCGGAAGGATCACGGATGTTTATTGAAGCGGGTGACAAGGTCCGGATCGAAGATCTGCTGATGGGGCTCATCGTGCAGTCGGGTAACGACTCCGCCGTGGCGCTGGCCGAACATGTTGCGGGCAGCGAGGAGGGCTTTGCGGATTTGATGAATCAGACCGCAGTAGAACTGGGGATGGCGAACAGCCATTTTGTTAACAGCGCGGGCATGCCGCATCCGGATCACTACACCACAGCCCGCGATGTGACTTTGCTGACCCGCGCCATTATTGAGCAGCAGCCCAACCACTATGCCATGTACGCCATTCGGGAGTTCACCTGGAACGACATCACCCAGAAGAACCGCAACCCGCTTCTGGGACGCGACAGCAGTGTCGACGGTGTCAAGACCGGCCATACCCGGTCAGCGGGGTATTGCCTGGTGGGATCCGCTGAGCGGGACGGGATGCGGCTGATTGGGACGGTGATTGGCGCGCAGAGCGACCGTGAGCGGGCGGATGCGGTCTATTCACTGCTGCGCTTCGGATTTGCGGCCTACGAACACCATGATCTGTATCCGGCGGGTCAAAAAGTGGTGGAATCGCAGGTCTTTAAGGGGGCAGTACAAGCCGTCTCTCTGGGGCTGTCGGAGCCGATTGCCCTAGTCATGGCCAAAGGCCTTGGCAAAAAACTGAAGGCAGGCGTAGCGCTGACAGATCCCGTGCTTGCGCCAGTGTCAGGCGGCCAGGTGCTCGGCACGTTGACAGTCACCCTTAACGATGACGAACTGCTGTCCAGACCATTGGTGGCGCTGCAGGACGTGGAAGCGGGATCGTGGATGACGCGACTTTCCGATACCGTTCGCCTGTGGTTCCACTGATGGCGAACGAGAGCAAAGCCGATGAGATTCCTGAGGAGTTACTGAGTTTTCCCTGTGAATTTCAGATCAAGGCGATGGGCAAGCAGGTAACGGGCTTTGATGACCGGGTTCGGGAGATTGTTTCAAGGCATCTTCATGGCGGGAAAATTCTTGATCTTCGAATCCGGGAAAGTGGCTCCTCAAAGTATGTTTCTGTCAGTTGCACGATTGAAGCGACCAGCCGCCAACAACTGGATGCAATCTATATGGACCTCAATAGCGAGAATGACATTCTGCTGACTCTCTAGCGGCCAGGCGGGATAACGTATCATGATGCGCCAGTTGGAATTTCGCCGATTGGGAGTCCGCGATTATGTGGTCACTGCGGACGAGATGCGCACGTGGACACAGGCGCGAAGGCCTGATACGCCCGATCAGATCTGGTTTCTGGAGCACGAACCGGTCTATACCCAGGGAGTCAGCTGCAGCGAGCCCGTACGTGAAGGCGCGTCTGATATTCCTCTCGTGAAGTCGGATCGTGGCGGACAGATTACCTATCATGGGCCGGGACAGCTGGTCGCCTATCTGCTGCTGGATCTTCGTCGGCTGGGCCTTGGGGTGCGCCAACTGGTCAGTACGATAGAAGCATCCATAATTGAGTTGCTGGATCAATTTGGTCTCACTGCTGTGGCCCGACCCGGCGCGCCCGGGGTATACGTTGACGGTGAAAAAATTGCTGCGCTAGGACTGAGGGTCAGATCCGGATGCTGTTATCACGGCCTCAGTCTGAATGTAGATATGGAATTGAAACCTTTCTCCCGCATAAATCCGTGCGGGTTTGTGGGGTTGGGTGTGACCAGCATGAAAGAACAGGGGTTATCCGTCCAGGTAGACGAAGCGGCGGATGCCTTAGAGCGAATTCTTGAAGCCCGCCTTTCCGGGAAAAAGACAGATCTGTACTGACGAGAGGGCACCCGCTCCGGAATTCTGTCATTACGGTGATGAATCCAAGTGGGCGCGTGCTCGAGCCTCGGCGAGTCTTTGTGGTGTTCCGATATCCATCCATCTGCCATCATAAAGCTGGCCGCTGAGACGACGGTCCTGGGCGGCTTCATTCAACAAGGGCGCAAGCGGAAGCCGTCCGCCAGGGTGACTCGCGAAGAGAGATTTTCGATAAAGACCGATCCCGGCATAAGTGAGAGTGCTTGACGCTGCATGTTTCATCTGGACGAAGGATTCATGAAGGCCAAAGTCCCCTTCCGGGTGGTGGGGCGGGTTAGGCACCAGAACCAGGTGGGCGTCACTGTTGATGGTGTCCGGCAGTGTTGAAAAGGGAAAATCGGTCCATACATCGGCATTCACCACAATGAATGGATCGCTTTGGATGAGCTCGAGCGCCTTATGGATGCCGCCGGCAGTTTCAAGCGCCCCAGGCGGCTCATGAGAAAATACGATGTCAAGCCCNGGAGAACTGCATTGGTGAAGATGGTCGACAATTTGTTTTCCAAGGNGCGCCACATTCACGGTCACTTGGNNGACGCCNGCTCGTTCTAGTGCGAGCAGGTGATGTTCGATCAGCGATTTNCCCCCAAGCGCAATCAGCGGTTTTGGCGTGGCATCGGTCAGGGGCGCAAGGCGCTCGCCGCGCCCGGCGGCCAGAATCATTGCTGATTTTGCAGTCATAGTTGAGCTGGATGTTCCGGAGGCAAGCCTTCGGCAGAGTTTCTGTGATCCAAAGGCTTGCCTATAATACTGTCTCAAATTAACTGGTGTCGCGACAAAGCGTGTCGCAAAGATCACCGGCAGAAACTTTTGATCCATACTGTTATTAGAATTGCCCAGATGAGAAGACTCCTTTCGGCGGTATCCCGAATTTGTTCCGGCAGCGCCCGTTACGGCGCCGGAGTATTCCTCGCGCTGGGTGGGTTGGCAGGCCCCGCTTCTATCTCTGCCGATACTCCGATCGTCTTTGCCGATGAGACCACCTGCCCGGCAGACGTGATTGCGGTCCCTGAAAATCTTCTGCCGTATATCTCCAGAGATCCGGCAAGACTGCCCATCAATCTCGAAGCCGATCAGATCGATCTTCCATCTCCAGAGCAGTTGGAGCTCAAAGGCGGGGCGCTTGCGACACAGGGCGCTCGCGGTATCTATGCGGATGAAATCCGCTTCGATAAAAAGACGCTATCTCTTGAGGCAACCAATGCGGTTCTTTACTCTGAAAATGGGGACCGCATCACGGCTGAGGGGCTGGCCCTTGAGATGGAAACACGTATCGGCAGCGCGCGCGATGTCACGGTGCAGTTTGCTCGTCGGGATCCCATCCCCAAGCGCAAAGTTGCAGATTTTTCCAACACAACATTTGATCCGTCAGGGTTTACGGTTGCAACGGCCGGCGCCCTGGGAAGTATCAAGGGGCCGGCAGCAAAAACACCCGATGTGATCCGACTGCCGTCAGGCGAGATCCTGAAACTGGATTTTGGAGATGCTGCCACGGACTCCGTGTCGGCCACGTCGAGTGAGGACGATGAGCCGTTTCAAGTGCGGGCCAAAGCGCGGGCCACAGCCAATATGCTTTTCCTGGAAGGACATGACCGGGAGCGCTTTCAGGACGTGGTGTATTCGCGGTGTGTGGCGGGTGACGACTCGGTATTGATCGAGGCCAGCGAGATCACCCTGGATCACGCCTCGGGAATGGGTACGGGAGAGCATCTGAAGCTGAAGTTCTACGGCGTACCGATTGCCTATGCGCCAAAGCTCAGTTTTCCGATTACCGACGAACGCAAGAGCGGGTTGCTGTTTCCCACGATCGGCTACGGTCAGAATTGGGGCTTTAATTTCGAGGTGCCGTATTACTGGAATATCGCCCCTCAGCATGACGCTACGTTTTCCGGGCGATTTATGGCCAACCGCGGCCTTCTTGGATCTGGGGAGTACCGCTATATGGGCGAAGCCGCCGGAGGAGATTTTCGGGGGATCGTTCGCGGCGAATTCATGCCTGATGACAGCAAATACGGTTCCAGCCGATACGGATGGAGTTACGAGCACCGCCAGAACCTGCAAAAGGCGGGTTCAAGCTTTTCTTTTGGCGCGGACATCGGTGAGGTATCCGACAAGTCCTATTTGGAGGATTTATCGGACAATCTTCAGGTCAGCAGCGCATCCCATATTCCCCAGCGGGTGGATCTATCCATCGATCCGATGGATATCTTCCTGGACGATGAAAACTTTCAGATCAATGCCGATGCCACGGCATACCAGACCCTGGACAGCAGTGTTTCTGAAGCAGACGAGCCCTATAGCCGCCTTCCTGGCGTCAGGGCGTCCTGGGACAAGGCTTTTGCGCTGAATGCAAATGATCCGAATGGCTGGCTGCAGGACAATAGCACGCGCTTTTCAATCAAACCCCAGCTGGTTTCCGAACTGATAAATTTTGATCACAGCTCTGCCACAAAAACGACGGGAATCAGATGGGATAACCAGATGTCATTGGCGGTACCCATGGAACGTACCTACGGTGAGATCACTCCAAAAATAACCTATGCGCACACGGCCTATAGTGTCGAAAACCAGCCGGCAGGACAGTCCTCCGATCCGACCCGGGGAATTTACCTTTTCGAGATCGGATCAAAGTTGTTCCTTGAGCGTGATGTGACCTGGCGGGGAAGCGATCACACACAGACGCTCGTGCCGAGTCTGACGTACCGGTATGTTCCTTATGAGGACCAGGATGACCTGCCGGTGTTCGATTCCGGTACCGTGGGTTTTGAAAATATCGCTGACGCATTTCTGGATAACGGATTCTGGGGGGCAGACCGTATCCAGAATTTCCAGGGGTTCACGCTGGGACTGTCCAGTGAGACCTATGCGGAGGGTTCCGGAGAAGATCTGCTGAGCTGGGAACTTGCCCAGCAGATCTATTTTGCCGAACGCGAGGTTACGCTGGATGGTGCCGGGGCTGACTCCAGTGACTTTTCTCCTTTACTGGCTAATGCGACCTTTCAGGTCACCAAACATATCAGCACGAACGGGTTCGCCAACTGGAACTGGGAAGAGAGCGAGATCGGCAGTTGGCGCCTGGGTGGGCGCTACAGTTTGGATTTTCGCCGTGAATTCGGAGCGTCTTATCGCTGGGAGGAGACCGAGAGCAATCTCGAACTGGATTTGACCTGGCCTTTGGCACCTCGGTGGCAACTGGGCGCCGCAGCACTCATCGGCCAGTCCGATGACGACGATAGCGGCTCCTATAGTCGGGTCAGCGTCGGCTACGATGCCTGTTGTTGGGCGCTACAGGTCGCGCTGGAGGATCGTCCGAGTGAGAACGATGACAACGGGGGCGTGCAGTTACTTGCCACCTTTAGTCTCAAGAGTCTGGGACGCATCTCCAGTAACCAGCTAGCAGAGGGCATCAAAACGACTGCGCCCTCATGGAATTAACCAGCGTCTTGGCGGATCTCAGGCGCGTATTTCAATATTTCGCTGGCGCCGCACTACACCCCAAGAGGGGTTTGCTGGCAGCGGCAGTTTTTGCCTTGGCGCTGGGTTCCGGTGCGCAGGCCGACCAACCGCTTAATCGTGTCATGGTGGTCGTCAACGACGGCGTCATCACCGAAGCCGATCTCAACAGAGAGATTTCCCTTGCCCAGATGGAGTTGCGCTCCGCTGGTCAGCCTCTGCCGTCACGTGATGTTTTGGCCTCCGGACTACTGGAGGAGCTGATCGTCGATACGTTGCTTCTGGATGCGGCGGCGGGCGCGTCGATTTTTGCCAATGATCGGGAAGTGGCTTATGCATTGACGACGATCGCCCGACAGAATGGCTTGACCCTGTCTCAGTTGGAGGCCGCGATCGCCGGAGCAGGGGTGGCAATTGAAGACTACGAGGCAGATCTGAGAAAGCAGCTCACGATCCGAAAGCTGATTGACCGGCAGATCCGTCGGCAGATTAAAGTCAGCGAGCAGGAGATTGATGAATATTTGGCACAAAATCCCCAGGAGGATAAACCCGATGACGTCGAGCTGGATCTGGCCCACATCCTGTTGAGATTGCCTTCAGGGGCTTCAGAATCCCAAATCTCTGAACGCCGAGTCCGGCTTGAAGAGATTCGACAAGAGGTCATCGGCGGTCTGGCGTTCGAAGAAGCGGCGAGGCGGTACTCAGATGGGACCAAGGCGTCAGAAGGAGGGATGCTGGGGGTGAGGACGGCGGAGCAATTACCGCAACTGTTTCTTGATGCGGTACGAGAGGTGCCACCAGGAGGGTTGTCACCTGTTTTTCAGAGCCCCAACGGATGGCATCTCCTTAAAGTATTAGGACGCAAGTCTCAGCGAGAGACCGTCGTACTGCAACAGGAAGTTCGGCATATCCTGATCAGGGCCAGCGCACTTTTACCCGATGAGCAATTAAGAGCGCGCCTGGAACGAATTCGGGAGCGGATTGTGGCGGGTGAGGATTTTGGCGCCGTCGCCAGGCTGCAATCTGAAGATGCCAATACCCGCGCGCTCGGTGGAAATCTCGGCTGGCTAAGCCCGGGAGAACTGCC
>NZKZ01000103.1 GCA_002694065.1 Acidiferrobacter sp.
TGCCTTTATCGACTCGCCCCGCATCAGTGAGCAAAGACTCATGTACCGCGGCCGATACACCCGCCCGCCTGGCATCTGAACGGAAATCGATCGTATGCTTTGGATTAGTGAACTTATCCTGCAGAACCAGCCGTCCACTTTCGCGGAACTGGCCTCGCTGGTACGCCAGAGAGCACGCGCAGGCGATCGCTTTTTGCGCATGGACGTCAAGCCGCCCTATCCCGATACCCCCGAAAACTGGGAAGACCGACTGGAAGCCGCGTTCACCAGCACGGTGGATCCCAACGAGCCGGTCCAGGATTCATGAAATACCTTGGCGACACTTTCGACCTTGGCGCTGAATCACAGCAAGACGCAGCGACCTCATCGGCCACCTTCGAAGCGCAATTGGCGGCGGTTCAGGACCGTCTTGGCGAACGCGAAATCGAGTTGGAGTCACCACAGTGGCGAGAACTCGCCCTGCAGGAAGGCAGGCTGTTGGTCGCCCTTGAGCGTGGACCCGAAGCATGGCAGAGCGGCCGACGTTGTTTCGACCGTTTTTGCGGTGCCCGTCTGTGGGAAGAGGCGATTGAGGCGGCACGTATCATGTTCCAGTCTGGAGAGCAGGACGCGCTCGTCGCGCTCGGGCACGGAGTCTGGCTGGCAGTCACTTTCCCCGTAGACCCCGAACTCTCCGTCGCTCTGCTGCAGGACATCATTGAGGAAACGCCGGACGACTCAGACGGCGCAGCCGTAGCCGCAGCTACCGCTGCCTATGTGGTCAATCTTCGCAGCGAAGGCAAGGAATACGACTCATTGTCCTTTTTTACCAACCAAATGCTGGGAACAGTCGCCAGACGCCACAGCGGCATCGAGGATCAGGAGGCATTCGATCAATGGATAGAGCGCCTCGAACTTAATGATCCGGCGTGCTTTTTGCCCCGACTGCGTAACGTTGTGGATGTACTCGTCCAGGATGACTGGTGGATTGATCGTGAGGCCATCCAGGCCTCCCTGCCGGTTCAGTGATCCAAACACTCGCCATGCCGACCTTCTGGCAAGACACGCCCGTCGCGAAAGCGCCCATCCTGTCGCAGGCTGCTGTGGATCTGGTCTTCAAAACCAGAGGCCGGCAACTGCCGGCTGATCACGCCTGGACTTTAAACCAAGTCGTTACCCGGCTGTTGCCCTGGCTGAAGGACGAACCCACCGCTGGTATCCACCTGATTCATGGCGCCCAATCCAGCAATGGTTGGCAGCAGCCGGATGACACTGGCGTCATTGAACTGTCCCGACGTACTCGCTTTGTGCTTCGCCTGCCCAGAGAACGTATTGAGGAGGCGCGGGCACTGACCAATCAAACCATCGAGTTTGACGGGCATCCCGTGACCCTGTTGGAGGCCCGAACACGAGCCCTGACACCATTTGGGACCGTGCTGGCGCGACATATCCGGGTTACGGACGCGTATGCAGACGAATCTGTATTTCTGGAGGAGGCCGCAGGCGGACTAAACCGACTCGGCATTACCCCAACCAAAATGCTGTGTGGGCGCATCCACCGGTTTACGCTGCCCGCCGGCTCATTGCTGACTCGGAGCCTCTTGATCGCCGACTTGAGCCTGAAGGATTCTGCCGTCTTGCAGCACCATGGCCTCGGGCCTGATCGTCTCCTCGGATGCGGGCTTTTTTTGCCCCATAAAAGTATTGATGCCGTACATTCTCCTCTTGAAGACGAAGGTAATTAGCCTCGTCATTAAATTTAGACAACGCACATAGGAACCAACATGTCCATCGAAGTTGACGGAAAAACTATCGCCATAAACGAAAGCGGCTTTCTCGAGAATCCAGATGACTGGACTGAATCTGTTGCCAGGGCGATGGCCGAATCGGAAAATCTGGAACTAAACGAGCAGCACTGGGATATCATTCAGTACTTGCGCGATGAGTATTTTTCTAACAACGGGAACCAGCCTAACAACCGCGCATTACTGAAGGAAATGAGCTCGCGCTGGGGTCACAAGGTCAGCAACAAGGAACTCTTTGAGCTCTTCCCCGAGAATCCGAGTAAACAGGCCGGCCGCCTTTCAGGACTTCCTGAAAGTATGCGCAAAGGCGGGTACTAAGCCCTGATCCAAGACATACTGTGCCGCACGGTTTTATCATGACTAGGAGTAACCCATGAGCGAAAAACAGGAACTCATTCGCAAGATGCTGAAAATGCAAAAAGACTTTATTGCCCAGGAGCAACAGGGGGGCATTGATCCCAAGGATTACTTTGCACCTGAGGGCGGGCATCCGCTGTCGGGCTTTCGGGAATCCTATGCAGACCTAGCCACCCAGCTCGTAGACCTGGCGCACGAGGAAAAAGGTTCTAAACGATAGGAGGTCGGCGGATCGGGATCCGGTCCTCACAGCCTTAAGCGATCCGCCATCGGTGCGCTGCTCTTGCGGTAGGTTTCAAGTATCTGCGAGGCACCTTCCCGCCAGTGTCTTGCACCGTGTCGTATGAGCGCAACGATTATGAAAACACGAATACGCGACCGCTGGCGCAATCCCGACCAGCAGCAATCAGCCGAGAAAAACGGTGAAGCGCTGGGGTACGTTTGCTGGCAGCTGGCGTTGACCGCCGCGCGCAATCTGCATGCGGAAGATTTCGTTTACCAGGATGATGTTCAGCGGGTCGCTGTCATACGGGAATACCTGATCTTTCTGGTGCATGCCGCGGACCGCCTCGCCTTCGACAACCTGGAGCAGACAGACCGTGCCACCTTCGTGCCGGCACTCGCCCTTGCTTGCGCTCGACAGTTTCACCGCAACGCCGTCGAAGTGCTTGGTAACGGCGACTACCAAGCGCAATTCATCGAGACACTCAACCGGCGCAATAAGCATTACGGTGAGTGCTCTTTTGGCGAGGGACTGCCGGGCTACGCGCTGCTGCGGGCATTCAGCGACCACATCCAGGCGATTATGGGCAATGATCAGACCAACCGCTGGGTCATGGATCAGGTGATGGATATAGACGGGCCGGACGTCGTCAGACAGTTGGCAAAATCCATGTCAAATCTGCACACCGACAAAACTGGGGGTGTAAAGAACTCTTCGATCTGAAGACAGATCCTCTATCGAATCAGGGCTCAGAAATTAATTTTCTTTCCAGTCGGCCGCGCTGTCGGTCGTCTTGTTCTGACCATCCTCATAACCCGCCGAGTAAGCTTCCGTGACGCGCTGCTCTTCCCGTTCCGGATTGCCGAGAAATCCCCCGGCCCAACCCTGGACATAATCCGGATTCACACCCATCTTCTCAAGCTTGTCTATGGTTTCATAATAGACGGTATTCATCATTCTCTCCGCGCTCTTGGCGAGGTAACAAGGAAGTCACGCAGATAATATTACCCGCCGGGTCCCTGGATCGGGATATCCCCCTTGGGTGGGTCACCCTCTGTTGAATACACCATGCAGCTTACCGACGAAGATACGCTACGACTGAACGTACTGGCGACCACTGCGCTGGCTATCCGAATCGATGAAAAAACGATGTGTGTCGAGGCGTTAACGGAACACCAGACCCACCGCATGGAACTGAAGCCCGCCGGCCATCCCGATCGGTATCTTCGCGCGGTGCGGGAAAATCTCTCTGTTCTCGCACTGGGCACGCCGGGTGGATATCCGGTCTTTATCCGGCGCTGGACCCGCACTGGCGCCCTCGAAACAGAACGCCTGGCGAGACTGCTGCGTCTGGGCGAGGCAGAGGCCGTTGTGGCCGTAGCCGCTTCGCCCAACCTGGATGATGCACTGGCGCAGCGTGCATGGTGGTGTCTGCCCACCGCAGAAGTCGCGCGCNTGATGCTCTCNCATCCCGATGTGGCCAACGGCCGCACTGGGCCCAAGCTGAGNCAATTTCTGCTCGACCATCTTCCTTTTGAANACANCAGTCGGAGCATCATCGATACGGTGAAACTGNTGCTTTGCTCGAGACTGTTGAACGAAGAAGAGACCGGCCGGCTTCGGGCCCGCGCAGAGGATCACGNGGCCTGCATGGTCGGCTTTTTGAGTGCGGGACCCAGCTACCTGTATGTCCCTCAAGCCACGCCCCGCTTTGATACAGCATCGGACAACGATGCTCCTATGGAGCAGTTGCTGCAGCACGCCGCCTCGCGCCAGGGTGAAACATTCCTGCGGTGTGCGCATCACGCCTTGAAAAAAGCCGTCGACATGGACACCGTGGTCGATACACTCAATGCCCTAGGCGAGTACGGTAAACCCCTTTGCGGTGAAACGGTTTTGCCCAGATCCGCGCAGGACTTGCAGCAGATCGTTGAGTCCCGGATAGACTCGTCGAACACGGCTCTTGATTCAGATAGGCCAGCGGCAGATAAATCAGCGGATGACCGAGATCGTCAATCTGCGCTTATTGCTCTGGGTCTTTGCGGGGAGCCGCTGGTTGCCCCGTTTTTTGCCAAAAGTGATGCCGTCGGCAGTCTGATGCGCAGGAAACTCAAGCCCGTTCTGGAGCCGGTCTTTGCCGCGCTTGAGACCTTACTGGAACGACACTAAAGGAAATCAGGATATTTCCCTCAGGAGGCGAACATCAGGGCGACGAATGATCTGCGTGCGAAAAAACTCACGCGTACCTACGCAACAAAACCGGGATTGCCTCCAATACCCTTGACCCTCGGGATATTGGGCGTGACGTCGCGGATAACTTTACGATCACGTAGATACTCCGCCACCACATCCCAGATGTCCGGCAACTCATCAGGCTGTGGATTAACACTCGCCCAGCCCGCGACCTTATACGTCCGGCCGGGGTCGAGCGGCTTGCCGTTCAGCTCAAGGTCAGACAACCGTTCACCAATCGGGGCACCTGGGTCAATCGCATAGCGAAGACCACCCACCCGCACCATATCTCCCCCCATCTGGTAGTAAGGGTCCGGATTGAACAGATTGTCGGCGATGTCCTCCAGCACCAGCTTGATCATCTCGCCGGTCATTTCGTTCAGTGTCGATTTGGGGTAAGTGATGCCGGTCTGATCCATCAGGCGCTCAACCGTAATCGGATCACCGGGCAACAGGCTGGTGCCCCAGCGGAAACCCGGTGAGAAAGCGATATCAGCGCCTCGCACTTCCATCAGAGCATCCACAATCACCTGGTCAAAGCTGCCGATAAAGTTGCCGCGGCGATACAGGGTTGTCTCGGTCGTCGCGAGCTCGGTCTCAAGCTGCTGCTTAAAGGGTTCACGAACAGTCTCGATCAACGAGGCCATCTGGGGGTCAGGCGGCAGCAGGTTCGCAAAAATAGGCAAAAGGCGGTACTGGTAGTCAGCTACCCGGCCGTCACGCACATCCAAGTCCATCACCGAGAGGAATTTGGCATTCGAACCTGAGTTGACCACCAGCGTCTTGCCACCCGCGTTCTTGACGAGGCTGGGCTTGGGCATCCCGTCGTGTGTGTGCCCTCCAAGAATGACGTCGATACCGCTGACTCGACTCGCCAACTTGAGATCCACATCCATGCCGTTGTGAGAGAGCAACACCACAACCTGAGCACCATCGGCGCGCACCGCATCAACCATCTCCTGGCACTGCTCGTCACGGATACCAAAACTCCAGTCCTCGAGCATGTAGCGAGGGTTGGCCAGCGTGGTGTAGGGAAAAGCCTGCCCGACGATACCGACCGGAATGCCGTTCATCTCCCGTATCGTGTAAGGCTTGAACACCTGCCCGGAATCCTCATCATATGCCGGCTTGCCCTCGAAGTAGGCGTCCTCAGTCAGCACGATGTTCTGCGCAAGGAACTCGATTGGAGAAAGGTGTTCATCCACGATCTCACGGACCCGGTCCATTCCGTAAGTGAACTCCCAATGCCCGGTCATGATATCCACCCCAAGCAGCTTGCAGGCATCCACCATGTCCTGGCCGTGGGTCCAAAGCGATGTCGCCGACCCCTGCCACGTGTCGCCTCCATCCAGCAACAAACTGTTGGGCCGTGACGCCCTCAACTGCTTCACCAACGTGGCCAGATGGGCAAAACCCCCAACCTTGCCGTACTTTCTTGCCGCGGCTTCGAAATCCAGAAACGTAAAGGCATGTGCTTTGGCAGAACCAGAGGCGATATCAAAGTGATCCAGAAAATGCTCGCCCACTACATGCGGCGGCTTGCCGAACGCATCACCGATGCCGATATTGATGCTCGGTTCCCGAAAATAAACCGGCATAAGTTGTGCGTGGCAGTCGGTGAAATGCATAAGCGACAGGTTGCCAAAAGCGGGCACATCGTACTCGACACCCGAATCTGCAAAGACCCGGCCATTGACTGCCATGCCGGCAGCACCGGCCATCGCCAACAGGCGCATGAATTCTCTTCGGTTAAGACTCATCTCGACACCTCTAACTCTCAATCAGTAAAACGATTAGCGCTTAGGCACATTCAGCGGTCTCGTAAAAACGACCGACATGAATACACTCGCAGACCTTAATTGACACTTATGCCTCAAGATAAAAAAAACCCGGCCGTTAGGCCAGGTTTTTCTGCTTCTGCTCCAACGCGGGCTGAATCTTGTCTGTTTCAGATTCCGGTCAGATAGTCGATTGATTACTGGCGCTGGCTCGGCACCTTCAAAGGAATTCCCGTATTCATCACCGCCTCATAAAACTCGAGCGCCTTGTACTCCTCACCCTGCGCTTTAAAGGGGTGAGCGCGGACCTGCTTGTTGCAGCCACCGTAGCGACGATGGATGGTGCCCCAGGGCTTTCCTGCCACCTGCCACTTGGTCCGCCAGACCGGAAATCCCACACCGTGACCGAGTCCGGCACTCAGGACATCGCCGCGAACCATATTGCCAGCATTGTGAACATGGCAGTCAGCGCATGAGAAGTTCAACTGCCCACGCTTCGCCCAGTAGAACTGACGCCCCTTTTCGTATAGTGCCTGCGCACCCGGATCTGAAAAATCTATCGCCACTCTCTCACCGTTAAATTGGGATCGATAGTGCGCCACCAAACGGGCCATCTTGGCTCTTTTGACGTTCTTAATTGGGTCTTCGCCGTTGGCTTTAAGACATGCGTTGATGTCACCCACGATAGTGCGAAGATCCCCGGTTGCTGCGTCGAACACGGGATAAGTGTGGCCTGGCGCCAGATCGCAGTCGTTCAGCGACTTGCCGTTTGCGAAAGGCGTATTCCACTCCTCAGCAGCCTTTTCCATCTCGGGCTCATAGGGCGGAAATTCCATTGCCAACTCCCAGTTGGCACGGCGATGCGCGTATTGCGGCAGGGCGTTAACGCCATCCTGGAAATCCTCGATGGTCAGGCCCGGAAAACGCTTCAGGAAATAGCCCTGAAATGCCTCGATATCCTGCTGGATCTCCGATTCGGAGATGGCTTGCACAGTTGATACACCTACCAAGGCGATCCCCGCAGCCATTACCAGTGAAATCAATTTCTTCATCTTTTTCTTCTCCTCAGATCGCTACGACCACGCCAGTGGACGGATATTTGCATCAAAAACTCATCAACGAGTTTTGATTTATTTGACAACCTTCTCCGCGCTGTCACTTTCTCCCTTGTTATCCACCCAGCTGACGGTGACTGTATCACCAGATTTTGCATTGGGAATACCTACGCCTATCAGAGGATTTTTCGATACTCCCGTCCCCAGATTTGCTTGCGCAACCACTTCCCCATTAACTGAGAATTCCATGTTTTCAATAAAATGCTCGGGAATCTTATTGCCGGTCTTCTTGTCCTTGCGCAGACCCGTTTCCATGGGGTGTTTGGCCAGAACCATCACCTCGTAGCCCCCACTTTTGCTCTTTTTGATTTTCATCTTGGTTGATGCCATCACACTTCTCCTGCTTAATTCTGTCGAGTTAGCCGCCGCAGCCGCCGACGGTTACTTTGATTTCCTGAGACGCCATGTAGAGCTTTCCCCCAGCCTTCACATAGCAGTGCACCGGAGAGGTTTGACCCATTTTGATACGCGTACTGTACAAACCACCGCCGCCGGCTGAGACTCGCAGGGAAGTGGTATAGGGCCTGGGGTTCTTAATCGCACAAATCGCGATTCCCTCTACACCCGTTAAAGAAGTCATCACCTTGATCGGCACCACCGCACCGTTCTCTGCCTGCAGCGGCGCTTTGATGGAGACCTGATCGCTTTGTTCGGCGTCTGACGTGCCAAAAAATGCGTTCAGCGCATCGGCTTCCGTCTCGGACTCAAACGCTGCTTTTGGCCACGCCGCAGCAAGAACACTCTTGGGAGTAAGCATCCCAGCACCAGCAGCGACCGCAAGGGTGCCGGCTGCCAGTGAGCCTTTCAAAAAGATTCTACGTTTCATAACTGTTGCCTTTCCTAAATGAATGAATCGGATTTTTTCGTTATCTTGTCGTTAGTGCTTTATCGGCGAAAGTGCCGAGCACCTGAGCACCTAAATCGAGAGCAGCCAATCGACCAACAGGTCAATATCTTCTTCGCTGATCAGTTTGTGCTTGCCGAAAGGCGGCATCGACGTCAGGGGATTCTTTTCCGTCGGATCCCAGATCTGGGCACGAAGATCTTCGCGGTTAGGATAACGCGCTGCCATTGCTACCAGCGGCGGTGCGATATTGCCGCCCGGAGGAAAGCCTTCCGGCCAGGGATTCACCATGGCCTGGTGACAGGCCAAGCAGTTGCCGCCCCTGCGGTTTACCGCAACGCACCAACCCTTGATGATGTTGTCTCCATCCTTGGCGGCACCGGCCTTGCACTGTTTTTCGGTGGGCCATTCACCTGCTTGAACAACTGAGGTGACGCCTGTGGTCGCAACCAAAGAGACCGCTGCAGCTGCTGCCAGGAACGCACGTTTGAACTTGTGCATAGTTATCCTCCATTTGCCAGCACCGCATGCTTTTCC
>NZKZ01000104.1 GCA_002694065.1 Acidiferrobacter sp.
CATAAGCCGCGTTGGCGACATCGAGACTCCCCGGAATCGAGGGCACACCGAGCGCGACGGGCAAAACCACTGCCTCGCCGCCGGGCGCCACCAGGGCGTCGCCTTTGCGCGCCAAGGGCAGGCTCAGCAAAGCGGCGCGTTCAAGCAGCAGATCAGGATCGCCCGCAATCACCAGGGGTGAGGGCAGGGGGCGCTGCAGCAGCTGGACGGTGAGTTCGGGACCCACGCCAGCGGGTTCACCGGTCGTCAATACTAGCGGAGGGATTGTCATGATAAGCGTGGCCCGGGTGTTGCCGGATCAACCGAACGGATACGCATCACTTACTGGATGATCTCGCCCTTGTCATTATCGACCATCACGGGATTGTCAAAAAACTGGATATCGGGCTTTGAGTACCGTTCGGTAATCCACGCGATCCGCTCGTCGTCGAACCAGCGCGTGGCGTTCTCCATCGTGTCAAAGCAATACACGCCTCCGGCGCGGTGCTGTTCTGCGTCTGCAAGGTAATTCTTCCTGATGAGGCCGGGGGTATCCTGGTACATGGGTGCTGTCTCGAGGAATTTTTCCTTGAGCGTCGCTGCGTCTAGATCTGAGGAAATCGGAAACGTCACGAGGACAATAATCATGGTGCCTCCACCGGTATTTAACTAAAAACTCGTCGCCCTTAACTCTACCGCAACGTTTGTGCCCGGGTGGCAACCCCAGGATTCTAGGTTCATCCAGCGAGGACAACCACCGACTCAAAAAGAGTTAGCTTGTCACTGGTACGCAGGTGAAGAGGAAAGGCTCCCTACGGAGATAAACTTTGCCCAACTGACGGCAATCTGATAAAAAACTGCGGTTTTCAAGCTCTGCATTTGAAAAGGGGAATGAAAGTGAGAAAAGAAAATAAATTGGGGCAAATCCTTTGCCTCAGCATGGCGTTAATGTTTACGGCCGGCGTCGCACAAGGGCAACAGTCGCTGCCGATTCTGCCCCAGGCTTCGGGCAGCACAGCAGGCCCGACTATTGCGGAGTCGAACTACAACCCGCTTCCGCGGGTCTCACAACTTCCAGAAGACGCGCCCAACATTGTCATCATCATGCTCGATGATGTGGGGGCCGCACTGCCGCACACTTTTGGCGGACCGATTACGACACCGACGCTGGACAAACTGGCAGAGGAAGGGATCGCCTATAGCCGATTTCACAACGCCGCCATGTGTTCGCCCACTCGTGCTTCGCTCCTGACGGGGCGCAATCACCACAGGGTAGGCAACGGCCAGATTGCTGAGCTTTCAAATGACTGGGATGGCTACAGTGGTCGTATCCCGCGCACGTCCGCGACAGTCGCAAAGGTTCTCAGCGGTTACGGCTATGCGACGGCAGGATTTGGCAAATGGCATAACACGCCGGCTAACGAGACGACTGCTGTCGGCCCTTATACAAACTGGCCGGTCGGTGATGCCATCGGGTTTGATTATTTCTACGGCTTCCTTGCAGGGGAGTCGTCGCAATGGGAGCCGGCGGTTGTTGAAAACACGAACCGGATTGATCCGTCTCATGGTAAAGAAGGCTATCACTTTACCGAAGACATGGCTGGCAAAGCCGTGTCGTGGATGAAGCAAGTCCACGCTCTGACACCGGACCGGCCGTTCTTTGTCTACTGGACTCCCGGCGCCTCTCATGGCCCTCACCACATCTTCAAGGAGTGGGCAGATAAGTACCAGGACAGATTTGATGCGGGTTGGGACGAACTGCGGGGGGAGATATTCGCCAATCAAAAGGAACTCGGCTGGATTCCTGACAATACGGAACTGACCGCACGGCCTGACACGCTTGCCGCCTGGGATGATATTCCAGAGGATGAGCGCGAGTTTCAACTACGGCTGATGGAAGTCTTCGCAGGTTATACAGAACATGCCGATACCCAAGCCGGTCGCCTGCTGGATGCTCTGGATGAAATGGGCATTCGTGACAACACCCTGGTTTTCTACATATGGGGTGATAACGGATCCAGCGCTGAGGGCCAAAGCGGCAGCATAAGCGAACTTCTGGCCCAGAATGGTATTCCTACCGAGATCAAGGATCATATTAGGACGATGAACGAGCTGGGTGGACTTGATGTGTTGGGTTCACCCAAGGCGGACAATATGTATCACGCGGCCTGGGCTTGGGCGGGTTCGACCCCCTATCGTTCTACAAAGCTTGTGGCGGCCCACTTTGGAGGGACGCGCACACCGATGGTGGTTTCCTGGCCTGAAAAAATCACCCCCGACAAAAAACCCCGCGCCCAGTTCCATCATGTCAACGACATCGTCCCCACGATCTATGACCTCCTTGAGATCACACCCCCTGAAACCGTGGATGGGGTTTCGCAGGATCCGCTGGATGGGGTGAGCTTGACCTACACCTTCGACGATCCGGATGCCGAGGGCCGCAAGCGCAGCCAGTATTTTGAAGTGATGGGAAGCCGCAGCTATTACGAGGACGGGTGGATCGCGTCCGTCTTCGGACCACGCACGCCGTGGGTGCCAGGTGTGGACCCTGCTATTCTTAAGTGGTCACCTGACAACGACACTTGGGAGCTTCACGATCTCACCCAAGATCATTCTCAGGCCCACAATCTGGCGGATGTACACCCCGAGAAAGTCGAAGCCCTCAAGGAAGCTTTCCTGGTCACCGCCGAAGACAACAAAGTGTTCCCCATCGGCGGGGGGCTGTGGTCGGTCGTATTCCATCCCGAAGACGCACCCTCAAACCCGGCGACAGAGTTCACCTATACCCAGGAAGTCACCGGCGTTCCTGAATTCACGGCGCCAAAAGTTGGCGCCCGCAGCAGCATGGTGACGATTGATGCAGAGCTCGCCGAGGATTCGGAGGGCGTGCTTTATGCTCTCGGTGCGTTTTCGGGCGGCCTCGCTCTGTGGATCGAACAGGGCAAACTGACTTACGAATACAACCTGTTCCAAATTGAGCGCACACGCATCTCCACGACGAGCCCGCTACCCACTGGAAAGGTGACGATCACCGTCGAGACAACGAAAACGGGCAACAATCACGCTGCTGCGCTCGACGTGGTGATCCGGGTCAATGGGGATGAAGTGGCAAAGGGCACCGTTCCCCGCTCGGCTCCACTAACCTTTACGGCCAACGATACTTTCGACGTCGGCCGTGACAGTTATTCGCCGGTTTCCGAAGCGTATTTTGATCGCAAACCCTTTGCCTTCAACGGAAACATCAACCGGCTGCATGTCGCTTACAAGTAATCGCGACTGATGCTTTCGGGCGGCGACCAATTCGTCGCCCGAAAGTTGGGCAGACGCTGCCGACAGTCCGTTACTCTACAGTGACTGACTTCGCCAGGTTGCGCGGCTTGTCCACATCGGTGCCCTTGATCAGCGCGACATGGTACGACAGAAGCTGAAGCGGCACAGTGTAAATAATCGGCGCGATGGCGCTGTCTACCGGCGCCACATGCAGAATCCGGACATCCTCGCTTTCAACAAAACCTGAGCCCGGATCAGAAAAGAGGAAAAGACGCCCGCCCCGTGCGCGGACTTCCTCGAGATTCGATTTAAGTTTTTCAATCAGCACGTCGTTGGGCGCCACGGCGACGACCGGCATTCTTTCATCCACCAGTGCAAGCGGGCCGTGCTTTAACTCGCCGGCCGGATAGGCTTCGGCGTGGATGTAGGAAATTTCCTTCAACTTGAGCGCACCTTCCATGGCAATCGGGAAGTGGGCGCCGCGTCCCAGAAAAAGCGCATGCTCTTTGTCGCCAAACACCTTTGCCACCTCGGCAATCGCCTCTTCCATCGCCAGAACAGAGTCAAGGACAGCGGGCAGCGTCCGGATCTGGCGCACCACATGGGACTCAAAGCCAGAATCAAAACCGTGCCGCCGTGACAGCACCAGTGCCAACAGCAACAGACCCGTCATGGCACTCACAAAGGTTTTGGTAGATGCCACCCCCACCTCAGGCCCGCAGTGGGTCATGAAAGACAGATCGGATTCACGCACCAGTGAGGATTCGGGCACATTGCAAATCACCAAAGACCCTGCAATCCCCTGACGGGTCGCTTCCTCAAGCGCGGCGAGCGTATCCGCCGTCTCGCCGGATTGGGAAATCGTCACGACCAGCGTGCCTTCCCGATGTGCGTGCCGGCGGTAGCGATACTCGCTGGCCACCTCGACCTCACACGGCACCCCGACATATTCCAGCCAGTGCTGAGCGACCAAGCCAGCGTGATAACTCGTTCCGCAGGCAATGATCTGAACCTGCCGGGTCGCATCAAAGATCTCCTGAGCGCGGCTGCCGAAAGATTCTTCCAGAACGTGATCACCCAGCAGACGCCCTTCGAGGGTATCGGCAACCGCCCGGGGCTGTTCGTGGATTTCTTTTTGCATGAAATGGCGGTATTCNCCCAGCTCTGCGCTCTCACCCGACTGCGTGCTGCTGTGCACGGTCCGCTCNACTATTTNGCCGGCTTGGTCACGAATCAGGCAATCGNTCCCGCGAATATCNGCCACATCCCCGTTTTCAAGCACCTGGTAC
Organism: Acidiferrobacter sp.; assembly: GCA_002694065.1. Classification (GTDB taxonomy): domain Bacteria; phylum Pseudomonadota; class Gammaproteobacteria; order Arenicellales; family UBA868; genus UBA868. The sequence goes on from NZKZ01000104.1 coordinate 4,539, forward strand.
TCGCGGGTCACNGGCAGCAGGGCGTTGATATCAGACGCCACAAAGTTCTCTTCGCCCGACCGCCCGAGCAGAAGGGGCGGGCCCTGGCGGGCCGCAACGAGCCGGCCCGGTTCGCCGGCATGCACCACAGCCAGTGCGAAACTGCCGTGCAGCTCCGCCATCGTGGCGCGAACCGCATCGGCCAGATCCAACCCCTGCTGAAGGTGAAGATAGACCTGATGCACCACGACTTCCGTATCGGTTTCGGAAGTAAAACTGAGACCCGCCGCACGCTGTGCATCGCGCAGGGTCTCGTGATTTTCAACGATGCCGTTGCACACGAGCGCCAAAGTGCCGTTGCAGATATGCGGATGGGCATTGGGCTCTGTGACGCCGCCATGCGTCGCCCAGCGGGTATGGGCGATTCCGGTTGCGCCTGCCAGCGGTGTCTGACGCAGCGCCTGTTCCAGCTCTCCGACTTTCCCGACGGCTCTCGCCCTCTCCAGCTCTCCTTCGGGGTTGATCACCACTACCCCGGCGGAGTCGTAGCCACGATATTCAAGTCGGCGCAGACCTTCCAGCAAAAAGCCGCTCGCTTCAGAAGTTCTGACTGCCCCGACAATGCCGCACATAAATTTGTCTGCTCTCTTGGAAAGTTACGGAAAGGTTACGAGCCCGGTTGATTCAACAAACCGACCTACCCACCGATTCAGTTTTTCTTCTCTTTTTTCGGACGTTGCCAACCGCTTCGCACCTGCTGCTCGGCGCGGGTCAGCGCAAGCTGCCCGGGCGGAACATCGCGTGAGACCGCAGACCCTGCACCCACCGTCGCCCCTTTGCCTACCGTGACCGGTGCAACCAGCGCGCTGTTTGAGCCGACAAAGGCATCGTCCTCAATCACGGTGGGGTGTTTGTTGGCGCCGTCGTAATTGCAGGTAATGACCCCGGCGCCAATATTAACGCGCTGCCCCACCGTGGCGTCGCCCACATAGGCAAGGTGATTCGCTTTGCTGTCCTCGCCCAGCGTTGTGTTCTTGGTTTCAACAAAGTTGCCCACTCGTGCGCCTGACTCGAGGATGGTTCCGGGACGAAGGCGCGCGAAGGGTCCGATAGCACACTGATCCGCGATTTTGACGCCCTCGACCACGCTATTTGCGCGAATCTCGACGCCGTCGCCGATTTCGCTATCGATGATCTGGCAGTTCGGCCCAACCGAGACTCCCTTGCCCAGGCGGACCTCCCCCGATACCACCACGTTGATATCGAAAACACAGTCTTCCCCAAAGCGCAGGCTCCCCCGAAGATCAAACCGCGCGGGGTCCCGTAAACCGAGGCCCGCTTCCATGAGCGCTTCTGCCTGTCGCGCCTGAAAGCATCTTTCCACTTGTGCGAGTTCCGCCTGGCTGTTCACGCCGGTGATCTCATTAGAATCTTGGCAACCCACTGCACTTACGGTCGCGCCTGCCTGCGCGGCGCGGCCGACCACATCGGTCAGATAGAACTCTCCCTGACGGTTACTGTTGTCGATCTCCTCGAGCCAAGACTGAAGTCGGCCCGCAGGACAAGCCATAAAGCCGGTATTGATCTCGGCAATCTGGCGCTCGGCTTGAGATGCTTCGGCTTCTTCAACGATGGCGGTGACAGCGCCTTTTCCGTCACGCAGTATCCGACCATAGCCTGACGGATTGTTAAGCTCGGCCGTCAAAAGCGCGGGGTGGCTGTCGTCGCTTTGATCCAGCATAGCGCGCAGGGTTTTGGCACGAATAAGAGGCACATCGCCGTAAAGAACCAGCACCCTGGCATCCGGATTAACGTCGGGCAAGGCCTGGCTGACGGCGTGTCCTGTGCCCAATTGCTCTGCCTGCTCGACCCAGTTGATGTCCTCGGCATCGGCCAGGTGCTCACGCACCAGCTCGGCACCATGGCCATGTACCACGTGGATCCGGTCGGGGGATAATTCCCGGGCCGTATCCAGCACGTGCTGGATCAGTGGCCGGCCAGCGAGATCATGGAGCACCTTTGGCAATGCGGAACGCATGCGGGTGCCTTTGCCGGCCGCCAAAATAATGACTTCAAGCGTCATGGATCAGGATATTACTGCAATCGCAGGTGCGGGATTTCCCGCGAAACAGGATTTAGTGGATCTGCTGCTGGGCGTTTGCAGCAAGTTCGGCAGGTGTCGCGTCGCGGACGTCCGTCACGCGGACAATGAAGGTGATGTCCTGTCCTGCAAGAGGATGATTGCCGTCAACGGTAATCTCTGCCTCATCCACGCGGACCACCCGAAAATGCAGCGCCTCGCCCTGCTCATTTTCCGCATCAAGTTCCGCGCCCACGTGGCGCAGCTCTTCAGGCGCGTTCTCAATATCATCTGAAAAAGTGAGGCCGGGATCATGCGGACCAAAGGCTTCCTGCGCCCTCAGCAGCACTTCCGTCGTATCGCCTGCGCTTAAGCCTTCGAGCGCGGCTGTGACCTGGGGAAACAGCGGCGGATCATCGCCACCGTGAAGATAGGAGACCGGTAATCCGGTGTGCTCGACAATTTTTCCGGACCCGTCCCTGATGGTATAAGCCACCGAGACGATTTTGTCTGCCTCGACCTGCTGAGACACGGTTTGCTCCCGCTGTCGCGGACGGCCCCGGAGGTTAACCCCGGCCTTTGCCGCGCAGTTTCTGGATGGCGCGCAGCTGAGCCGCCGCCTGGATGAGCTCCGCTTTGGCTTTGGCAAAATCCACCTCGCTGGTGCGGTCACTCATCGCCTGCTCGGCGCGGCGTTGGGCTTCAAGGGCTGCCGCTTCATCCAGGTCACCGGCACGCAGCGCCGTATCCGACAGCACAGTGACAAGATGTCCCTGCACCTCAAGCAGACCGCCCGAAACAAAGAAAAACTGCTCTTCGCCGGCTTCCTGCTGAACGCGGATTTCTCCGGGCTTCAGACGCGTCAAAAGCGGCGCGTGCTGCGGGGCGATCCCGATCTCACCCATCTCGGCCGGCGCAAACACCATAGTGCCTTCACCCGACCAGACTTCTTCTTCGGCGCTAACGATCTCGACTTTAATGGTATTGGCCATTGCCGTATTTCAGCGAATTAGGTGACGGTTTTTGCCTTTTCGACGGCTTCTTCAATCCCGCCGACCATATAGAAGGCCTGCTCCGGAATATCATCGTATTGACCGTCGATGATGCCCTGGAAGCTGCGGATCGTGTCTTTGAGCGATACGAACTTGCCGGGCGATCCGGTAAAGGTTTCAGCCACGAAGAAGGGCTGGGACAAAAAGCGTTGGATCTTTCGGGCACGGTTGACGACCTGCTTGTCTTCTTCGGACAGCTCGTCCATGCCCAGAATTGCGATGATGTCACGCAGTTCCTTGTAGCGCTGCAGCGTTCCCTGCACCGCCCGCGCAGTGTCATAGTGCTCCTGGCCAACGACCAGAGGGTCAAGCTGGCGGCTGGTGGAATCCAGCGGATCCACCGCGGGATAGATGCCGAGCTCGGCGACCTGCCGCGACAGCACCAACGTAGCATCCAAGTGCGCAAACGTCGTTGCCGGCGAGGGGTCCGTCAGGTCATCCGCGGGAACGTAGACGGCCTGAAATGAGGTGATCGAGCCAGTGCGGGTTGAGGTAATCCGCTCCTGCAGTACCCCCATCTCGGCCGCCAGAGTCGGCTGATAACCCACCGCAGACGGCATACGTCCAAGCAGCGCTGACACCTCGGTACCGGCCAGTGTGTATCGATAGATGTTGTCAACGAACAGCAGCACGTCACGGCTTTCGTCGCGGAAATGTTCTGCCATCGTAAGGCCCGTCAACGCGACGCGCAGCCGGTTACCGGGAGGCTCGTTCATCTGGCCGAACACCATGGCCACTTTATCGAGCACGCCGGATTCTTTCATTTCATGGAAGAAGTCATTTCCCTCACGGGTCCGCTCGCCCACACCGGCAAACACGGAGAGCCCCGAGTGCTCCTTCGCGATGTTGTTGATGAGCTCCATGATGGTCACGGTCTTGCCCACACCCGCGCCACCGAACAGGCCAATTTTGCCGCCTTTGGCGATCGGCATAATGAGGTCGATGACCTTGATGCCGGTTTCGAGGATGTCGACCGTCGGTGACTGATCGGCATAACCTGGCGCCTTGCGGTGAATCGGCAGAGAAGCATCGGCACCCACGGGGCCGGCTTCATCCACGGGATTTCCCAGAACATCCATGATCCGGCCCAGGGTCTTCTCCCCGACGGGGACGGTAATCGGTGCGCCCGTGTTATTGACCTCAAGGCCGCGCTTGAGTCCATCGCTGGAACCCATGGCGATACTGCGGACCACCCCGTCACCGAGTTGCTGCTGGACCTCAAGGGTCAGACCGTTTTCGCTGACCGTCAGCGCGTCGTAGACCCGGGGCACCGCGCCGCGCGGGAACTCAACATCGACCACCGCGCCGATAATTTCAACAATGTTGCCGGTACTCATAGCGTTTTCCTCGTAAAAGTTCCTTTTCTTTCCTATTCTGTTCTGTTGATACGGGCTGTTGATCCAGGCGCGGTTAAACCGCTGCAGCGCCGCCGACGATTTCAGAAATTTCCTGGGTAATAGCAGCCTGGCGGGCCTTGTTGTAGACCAGCTGCAGTTCATCAATCAGGTTGCCCGCATTGTCCGATGCGGACTTCATTGCCACCATTCTGGCGGCCATTTCGCAGGAGATGTTCTCTACCACCCCGCGATAAATCAGCGACTCAACGTAGCGCATCATGAGCGCGTCTACGACCTCGCGCGCATCGGGCTCATAGAGATAATCCCAGTGCTGCTCAAGGCGCTCATCGGGCTCGGCGGCCGACACCGGCAGCAGCTGATCCACCCGCGGCTCCTGTGTCATCGTTGTGACAAAGCCGTTGTGTGCGAGGAACAAGCGGTCAATGCGGCCTTCGCTGAAGGCATCCATCATCACCTTCATGGCGCCAATGAGGTCAGCCAGCTGCGGCTTGTCTCCAAGCTGGGTGGCTTCGGAGACAATGTTTACCCCCACCCGCTTGAAAAATCCCAGGCCTTTTCGCCCAATGATCGTTACGTCGATCTCGACCCCTTTGTCACGCCACTCGGACATGCTCTGGAGCACCTGCCGGAACAGGTTGATGTTGAGCCCGCCGCACAGACCCCGATCGCTGGACACCACGATAAACCCGACCCGTTTCGGATCCCGGCTCTCGGTGTAGCTGTGCTTGTACTCGAGGTTGGCCTGAGCGAGATGGGCCATGACGTTAGCCATCTTCTCAGCGTACGGCCGCGCCTGGTTCATCCGCTCCTGCGCACGGCGCATTTTGCTCGCCGCGACCATTTCCATTGCCTTGGTGATCTTCTGAGTATTCTGGATACTCTTGATCTTGGTTCGGATTTCCTTGGCGCCTGACATCGTCCTTGCCCTTCCCGGTGCTTACCAGCTGCCGTTGGCTTTGAAGTCCTTCAGCGCATCATGCAGCTTGCCCGCCACGTCGTCACTGTAGGCCTGATCGCGGTTCATCTCGTCCATGAGACCGCTATGCTGGCTCTTCATGTGACTCTGCATGGCCTGCTCAAACTCCACGACCTGCTTGGCGTCCACATCATCGAGGTAACCCTCGTTGACCGCGAAAAGACTCACGGCCATCTCCGCCACGGACATCGTGGAATACTGTTTTTGCTTCATGAGTTCGGTCGCACGTTCGCCGCGCTCGAGCTGCTTNCGCGTGGCCTCNTCGAGATCCGAAGCAAACTGGGAGAACGCCGCNAGTTCGCGGTACTGTGCGAGCGCCAGACGNATACCGCCGCCCAGNTTTTTGATCAGGGGACACTGCGCCGCACCNCCCACTCGTGACACNGANAGACCCGCATTNATNGCAGGGCGNATACCNGCGTTGAAGAGGTCTGTCTCNAGAAAGATCTGTCCNTCNGTAATGGAGATCACGTTGGTCGGCACGAAGGCNGANACGTCGCCGGCCTGCGTCTCGATAATCGGCAATGCCGTCAATGAGCCGGTNTTGCCCTTGACNTCNCCNTTGGTCCGTTTTTCNACTTCTTCTTCATTGATTCGGGCTGCCCGCTCAAGCAGACGCGAGTGCAGGTAGAAGACGTCTCCGGGATAAGCCTCGCGGCCCGGCGGGCGGCGAAGCAGCAGGCTGACCTGGCGATAGGCCCAGGCCTGTTTGGTCAGATCGTCGTAAATGATAAGCGCGTCTTCGCCGCGGTCGCGGAAATACTCGCCCATTGCGCACCCCGCATAAGGCGCGATGTACTGCATCGCCGCTGAATCCGCCGCCGATGCCGACACCACGATCGTGTGATCCATCGCGCCATGCTCTTCAAGTTTGCTGACGACGTTGGCCACCGACGAGGCCTTCTGGCCAATAGCCACGTAGACACATTTAATGCCTGTGCCCTTCTGGTTGATGATGGTGTCGATTGCGACGGCGGTTTTGCCTGTCTGCCGGTCACCAATGATCAGTTCACGCTGTCCGCGGCCAATCGGCACCATTGAGTCGATGGCCTTGAGGCCGGTTTGCACGGGCTGCGAAACCGACTGACGCGTAATAACGCCAGGCGCGATGCTCTCGATCGGTGCCGTGCCGGCTGTTTCAATGGGGCCTTTGCCATCGATCGCCTCGCCGAGAGAATCGACCACGCGGCCGAGCAGGCCGGGGCCGATCGGGACCTCAAGGATACGCCCGGTACATTTGACCGTGTCCCCCTCAACAATGTGCTCGTAGTCGCCAAGCACCACGGCGCCGACCGAATCCTGTTCCAGGTTCAGCGCCAGACCAAAGGTATCGTTGGGAAACTCCAGCATCTCGCCCTGCATTGCATCAGCGAGTCCGTGAATCCGGCAGATACCGTCGGTCAAACTGACGACGGTGCCTTCGGTACGCGCCTCAGCACCAGCATCAAAATCCTTAATCCGTTCCTTGATCAGCTCACTGATTTCGGAGGGGTTCAGTTGCATAGACATTCTTTGATTCCTCTTGCAGCTGTTTTATGCAGCTCTTGTATGCAGCTCTTCTGGCCTGAATCAGCCGCTTACTGCAGCTGCCAACTTTTCGAGCCGGGCCCGGACAGACCCGTCAATTACGAGATCACCAGCACGGATCACCGCACCGCCGATCAGCGAAGCATCAGTACTCACACTCAGTTCCACCCGCCGGCCCAACCTTTTCTCAAGCGCCTCGGCGATCCGCCGTTGATGGTCTTCAGAGACGGGCAGGGCACTCTCGACCTGAGCCTGTATCGTGCGCTCTGCCTCGGCGCGCAGCAATTCGTACTGTTGTGCGATGGCTTCCAGTGCACCCAACCGGCGATTGCGGGCCAGCAGCCGTACCAGGTTCCGCCCCGCTTCATCTAACCCATCGCCACACAATTCAATCATCACACCGGCAAGTTCCTCTCGCGCGACGCCGGGATGGGCAAAAAGCGCGTTGACCTGAGGCTCCTGGGCCAGTGCTGCCAAAGCGCCGAGTGCCTCTGACCAGTTGGAGAAGTTGCCGCTGTCGCGGGCCATCTCAAATACGGCCTGGGCGTAAGGACGGGCAATGCTGGCGTTTTCAGACATGATTGCGTGGGAGGTGGTAGATAAGGGACTACAGCTCAGCGATTAATTCGTCGAGCATTTTGGCGTGGGCCTCAGCATCCACTTCTCTAGAGAGAATTTTCGATGCGCCGGTCACCGCCAGTGCTGCCACTTGGGCGCGCAATGCTTCGCGGGCCATATTTGCTTCTTTATCTATCTCGCCCCGGGCTGCGGTCAGGATCCTGTCGCCTTCCGTACGCGCATTGCCTTTGGCTTCTTCCACCATCTCGGTTTCGCGTTTTTCCGCTCGACGGATAATCTCCTGAGCCTGTTCCTTGGCCTCGCTGGTTACCTGTTCCGCATGCTCCTGCGCCTTCGCTTTGGCCTGCTGCCCTTCCTCAGCCGCCGCGAGCCCATCTGCGATCTTGGTCTTGCGATCGTTCAAAGCATTGACGATAGGAGGCCAGACCAACTTCATGCAGAACCAGACGAAAACGACGAAAGCCAAACTCTGGCCGATCAGCGTCAGGTTGATGTTCATAGCCGTTACCTAATTGGTTTCGTGTTTAGCCGCCGACGACAGCAAACATGATGTAGAGCGCGATGGCGACCCCGATAATCGGGATGGCGTCCACCAGACCCATGACGATGAAGAACTGGGTGCGAAGCATCGGCAGCAGTTCCGGCTGGCGGGCGATGCCCTCCAGAAAGCGTGCCCCAAGCACGCCTACGCCTACACCAACGCCTACGCCAGCGAGACCAAGCAGTACCGCACCGGCAACGTAGAGCAGAGCTGTTTCCATGAGATTCTCCTGTTGGAAGTTTGTCAGGTTAAGTCAGATCTAGATCCGAAAAACAATCAGTGATGGCTGTGGGCCATCTCCAGATAAACGATCGTCAGCGTCATGAAGATGAACGCCTGCAACAAAACGATCAGGATATGAAATACCGCCCACGCCCACTGCAGCGCGCCACCGGCAATAAACAGCACCGTGCCGCCGGAAAACAGCAGCGCGATGAGGATAAAGATCATCTCTCCGGCAAACAGGTTGCCGAAAAGACGCAGCGAGAGCGAAACCGGCTTGGACACCAGGCTGACGAACTCAAGAAAGAAGTTCGCGGGCAGGAAAAGGATCTTGAGAATAGGGTTCTTCGCCGCAAAAGGCTGCATCGTCAGCTCGGCCGTGAATCCCCCGATGCCTTTGACTTTGATGCTGTAAAAGACCGTCAGCACAAACACGCCAAGCGCCATCCCGAAGGTGGCGTTGGGATCAGTGGTCGGCACCACCTTCATATATTCAATGCCCATCAGTTTGGCGAGTTCAGGCAGCCAGTCGACCGGGACCAGATCCATGGTGTTCATCAACAGCACCCACACAAACAGCGTAAGAGCGAGCGGCGCCACCAGATCGTTTTTGTGGGAGAAAGATCCCCTGACGTTATCGTCCACAAACTCCACGACCCACTCGACAAAGTTCAGCATGCCGCTGGGCACACCCGCGGTGGCCTTAACGGCCGCTCTCCTGAATACCCAGATAAAGAGCGCACCCAGCAACACCGACCAGAACATGGTATCCAGATGAATCGCCCAGAAGCCCATGGCTTTTGCTTCTGCGGCGCCATGGGCAATACCCCAGGTGCCATCCGGGTGCTGACCAAAGGTCAGGTTCTGCAGATGGTGCTTGATATAGCCCGTTGTCGTCAGTGCTTCGCTTGATGCCATCTCAAAACGGTTCTCAAAAATCAGTTCGCCGGCCTCTCACCGACATCATTTCTTTGGGCGAAGATCGCGCCGATTGTCGCGGCAATCAGTGTCGCCAGCAGTCCGGCCAAAAATCCCCCGAGCGCCAAATCCTCTACCAACCCAAAAGCCAGCGCGCACAGCGCGCCGGTGATCACCAACTTCCCGAATTCCGCCCGGTACAGATTCGCCAACGTCATGGCACCCGACACATCAGCCGGGGCAGAAAACACCCGCCACACCGAGTATCCGTTTGCTACAAAGGCAATTCCCCCACCGAGAAGAGCCGAGCGGGCCTGGCCGTCTGCCAGGAGCGCCAGCAACATCGTCGTGATGAATGCAGCCGCGCCGGCCGATACCAGCACCCAGCGCAGGATATCTCCCGCGCTGGCACCGATGGGCGCACGGACGGCTTCCGGTGCCTCTGGCATCGTGCCGATCTCTATCGGGTTAGGGGCCGCGACCAAACGGTCTTCCAGCCTTGTTGTACTGCAACAAAGCGCGCGCAGTATAGGATAGCGCGGGCCTATGGGTCAACGTATATATACCGAAAAAAGCCCAAATATTGGGTCGGTTTTGGCCCATCGCCTGGCCGTTTAGAGGGACGTTTTTAGCCGACGAGTTCGGTCCACCTTGCCTGGAGGCGGTCAAGATCCGTATACCCCGCAGCGAGCAGCCCGTAGCGCGGCTCATCACCAGGCGGTTGCCAGTGCCAGATCAGACTGGGAAACCCGGTTACCCCAAACTCCCGTACCTTCCTAAGCTCATTGGCCAGTTGCTGATTCACTGCCGCTGAGCCTAGATCTGCAGCAAACCGGTCTGCATCCAGTCCTGATTCTTCCGCCAGCGCGATCAGCGTGCTTTCCTCGCTGGGGTTTTTTGCGAGGAGGAAGTAGGCGCTCTGGACAGCTTCATACATAAGCTTGCGCGCTTGGGTTCTTTGCAGTCCCGCGGCGACGACGGCGCGGCACGCGGGATAAGTTGTCCGACGGGGCGAGCATTCATCCCAGAACGCGAAATTGAACCTGGCGTCGGTCCTCTGGGCAACGGCCCGCCAGGCCGATTGGACATAGTCGCGGGTTGGCGCGTCCATGGGCTGTTCGGTATCTGGGGCCAATCCGCCCATCAGATCGACCACCGCAACCTCATCGGGGAGCGTACCCTGAAATTCGTCCCAGACCGGCCGAAAACCCCAGCACCAGCTGCACATTGGATCGACAATCAGGTAAACCGTTAGTGCCATGTATCAACCTTGGTTTATCGCCAAAAAACGAAAGGTGTCAGAAAATTGACCGCACATGGTACCTAAAGATGCCCGGGGCTCCAGCCCGTAGTTTCCCGGGACGTCACACTAGCTTTCTGCCACACGCTGGGCCAAGAAAAACAAAACCGCCTGACGAGACTCCATCAGTTGCTGCGTTAATCCCACGCAGTCGGGGTTCCGCGACTGCGTGCTAAGATTTCATTTCAGTTTCGTCTTGGTGGTTTTCTTCTGTGAACATCGAACACGCCCGGTTCAACATGATCGAGCAGCAAATCAGGCCGTGGGGCGTGTTGGACAGCAACGTGCTTTTGGCGCTCGAAGCTGTTCCCCGAGAGGCTTTCGTTCCCCCCGCATTCCGTCATCTGGCCTTCGCAGATATTGAGATCCCGATCGGTCGCGGCCAGAGCATGATGGAGCCCAAACTGGCCGCGCGGCTCTTGCAGGCTCTGGCACCCCAACCCGGCGAGAAGATACTGGAGATCGGCACGGGATCGGGCTATGTCACAGCGTTGCTTGCCCACACGGGCGCATCCGTTACCACGGTCGAGATTTATCCGGATCTTTTGGAGAGCGCCGCTACCGCACTTGGCGCCGTCGGCGCTGAAAATATCTCGCTAGAAGCGGGTGACGCTTCAGCAGGTTGGTCAAAAGGGGAGGCTTGGGATGGTATTTTGCTGACGGCTTCAGTACCGCAACTGCCCACCGGATTCGCCCAGAGCCTGGCGCCGGGAGGTCGTGCCGTTGCGGTCATTGGTGAAGCCCCGGCGATGGAGGCCGTGCGGGCAGAGAGTGATGGAGCGGGTTCGCTTTTGATGACTTCGCTCTTTGACACCCAGCTCGCACCCATGGTGAACGCGCGGGACACCCGCGTTTTTCAACTCTAAATTCTGGCGAAAAAAATGAACGTCATCACGCGACGAGGAATGCCGATTGTTGTTTTGATTGCGTTGGTGCTTACCGCCGGCAGGGCAGGCGGATCAGAGGATCTGGTCTATACCGTACAGGCCGGTGACACTCCCTGCGAAATTGCACAGAAGTTTGAGATGAGTTGCACGGTCTTGCTGGAGGCCAACGGCCTTGGCACCGATCCGGTGATTTATCCGGGGCAGGTGCTGACCGTGACGGCTTCCGGCGCTATACCAGAACAACCAGAACCCGAGGTGGTTCCGGAGTCGGCAACGACCGCTCAAGACAGCACAAGCGTGGCTTCGGTCACTGCCGCCAAGACCGATGAACCTGCCACCAACGACTCCAAATCCGACCTGCTCGCTGTCTATCAGTTGGCAAGGGCGCAGGACCCCATCTTCGCCGCGCAAACCTATCGGTACCAGGCGGCACTTGAGCTCATACCACAATCGAAAGCCGCGCTGCGGCCACAGTTAAGCGCCAGCGGCAGCCACACCGAGGGCACTTCCGATACCTCAGAGGCAACTCACGCATCCATCGCGCTGTCGCAATCGCTTTACAACAAAGGCAGCCGGATCGCCGTCAACCAGGCGGGCAAACAGGTTAATCAGGCCGAACTTGAATTCGCGATTGCCTCGGCCGACCTTGTGACTCGCGTCGTGAATGTTTATTTCTCGGTGCTGGCAGCCAGGGATAATGTCGAACTCTCCCGCCGAAACGAGCGCGCCATCAGACGCCAATTGGAGCTCGCACAGGAACGCCTGGACGTTGGTCTTGGGACCCGAACCGACCTATTTGACGCTCGGGCACGATTCGAGCAGGCGGTAGCCGACACCATTGAAGCTGAAAAGCTCCTGGACGATTCGCGCCAGACGCTAGTTGCTCTGGTAGGTGAGGATGTCGGTGAGTTGGAGACGCTGCCTGATTCCGTCGCGCTTGGTCCCCCGATGCCGGACGACAGCGAAGCCTGGGTGGCTGAGGCTCTGGCGAACAATTTCAGCCTGAAAGTAAAGTCTCTCGGTATCTCGCTTTCCGATCTCGAGATCGACCGGCAAAAGGCCCAGCGCCTGCCAACCCTGGGGTTAAGGCTGTCCGGAAATTACTCCGATACCTTTACCGGCGACGACTCAAGCGCGCGCGTGCTGTTTTCGGTCGACATTCCTTTTTACCAGGGCGGTTTGGTGGATTCTCGCGTCAGGCAGGCGGCGGAAAACCTCAACGCGGCCCGATACGATCATGAGGCGGCCACCCGCGAAATCCGGCGGGATACCCGGCAGACTTTCCTTGGGATCAAAAGCCGGTTGCGTGGCATTGCTGCGCTGAACGAGGCGGTTCGCGCCGGTGAAAATGCGCTCGTTGCAAAAGAAGAGAGTTTTGCTGCCGGGTTGACCACGAATATCGCGGTGCTTGATGCCCAGAGAGATCTTTTTAGGGCGGAGCGTGATTACCTCAAAGCCCGGTACGACTACATTCGTCAGATGCTCGAACTGGAGGATTTAGCCGGCAGCCTGGATGAAGAAGATATCCAACGGGTCAACGCGCTTCTGGGTGACGCGGGCTAGGTCGAGTCGGGCGAGCGGATCGCGAAGACGATCCGACGCTGGCCCAACAGGGTACTGAAATCAGCACTCAAACGTCCTGTCACTCCAAGCGACACGCCCGGTCCTGTTGGGCCCAGCCATAACAGATCTGAACCACGCAGAAATCTTCCCCTGGCAGACAATTTTGCCCGTAACTCATTGATCATGCCTGACGCGTCGCGGGTGGCGAAAAGGACCGACGCCTCGGCGAGTCTCTCCCCTGCGTTATCTGCCAATAAGGCCTCTAACCGCGCGCCGAGCAGTGTTGCCCCTTCTTCCTTACCCAACTGCCACGGCATCCCCAACACGAGGTAACGCACACCTGCGTTAGTTATGGTCATGGCCGACCAATCCCCTTTTTGCTCGGGCGCTAGCAATCTGTCGCGGATGACCACCGCGGGAATTAGTTCGGAGAAGGATTCGTACCACGGGGCAGCTTCGTCCACCGTGCCGATACCCTGTGGCCGCACCCGCAACATCCAGCCCAAATGCGCGACCTGTTCAGCACCCGCGGCCAAATCCAAAGTGGCGCCACTGGAGGTGAACATATTCTCAAGCAGGGACGACACCACCATTTCCTGGCTGGAGGCAACGCTCCACCAATACCCCACCACGCCGCCATAATCGGGAGCGAGGTTCATCATTACGAGATCCTGAACCTCCACGGCCAGGCCCGGCTCGATGTCCGGCAACGGATCCGCCATCTGCTGTCGGGCCCCGAATGCCTCTAACGCCTGATTGAGAGTTGCTTGGGCACTCTCCGAACCGAAGGCCGAGGAACCGCCCGCTGCGAGCGCCAAAGCAAGCGCTCCTGACCCTAAGACCCTGGCTGTGGGGTGGATAAACTTGTACACAAGCCCTTGACCTCAAGAATGGATACTGCGACCATGATGCCAAGCGCGCTGCTCGGCATCAAGTGACATGCCGTATCGTCATCGTAGGAACAACGACTGGTGACAGATTCTTCCAGACCCTCTTCCAGCAGAATTACGATCACGGAAGCCAGTCGGCTCTTCGGCGTTTCCACCAATACCATTCGAAGAAGGGTCAAGAACGGGCATTTGACACCGTTTCAACGGCATCAGCCTGGAGGCAGACCCAGATACTTGTTTGATGTAAGCGACCTCATACGCGTATTTGGAGAACCGACTCGTGACGATCCAATTGAACGGACTCGTAGTGACAGCGACATGCCACGGAACGTTCCAAGTGAAGAAAGTATTGAAACCAAAGAGGTTTTTGAGAGATTGAACTCGTTCCACAGACTCGAAAAGGAATACGACGCATTGAAAGCCAGATTTGAAGCCCAAAGCCGGCATCTTGAAGACCTGCAGCGTTTGCTCACCCCTCGTCTTGAAGCACCTCGTCCGATTGGTCAGCGGGCGGCGCGATACCTGGGTGAACTGGCCCGAGCCTTTAGGGGGGAAAACCCATGATCACTGCTCCGCTCAAACGCCAAAAGTTCAGCAATCTCTTGAAAGGCGCTTTGCTGATTGTGGTGATGCTCTCAGCTCCTGGGGCCGCTTTAGCCGAGCCGACGCCAGATCCTTTGCAGCCTTTCAACCGCGCCATGTTCACATTCAATGACGCAGTGGACCGGGTGTTTTTTCGCCCGCTTGCGGTCGGCTACCGAGCCGTCCTTCCCCAGCCTGTCAGAAATGGCGTCAACAATTTCTTCAATAACCTTCGCGCGCCGACGACCCTCCTCAATGACATTCTTCAAGGCAAACCCAAGCGGGCCCAGGAGACAATCAACCGTTTCCTTGTGAACAGTACGATTGGGTTACTGGGTTTTGTCGATATCGCCACAAGACTTGGATTCCCCGAGCACCAGGAAGACTACGGCCAAACCCTTGCCGTCTGGGGCATCCCAGCCGGGCCATATATCGTTCTGCCCCTGCTGGGGCCGAGTACCCTGCGCGATGCTGTGGGAAAAGTGCCTGAGTTCTATATCGCAGATCCCCTTTGGGAGCCTGACGACACGGCGGTAACCATTGCCCGTTTTAGCGTCCGGGCAGTTGATATCCGATCACGCCTTCTGGACCTTGATCGCGTTATCAAGATGCAGGTTGATCCTTATCTCTTTTTTCGAGAGACCTATCTTCAGAATCGCCAGCGCGCGATTCTGGATGGCGGCCAACCTGATCGCAGCGGGGTATCCAAAGATATCGAGCAGAAATTGTTAGAAGAATGAGGAAACCCTGGGCGTGGCTACCTGGGCGATAGGCGATGTTCAGGGCTGTTTGGATTCACTGAAAAACCTTCTTCAGAAGATCCGTTTCGATGATCATTCAGACCGGCTTTGGCTGGTGGGGGATTTGGTGGGGCGCGGACCCGACCCGTGTGGGGTTCTCGATCTCGTTATCTCAATGGGAGACCGTGCTGTCTGTGTTCTGGGTAACCACGACCTGCATCTGCTGGCTGCAAGCTTTGGTCTCAAGCGAGTCAAACCCAAAGACCAACTGTCCCCAATTCTCGAACACGAAAAAAGATCGAAATATATAAATTTTCTTTTAAAACAAAGACTTATATATTACTCATCCGACCTTAACTGCGTAATGGCTCACGCGGGGCTGTATCCCTGGTGGTCCCTTTCTGAGAACTTGAGCCATGCACATGAGGTCTCCCGCGCTCTGGGAGGGCCGGATCCCAAGTCGTTTCTTGAAAACATGTACGGCGATAGTCCCAGTTGCTGGGACGAAGCGCTTTGCGGTTGGGAACGCCTGCGCTTCATCACCAATGTGTTTACCCGTATGCGTTTGTGCGACGAAAAGGGGCAGCTTGAGCTTGAGCATAAGGGTGGTGTGTCGGATGCCCCGGATGGGTTCTCTCCCTGGTTTGATTTCACTAACCCAGGGCTTTCAGACACTCGGGTGGTTTTTGGACACTGGTCGACCTTGGGGATTGTTAACAAACCCCCTTACCTTGGTCTGGACTCGGGTTGTGTGTGGGGAAGGTGTTTAAGCGCTGTACACCTTGAGTCCGAACACGTTAACATCATCTCGGTGCCTTGTGACCAAAACGCCAAGATCGACGGACAATGAATAACGCTTACGAAATCGACATTGAGGTGGAAACTTCCTATATGGCTGAACATTCAGAGCCCGAGGAAGACCGATATGTGTTTGCTTATACGATTACTTTGGTCAACCGGGGTTCTGTTGCTGCCAAGCTGCTCTCGCGCCGATGGATCATCACCGACGCAGATAACCGCACAGAAGAAGTCGAGGGAGAAGGCGTGGTAGGCGAACAGCCTACCCTAAAGCCCGGCGAGGGATTTCGTTACACATCAGGCGCGGTCATTGAAACGCCCGTGGGTACCATGCACGGCTCTTACAAAATGCTAGCCGAGGACGGTGAGACATTCGATACAGATATACCCCAGTTTGTGCTGTCTGCACCAAGGGTGTTGCACTGATCGAATATCAAATAAGTATTTGATTTATATACTTTTTTACTTCAACTAGACATCGAGATTGCTGACGGCAAACGCATTTCGCTGAATGAAATCTCGCCGCGGCGCCACCTCTTCACCCATCAACACGGTAAATATCTCGTCAGCGCCGACGGCATCTTCAATCTGAACCTGCGACAGGCGGCGTTGTTCGGCGTCCATGGTCGTCTCCCAGAGTTGCTCTGGGTTCATCTCACCTAGGCCTTTATATCTCTGGATATTGATCCCTCTTCGCGCCTCAGACATCAACCAGGAAAGCGCCTGGGCAAAGCTTTCTGAATACTGTTCGCGTTGGCCGCGTTTTACGGTAAGCGCTTTTCCGATTTCGGTCTCGAGTCGGTGGCCCAGGGCAGTTAGGGAGGCGTACTCCGTTGATTCAAAAAACTCCCCCGCAAACCGACTCTGGCGATAACGTCCATGGCGCTCGCTATCGACAACGAGGGTCGCACCATCCTCCTGATCATCCCAGGCCACGCGGTACGTCGCCCCCCCGGTGCTTGCCTGGACGTTCAGCACCTCACTTAATGTTTGGCTAAAGGTCTCGAGTTCAGCGGAATTTTTCATCTCCGTGAATTCAAGCGGCGCGATTCCAGATAAAGCCCAGAGCACCTCGGGCTGATAACGCCTTGCCATCCTCTGAATAGCTGTTTCGACAGCAAAATAATCGCTGCAGATCCCTCTCAGCACACTTCCCGTCAGGGCCGAATCAGGGTTGTGCTCCGGCACAATCTGAGCGTCCTCCAGCGCCAAATCCAGAAGCAGTTTATGGAGTTCGTCGTCATCTTTGACGTAAGTCTCCTTTTTTCCGGAAGTGAGCTTATACAGCGGGGGTTGGGCAATATATACATGGCCGCGCTCAATGAGTTCTGGCATCTGGCGGTAGAAAAACGTCAGCAGCAACGTCCGGATATGAGATCCATCAACATCCGCATCCGTCATGATAATGACCCGGTGATAGCGCAGGCGGCTGACGTCGAAATCGTCTGTGCCTATCCCTGTCCCGAGCGCGGTAATGAGTGTGCCGACCTCATCAGACGCCAGCATTTTGTCAAAGCGCGCTTTTTCTACATTGAGGATCTTGCCTTTGAGCGGCAAGATAGCCTGGAATCGTCGATCCCGAGCCTGCTTTGCTGAACCGCCGGCAGAATCACCCTCAACCAGATAGATCTCACACAAAGCGGGGTCTTTTTCCTGACAGTCCGCCAATTTTCCCGGCAGACCGCCGATCTCGAGTGCGCTTTTTCTGCGCGTCATTTCTCGTGCTTTTCTTGCAGCATCCCGGGCACGCGCCGACTCAACGATCTTCTCCATAATGCCGCGCGCTTCTGTCGGATGCTCCAACAGGAAGGTGCTCAAATGGTCGTTAACCAGGGATTCCACGGGCCCACGAACATCTGAGGAGACCAGTTTATCCTTGGTTTGGGAGGAGAATTTAGGGTCGGGGACTTTCACCGATAAAACTGCTGTCAGGCCTTCTCGGCAATCCTCTCCACGAAGAGCGATTTTGGCTTTTTTGGCGAACCCGGACTCTTCCATGTAGCGGCCCAGCGTTCTGGTGATGGCAGCTCTCAACCCTTCCAGGTGGGTCCCGCCGTCGCGCTGGGGAATGTTGTTGGTGTAGCAGAAAACATTCTCCTGATAGGAATCATTCCACTGCAGCGCAACCTCAACGATGACATTATCCCGCTCATCCCGGATGTAGCAGGTGGTTGGGTGAAGAGCGCTCTTCTTGCGGTTCAGGTGGGCGACAAAGGCCTCGATGCCTCCTTTGTATTCGAAAATATCCTCTGTATCTGCGCGCTCATCGACAAGCCGGTTTCGCACGCCAGAATTAAGAAAAGACAGCTCGCGCAGCCTTTTGGCAAGGATATCGTGATGCATCACGGGATCTGAAAAGATCTCAGGGTCTGGACGGAAATGCACCTCGGTACCGGTTTTTTCAGTCTCGCCCACTACCGACAGCGGTGTTTTTGCAAGACCCTTTTCAAAATCCTGGCGGAATATCTGCCCGTCCCTGTGGATGGTGAGTCTGAGGTGGGAAGAAAGCGCGTTAACTACCGAGACCCCGACGCCGTGCAGGCCACCGGAAACCTTGTAGGAGTTCTGGTCAAATTTCCCTCCCGCATGCAGTTGGGTCATGATAACTTCAGCTGCGGACCGGCCTTCTTCCTCGATCATGCCGGTCGGGATACCGCGGCCGTCATCCGATACGCTAACGGTCTCATCAGCGTGGATCGTTACGTTTACCTCACTGCAAAACCCGGCCAGCGCCTCATCGATTGCGTTATCCACCGCCTCGAAAACCATGTGGTGTAGGCCCGTTCCATCATCGGTATCGCCGATGTACATACCTGGCCGTTTGCGTACCGCCTCGAGGCCTTTAAGGACCTTGATGCTGCTTTCGTCATAGATGGGGGGATTTGCCATAAATACTCCTAAATTCGGCCCGAAATTATATCATTTGGGCGGACCTAAAGTCCCACAAAACGGCTATTTCTGGGGGTTTTTGGTTCCACGTGAAACATAGCCTTGGGAAGGCTGGTAGGTGTTCCACGTGGAACTTTCGTGCGCCTAAAGGCGCATCGGCATGATGAGGTAAAGCGTGTCGTCGTTATTGGGGTCGTGGAGCATGCATCCTGTATTCGCGTCCTGAAGCTCTGCCTCCACCTGTTCGCTCGTTAGCGCTTTGAGCGCGTCCATCAGATAGGTCACATTGAAGCCAATCTCTACATCCGTTCCTGCGTAGTCGACAGGGATCTCGTCTATAGCTTCCTCGTGCTCAGGGTTGTGGGCGCTGACTTTGAGGCTCCCTTTGCTCAACTCCAGTCGGATGCCGCGGTATTTTTCATTGGTGAGCACGGCTGTGCGTGCGAGTACCTCATGAAACTGCTGCCGATCGGCTGACATTTTTTGGTTAAGCACCTGAGCCATGACTGCCTTGTAGTCAGGAAACTTTCCATCGATAAGTTTGCTGATTAATGTCGCTCCGGGTCTTTCCAGGCTGATGTGGTTGCCGTTGAGCTCCACGGTGATTTCGTCCGAGCCCTCACCGAGGAAGCGCCCCAACTCTGCCACGGCTTTGCGGGGCACAATGACTTGCCGTTGAGCTCCGACAGAGGTTGAGAGTTCTGCTCGGCTTCTTGCCAGGCGGTGTCCGTCTGTCGCAACTGTGGTGATTGTGTTGCCATCAAGCTCGAGGAGGACGCCGTTCAGAAAGTAGCGGACGTCCTGCTGGGCCATTGAAAAGGACGTCCTGTCTAGGAGTGCTTTTAGCTCTGTTCGGGGGATAGAAATCCGCTCTTCCCATGTGCCAGCTTCAAGCCTGGGAAAGTCCTTGGGTGGCAGGGCCTGGAGGGTAAACCGGCTTTTGCCGGAGCGCATCTTTGCTTTATCCCCCTCTCCAGAG
>NZKZ01000105.1 GCA_002694065.1 Acidiferrobacter sp.
CAAAGAAGTCAAGAAACGCCGGTGCATTTTCCAAGGGGATGTCGACATCCTGAATCACAGCTTCGCGATGAATACCCGCCAGGGTGTTCAGTTTTCGTGTCAGGCCGACTCGCGTGTTCCATCGCATCACCTTCTGGTAGGTGATCGAGTTGAGCCGTCTGCGTCCCAGCAGGCGACGCATCAGCGGGTTTTGCACATAGAGGTTCTTGGAGCACCAGAACCAGTCGGTATCCCAGCGCCACAGGTAGTCACGAGTCGTAAGGTAGTCCTCACTGCGCTGTCGAATGGACCGGTAGAAAATGTTCAGATAGGTGTAGTCGCTGGTATAAGGCGCTTCGTCGCAGAATTCACCCAATACGAGGTAGTGCTCACCTGGGGAGAAAACGACCCCGTCGACAAAATCATAAGACTCACGGGTGGCCGCTTCGAGTCTCGCGAAAAATTCTTCCGGGTCCCGCAGGTGCAGGTGCGTCAGCCGCACATAGGGTTTCACCGGAATTCCTTCAATCTTAAGGCGCAGGATGTATCCCAGGGAACCATAGGAGTTGGCGAGGCCGAAGAAAAGATCCCGATGCTCGTTATCGGGAGTGCAGCAGATAATGTCGCCGTTGCCCAGCAGCACGTCCATTTCCAGCACGGTTTCGTGCGGCAGGCCGTATCGGAAGGAGGAGGATTCAATCCCGATGCCGCCAATTGCGCCGCCGATGGTGATCGACTTCAACTGGGGCACCACTGCGGGCATCAGTCCGTGTGTCAGTGCGGCATCCGAGAGGGCCTCGTAGGTCACCATCCCCTCGGTTTCGATTACACGCGTCTGAGGGTCGACCGACAGCACGTGCTGAAAGTCACTCACATCAAGTGCGCGCTCCTGGGTCTGCCGATCACGGAACAGATTGGAGGTCGCCTTGCCCAGACGGATGTCTCCGCCGCGCTGCTGGCGCAGGTGTTCGGCAAGGCGGTCACGACGTTCCTGATAACCCATATCGGACCGCTTCAGAAGCCGACGGTTTGGCTGTCTTTTCGAGGATCCGATCCGCCCGCATAGCCATGCTCAGTTCGCATGATGACCTGGCCACAGCCGAAGAGCCCGGGCTTGGGTTGGGGGACAAGGTGGTGGCCTCGGCGCTCGAGCTCCTCAGCGAGATGATTGAGGCCGCTTTCGATCGTGATGGAAAAGTCTTCGTGCACATGCCACCGGGGCGCATCGAGAGCCTGCTGCGGCGAGCAGTCGTCGTGCAGGATGGCATTCAGTACCTGGACCTGGCCTTGCGGTTGGTGGTGTCCGCCCATTACCCCAAAGGCCATGAACGGATGGCGGTCCCGCGTCGCAAAGGCCGGAATGATCGTGTGATAAGGCCGCTTGCGGCCTGCGACCTGGTTGGGGTGTCCGGGCTCGGTCACGAAACCTTTTCCTCGATTCTGCATTGAGATGCCGGTATGGGGCACCACCATGCCGGCGCCGAAATTACCGTAATGGGACTGAATCATTGACACCATCATCCCGTTGGCATCCGCCGTTGCCAGATAGACTGTCCCCTGGTCGGGCTGAATCTCAATCGCCGGTGTACTGGCGCGGTCGAGGTGGATGTCCCCGGCACAGCGCGCCAGGAAAGCGTCGTCGAGCAGCTGATCAGTCGAGATCTGCATGGTGTCGAGGTCGGAGACATGGCGATGCGCCAGAAAGAACCCGGCCTTGATTGCTTCGATCTGCAGGTGAACACGATCGGCCGACAGGGCCTCATAGCGTTCAATCTCCAGGTGTTGCAGGATACCCAGCGCGATCAAGGTAACGATGCCTTGCCCGCTCGGAGGAATCTCATGGACGGTAAGGTCCGCATAGTCCAGCTTAATGCAGTCGGTCCAGAAGCCTTCGTGGTTTGCCAGGTCATCGGGCGTCATCACCCCTTGATGGCGGGCGCAGTCTGCTGCGATTTTTTGCGCCAGGTCGCCGCGGTAAAAGCTTTCGCCCTGTGAGGCGCAGATTTCCTCAAGCGTGTCGGCCATCGCAGGACAACGAAACAATTCCCCTTCTTTAGGGGGTCGCCCGTCAACGGTGAAGGTGTCGTAGAAGCCCTCATTCTGGACGAATCGGTCGACCACCCGGCCCCATGCCTGGGCGAGAACGGGCGAGACCAGATAACCCTCACGGGCGTACCGGACCGCGTTGTTAAAAAGTGACTCAAGGGGCAGGGAGCCAAATCGTTTCCAGAGTTGGATCCAGGTATCGACCGCCCCCGGAACCGTTACGCTGTCCCAGCCATGCTCGGGAATCCCGTCGCGGCCGGCAAAGTATTCNGGNGTCCAGCCNGCGGGCGATTGGCCGCAACCGTTGAAGCCATAAAGCCCNGAGTCATCGGTGATGATCGCAAAGGCATCGCCGCCGATNCTGTTCATGGTCGGCTCAACCACGGTCAGGCAGATTGCCGTGGCCACGGCGGCATCAACGGCGTTACCGCCCTGGCGGAGCATCTCGAGTCCTGCCTGGGCGGCCAGAGGTTGTGAGGTGCTGACCATCTGGCCGGCGTATACAGTAGATCGGCGTGATGGGTGACGATGGTGTTGATCGACTTGTTCAAACATGGTTGGGACGGTGGGCAGGAGTCAGTTGGGAACAATACCGCTTCGGCATCAGCATTTTCTTCTAGCGCGTGGTTGGGCTTTGCTTAAAGAGCGGTCCAAAACACAGTCTAGCATCGGTCTGGGTCAGGTCGTGTCCGGGCAGATCATGAGTTGTGTGTGCAGACCTTTTCGAGGTGATCCAGCAGTGCATCGAAGTGCCCCTTTTCCTTAGCCATGTCGGCACGCAGGCGTGCACTGCAGTGCATTTCAAGCGGCATATTGAGCAGATCCCAGCGATAACTTACGGGCGCCTGTGGTTCAACTTCACCGATCAGGATGCGTGCACTTTTTTCGGCAGAGTGCTTAAACCAATCGACATGCCCCTGGCTTTTGACGATGTCCAGGTGGGCAAGGCCTTCTCCCGCAATATAGGTATAAAGACCCTGGTCGTCGCGTTCGATGGTGTTGTGAATATGCCCATTGAGAATGGTTCGGGCGCCGATCCGCAGTAGCTGTTCACGCAGCCATTCTCCTTCGCCGAAGTTCTCGATACTGTGATCAGAGGGCCGTTCTTCAATCGGTCTCAGATCGGTGATCGGGCGGTGACTGAAGACAACGTATTCACGAATGCCGGGGTTATCGCGCAGCGCTGGCAGCTGACGGAGTAGTGCCCCCCGCATCCCCGCCGACCAGGGAATAATGTCTGCCGCTGTATCGAGATTGATGAACTGGATGCCGCCAAGACGGAACGTGGAGTTGCGCGGGCCAACGCCACGCTCAAACCAGTGCAGCAAGTTCCGATCGAAACCCCGGACGATATCGTGATTGCCGAAGGCGGAATAAACGGGCACCGGGCTGTTGGCGAGGTGATGAATGACGCTGAGATCGTCGCCCGGTTGGTAGTAGATATCGCCAAGTAAAAGGAGAAACTGTGCCCCGAGCTGATGGGTTCGCTGCAAGGACCATTCGAGTTCACGACCCCCGCCGGTATCTCCGATAGCGGCGAACCGATAGCTGTCGGCAAACGGGACTTCCCAGCGCAGTGTGAGTGCGCGGTCGGAAGTGGCTTCACCCCGCACGGTTCGCTTAAGGCCATCTATAGATTCATCATGGATCTGACCCGCCCCATCACCCCTCAGTATCGCCAGGGGATGGATGTTATCGATCGTGATGTGGAATACGCCTTGGGTTCGAAGCGCCGGTTCCGGGGTGAATGCCCGCCAGGAAAGAGACGGGCCTTCTGTCCCGATGAGAAAGGCACCCTCTGCGAAGACAGGAAAATCTCCTTCAGGGTGGCGGGCCTCATGCTTCACGTGCCGTGGTTCTGCCATGAGCGGCACCCGCAGGCCCCGCATCGCCAGCGCATTGATACCCACGCCGGCGCCAACCAGTGTGAGTGCGCCTAGGAACTGTCGGCGGGAAGAAGGCTTGCTCATCGTTTTGGATTTGATAGCTTAACGTGCGATGAGAGGGCTCCCGCCTGATCTGAGGCAAGATGTCCGGTGATTCAGGGCGGCCCTGATAGACGGCGCTCCGCGTGGTTACCTGCTCATAAACGCTGGCGATTTTAGCATCGCGCTGGCTCTTGGCCTGTGAACTGATTCGACGAAGTGCCGACTCAATCGGATTCTGAATCGCGAATCAGCTGGGTCAGGGTGTCCGGGTCAAAGATCGTCAAACACTGGCGGGTGGCTTCGATGAGGCCCGCCTGTTTCAGTTGATTAAGGGTGCGAGTGACGCTTTCTCGGGTGGTATTGGTTCGGCTCGCCAGATCCGCATGGGTGGGCGGTGGCATGATGTTGACGACCCCGTCTTTCTCGGAATGCGTACGGGCCAGCCGAAGCAGTTCGGCGTGTATCCGATTGCTGGTGTTGAGTGTGCTGAACTCAAAAACCTTCTCGTCTGCCCGACGCAGTCTTGCGGCGAGTTCAATCATCAGTGCCCGCATGACCTCGGGGTATGAGTCGATCACTTCATTAAAGACTGTGGCCGGCAATGAGGCCAGCAGACTCTCGTCCAAAGTCACCACAAAACTGGATCGTGGCTGACCGTCAAGCGCGGAGAGTTCCCCAAAAATGTCGCCCTGAACCAATTCGGCAAAAGTGATTTCCTTGCCCGCATCGGAGAACGTCTTGGCGCTGACACGTCCGCTGCAGATAAAGTAGACCTCGTCGCAGGGCGCATCCTGAGCCAGGACCTCGCTGCCGCCGTCATGGCGTGACCAGGCGCATCTCTCTGCGAGCTTGGCCAGCGCCTCTTCTGGCAGCGCCGCCAGAATGCGTACCTGTGCCAACGCGGTAACGCTGATATTGCCTTCTGCCTGCTTTGCCATCGCACTGTTCCGCTGGTCTTTGAGGGCTACCATAACCGATTAGCGATGCGTCGGCGAGACAGGGCGCTTTCAGCCTGAATGGGATGCGGCGCCCAGGCTAAAGCCGCTATGATGGAGCGCTATGGAAGCGCGTTTGCCGAGCCGGATTGTCTGTCTGACTGAGGAAACCACCGAGACGCTTTACCGGATCGGTGAAGCCGATCGAATTGTCGGCATCTCGGGGTTTACGGTCAGGCCCCCACAGGCGCGCAAGGAAAAACCCCGTGTCAGTGCGTTTACCAGCGCCCGCATCGACCGGATTCTTGCGCTGTCACCCGATCTGGTTTTGGGCTTTTCGGATCTGCAGGCTGACATCGCTCAGGAACTGATTCGCCAAGGGGTGAGTGTGATGGTGTTCAATCACCGGTCGGTCAACGGCATTTTGGACATGATGAAAACACTGGGCGCCATGGTGGGCGCCCTCGAGCGGACCGAATCCCTGATTGCGCAATGCCAGGCGAATCTTGACCGCGCCAGGAGACAGGCGCCGCCCGTGCGGCCCC
>NZKZ01000106.1 GCA_002694065.1 Acidiferrobacter sp.
GTCTTTTATCTGATTTGCGGAGTCGCGGCCGTGTTTGCGCAAGCGTTGCCCGATCCAGAGTCGACGATTCCAATGATTGGCGCGAGCGGGGCGATCTCCGGGGTGTTGGGTGCCTACCTGCTCCTGTTTCCTCATGCTAGGGTGCTGGTGGCGATTCCGATAGGTTTTTATATTCACACGATGTCACTCAAAGCCGGTATCGTGTTGATGATATGGTTCGGTATCCAGATCTTCAGTTCGTTGGCGGCCGGTGATGGTCCGGGGGTCGCCTGGTTTGCCCATATCGGAGGCTTCGTCGCAGGGGTAGCGTTGATACCGCTTTTTAAATATCCGCATGTGCGTCTGTTGGCGCCCGCCCGAACCGGTGGACGTTGGCACCGACGCGGCCGTAGGCGCTGAGGCGATGGCGGCACCTGCTCCCGAATATCTTTTTGACCCGTCCGATAAGCCGGCGTTGCCGCTGCATGATGTGCCGCTGATCGTTGCCACGGATGAGAGCGTGCAGGGTTATGGCGCGCTGGTAGAGCATCCTGATGATATTGAGATCGAGATTGTCCGCTGGCCAGCCACCGGGTGGCGGCAGGTGGATGAAGACAGCGGCGATGAGGCGGGCTGGGTAGAAGGCACATTCCACGGTGAATGGCAGGGGGATGTCCTTTTTGGGCGCAACGACGCGGTATCAGGTCACTATGTACTGGGCTGGTCGACCACCGACCCCGCGGCTTCTCGCACCGATCGGCAGACGGTCGGCCGCGAAAAGGCAGTGTTGTGGCACTTGAACTACCACCCTGACGGCGGCCAGTTGTTTTTTCCCAAAGACAAGAGTCCGTTCGTGGTGCCGGTGGCACTACCGGGAGATGATCTTGCCGTGGAGCAGGTGATTGCCTTTTGGTGTGATGGCAGCCGGGGTCTTTATATCCATCCAGGTATCTGGCACGACGGTATCTTCCCTGTGTCGGATCAACAGCGCTTCCTTGACCGCCAGGGCAGAGTCCACGCGCGGGTCAGTTGTGACCTGGCCTCCGAATTTGGTCTCTATCTTTGCGTGCCGTTGACGGCGCCTTGAGAGGGCCTGCCGGATCCTTGTCAGGCGGTTTGTCTCTTACCGGGGCTGAGTGACAGGTAGATGCCGACGCCGATAATGAGCGTGATACCGGCGACGGCCCACCGGTTTGGAATATCGCCGAACAGCCAATAGCCGAGCAGCACCTGCATGACGATTTCCGTATACAGAAAGGGCGCCAGCAAAGAAGCCTCGGCATAGTGGAAGGCACGAATCAGGAGCAGGTGACCGCTGGCACCGATGAAGCCGAGCGCCACCATCATCGCAAAGTCGACGGGTGTGGGCGTCACCCAGATAAAAGGAACCAGAACGCTCATTACGACAAAACCGCCGACACCCTGCCATGCCAGCATGACGAGCGGCGGGGTGTTGCCGCTGAGATGTCGGGTTGAAAGAAAGTACAGGGCAAAAAAGAATGCGGCAGCGAGTGCGAACAGGCTCTCCCATTGAAAGTTGCCGAATCCCGGCTGGACAATCAGCAATACCCCGCCCAGGCCAATCACGGCAGCGATGAGTCTTCCGGGCGGCACCCTTTCTTTAAGAAGTACCGCCGAGAGAAGGACGATGATGACGGCGTCAAAGAAGATCAACGCGATGGCATCAGCGAGCGGGATGGTGCGAATCGCGGCAAAGAAAAATATGGTTGCGCCCATCAGGCACAGTCCACGTCCGACCTGCATCATCGGCGTAGGGGCCGTCAGTACCGAGCCGCCGTGCCGCCAGAGGGCGATTGGCAGCACTAACAGGAAATGAAAGAAAAAACGGGCCCAGACGAGTTGCAGCACGGGATAATCACTGCTGAGCATTTTCGCCAGCGCGTCCATGAAGGGCACGACAATCATCGCCCCGATCATGAGGGCAATCCCCCGGTTTCTATGAGAGTCAGAACTCAAACGCACGGTACCGCCTGTGATAAATGTCGGGCTATTCTGACCTAAACCAAATTGTATCGACAGGTATCATAGTCAGTCCGGACAAATCAGCTTAAGCCGCCCGCCGCTGGACTGATAGCCGAACCGGCGATGGGCACGAGGAATTTTTCTGCTTCTATGGATAACTCCCAACCGCCTCGTGGCGCAGTTGCTGCGGTGGTGACGACCTATCAACCGGATCTGCAGACACTTGAAGCACAGTTTGTGCGGCTGGATGGCAAGGTGGATTCGCTGTTGGTGATCGACAATGGTTCAGCCGACTCGCAGCAAGTAGCGGAATTGGTGGCGAGATATCCCTCAGCCCGGTTTATCGGCGAGACGGAGAACCGCGGCCTGGGTTGGGCTCACAATAAAGGTTTGAGGTGGGCACTCGATGAGGGTGCTGATGCCGTGCTGCTGCTCGATCAGGACAGTCTTCCCAGCGAGGGCATGGTGGGTGCACTGTATGATGCTTTGACACACCAACGGCAGCAGGGCGTGCAAACCGCTGCGGTCGGGGCCCGATACCTTGGTACAGATCAGGGGCATCCGTCCTATTTCGTGCAGTTTGGCCGCCTGCATTTTCGTAGGTGTTTTTGTTCCGGCACCAGCGCAGGCGGGGTGATTCGTGCCGATATGCTGATCTCTTCCGGGACGCTTTTCGCGCGTGAGGCGCTTGAGGCCGTGGGGTTGATGGATGAGGGGCTATTTATCGACCACCTGGACACAGAATGGTTTCTGCGCGCGGGAGCCCGGGGCTGGCAGTCATTCGGGGTTTGTGATGCGCTGATGGATCATGGGCTTGGGGATCGAACCGTGCGCGTCTGGCTTGGCCGGTGGCGCTATCTGCCGGTGCATAAGCCGTTTCGCTACTATTACGTGTATCGCAACAGTCTTCTGTTGTGGCGGCGTGACTATCCGAGCCGGCGCTGGAAGCACACCGATATGCTGCGCCTTGCCAAAATGTTCTTTGTCTTTGCGTTTTTCACCGGGCAGCGCCTTAGCAACATGGCCATGATGTTTCGGGGAATCCGTGACGGACTGTCGGGCAAAACCGGCCGGCTGCCACAGGATTTGCTGCCATAGCCTAATCCCCGCAAAATAGCCCGGTCGGTGGAATGCTGACCCCTTCTGTCCGTCAGGTCTCATAGAGAAAAACTTTAAACCCATGCAGGTTTCGTTCCTTATTCCCGTTTACAACACCGATCCGGCGGTACTCACGCTGTGTGTGAACAGCGTTCTGAAAGCCGCCGCTGATCATCACCAGGTGGTGGTGGTGGACGATGCCTCCAGCAATCCCGAAACCCTCGCCTTTTTGGAACGGTGTGACCGTGCAGGGCTGGCCAATCTGAAAATGATCCGTACGGCCGACAATGCGGGGGTATCCCACGCGCTTAATCTGGCCGCAGCGGAAGCCTCGGGAGATTTTTTGGCGCCGGTAGATCACGATGATGTGGTGGTGAGCCAAGGTTTTTCGCAGATGCTGCGCTGCCTTCGGTATCACCGTGCATCATGGGTTTATTCTGATGAGATCCAGGTCGACGCCAACGGCTTTCTCATCCGCCGGATGTACAAACCCGATTACAGTCCGCAGCTGCTGCGCGCGCTCATGTATATCAATCATCTCCAGCTTTTCTCGCAAGAACTTTTTCGCAAAGTGGGCGGGTACCGCGAGGGCTTTGAAGGCAGTCAGGATCATGATCTGGCGCTTCGCATGAGCGAGGTCGTGGAGCCGGTTCACGCCGAGACCATTGCCTATCACTGGCGGATTCTTGAGGAGACCCAGTCGCGCTCCGGAGAGCAGATGGACCTAAAGACGATAGACCACAGCCAGCAGGCGCTACGCGAACATTTTTCGCGTATGGGTCAACCGGCATCTGTAGAGCCCGTCCTGCTGCGCCGTCATCCCGATAGCGAGCCGGAACCGATCGGGGTTTATAAATCCCGTTTAGAGCCCGATCACGCGTTGTCGGTGTCGGTCGTGATTCCCTGTCGCCTTGGTACCCGCAAGGTGGTCGATGGGAAGGAGCGGATTCTGCTGGAGCACTGCCTGCAGGCNATNAGTCGATCCTTGTCGGCGACAGACGATNACGTCNCGGGAGGNNATGAAGTACAGATNGTTCTCGTTTTGAATGCGGAAGATGATCNCGCCNAAGCCGAGGAATCGATTCGTCGACATCATCTGGNNGGAATCGCCATTTGTGACGANCCGGGCTTTGATTTTGCGCGCAAATGCAATTTGGGAGCGCAGNAATCAAGNGGCGATATCTTGGTGTTTCTCAATGACGATACCGAGATGCAGACGTCAGGCTGGCTTCATGACGTGGCATCGCTGCTGGAAGAAGAGGATGTTGCCTGTGTGGGCGGGATGCTGCAGAACGCGGATCGGACCGTGCAGTCCTGCGGCGACAACGTCGGACGTGATTCCGCAGTGCACTACGCACCTCATCCCAATGCCGATAATGTGGGTGATGCTATGCACCGTTATCTTGCTGATCACGAGACCACTTCAGTCAGCGGCGCATTTCTGTGTTGCCGTCGATCGACGTTCGAGGATCTGAACGGATTTTCGGAGGCCTTTCCCAACAGTTTCCAGGATGTAGATTTTTGTCTTCGAGCCCGCGCCCGCGGCATGCGCTGCATTACTGCGCCGGGTATCAGACTTCTGCACTTTGAATCTGCCACGCGCGATGCCGAAGTAGATTTTTCGACTCTGAGCGCGTTGCGTTCGTTTCACGGACCGGGTCTTGCGGGAAAAGACCGTTACGCATTGTGGCGTTATCAGCCGATCTACTTTTCCATTTTTTCCTACAATGGACTCAAGTTTCGTGCTTACCTGCTTGCCCGGGTTTTTGTGCGCGCGGCAAGACGGGTGGAAAAGGCACTGACCACCCACCCCCGCTGCTGGCGCGGCGTGCTGAAGAAAAGTGAATATCGTGTCCGCTGACGACCTGCCCGAGCGGCAAGCAAAAATAAAAACAGTAAACCACACCAAAGAACGAAGCAGTAAAAGGGGACATTAATGACTCGCGATCCGCGTTATGACGTGCTGTTCGAGCCCGTGCAGATTGGTCCGGTGACCGCGCGCAACCGTTTCTATCAGGTGCCGCACTGCAACGGCATGGGCCATGCCATGCCCAACAGTGTGGCCGGTATGCGCGCGATGAAAGCCGAAGGCGGCTGGGCTGTGGTGGCAACGGAGGAGTGTGACATCCACGCTTCGAGTGATGTCCTGCCTTACCGGGAGGCCCGGCTGTGGGATCAGGGCGATCAGGACCGGCTTGCGCTCATGACCGAACGGGTTCACGAGCACGGTGCCCTGGCGGCGGTCGAACTGGTGCACAGCGGACATAACGTATCGAACCGCTATTCGCGCCTGCCTGTGCTCGGCGTCTCGGATTGCGCTGTGAACAGTTTTGATCCGGTTCAGGCCTGTGCCATGACGCGCCGGGATATTGCGGACGTACGCCGCTGGCATCGTCAGGCGGCTTTGCGTGCCCGGGACGCAGGTTTTGACATCGTTTACGTCTACGCCGGTCACGATCTGTCTCTTCCCATGCACTTCATCAGTCGGCGGCATAACCGGCGCACGGACGAGTACGGCGGCTCACTGGAGAACCGCGTGCGACTGACCCGAGAGTTACTGCAAGACACAAAAGAAGCCGTCGGTGACCGTTGTGGGGTGGCGATCCGCTTCGCGGTGGATGAACTGCTGGGCGAGGACGGCATTGCCAGCGGAGCAGAGGGCCGGGAAGTCGTTGAGATGCTGGCTGAACTTCCGGATCTATGGGATGTCAACGTCAGCGACTGGGCCAACGATTCCGTGACTGCGCGTTTCGGTGAGGAGGGGGATCAGGAATCTTATGTGGCGTTTGTGAAGCAGGTGACGAGCAAACCTGTGGTGGGCGTCGGTCGTTTCACTTCCGCCGATGCCATGGTCTCCCAGATCAAGCGCGGGATTCTGGACATGATTGGGGCGGCCCGGCCCTCGATCGCGGATCCCTTTTTGCCGCGCAAGATTGAGGAAGGCCGAATCGAAGATATCCGGGAATGCATCGGCTGCAACATCTGTGTCAGCGGCGACTGGACCCAGTCACCGCTTCGCTGTACCCAGAATCCCACAATGGGGGAAGAATGGCGGCGCGGCTGGCATCCGGAAATCATCGAACACAAGGGCGAGAGTGAAAAGGTGCTGGTGGTGGGTGCAGGTCCCGCCGGGCTTGAGGCGGCGATGAGTCTTGGCCAGCGCGGCTACGACGTGGCGCTTGCGGACAGCGGGGATGGGGGCGGCCGGGCGGCGCTTGAGTCCGGGTTGCCGGGTCTCGCGAGTTATAAACGGGTCAGCGACTACCGGTTGGGGCAGATTGCAAAACTCACCAACGTCAGTTTTTTTCCCGGCAGCGAAATGGATCCTGCCAGCATTGCCGAGTTCGGAGCCGATCAGGTCCTGATCGCGACCGGAGCAAAGTGGCGTGCTGATGGACTGGGGCGGGTGACGCACGCACCGGTACCCGGGATCGCGGATCATCCCGAGGTGCTCACGCCAGACGACATCATGGCGGGCCGCTTGCCGGGTGCGGATGCTGTGCTGGTATACGATGACGATCATTACTACCTGGGGGGTGTGATCGCCCAGTTGCTCGCAGACGCCGGCAAGGCAGTTACTCTGGTCACTCCGGGCCCCGAAGTATCCTGTTGGACGCAAAACACCATGGAACAGCACCGCATCGAAAAAGCCTTGCTGGACCGGGGTGTGACCCTGATTGCAAAACATACGCTTAGCCGGGTCGAAAAAGATTGCGCCACGTTCGCCTGCAATACAACCAGCCGAGCGCTGTCGGTGGAAGCCTCTGCGCTGGTGATGGTGACGCTGCGCGCGCCTCAGAACCATCTTTACTTCGAGTTGGCGGGTGAGGCGCAGGAAAAACTGGATGAGCTGCCCTTTAGGATCTTACGAATTGGCGATTGCCTGGCCCCCAGCACTATCGCAGCCGCTGTCTATGATGGCCACCGAGCTGCGCGGGAATTGGATAATCTGCCGGACCCCGACGGTGTACCGTTCAAGCGCGAGTGGTCCATGATCGATCGACCCTGACGCGCGCGGCTAGTTGAGATCGTTTGCCAGATCTTTCTCGCGAAGGCCGGGATCGCGTTTGGCAGGGTCTCCATAGCCGCCACCGCCCGGCAGTTCCATCAGCAGACGCTCGCCGGCAGGAATAATCTGCTTGCCTTTGGTCTTCAGTGTTTTGCCGCTGGTGAGGCGAACCGTCCCTGGGGCGCCGTCGGCGCCCCCGTGTCGTCCCCGTGCCGGGTGATCGACCCGGTCAAAGAGCGCAAAGATGGCAAACGGCGCCCCTTCGGCATGTGAGACTTCAATCACCTGTCCGTGACCGCCCCGGTATTGGCCATCGCCGCCGGATCCCTCGCGGAATTCTTTGCGATGAAAGATGACCGGAGCGATGGATTCGGTAATTTCGACGGGTGTGTTTCGCACCCCGGAGGGAAACGCGGTGGCCGACAGGCCGTCACGCCAGGGTCGTGCCCCGGTGCCGCCGGAGTGAAAAATAGTCACTGAGAAGGGTGTGGCGTCACCGTAATCCTCCCCATCCAGCAGACCCGGGCCTCCCGTCATCATGGGATTCCACAAGCTCGAACTGCCCTCAGCCGGCGCTTTGCCGGGCAGGGCTTTTTCGAGACATCCCAGTACCACATCGGGCAGCATCTGGCCGATAACATGACGAACAGCCACGGCGTGCGGTCGCGGCGCATTCAGGATGCAGCCCTCGGGTGCGCTCACCCGGATGGGATCCAGCGAACCGGCGTTGTTGGGAATGGCAGAAGCAATCACACAGCGAACGCCAAAAGAGGCATAGGCCTGCGTGTAACTGAGAGGCACGTTGATCCCGAACGGTGAGACATTGGAGGTGCCGTCAAAGTCCACCTCGATACCCTGCGGGCTGATGGTCAGGCTTGCTTTCAGGGTCACCGGCTCGCCGTAGCCGTCCACGGTCATTTCGTGATGCCAGGTTCCCTGGGGCAGGGTGGCGACTTCTTCAAGCACCGCCCGGCGCGATCGCGAGATGATGTGTTCGCTGATTTCCTCGAGATCGTTGAGAGCGAACTCCTGCATCATTTCGGCAAGCCGATTGCAACCGACTGCGTTGCCTACTGTCAGAGAGTACAAGTCGCCAATCACCTGATCAGGCTCGCGCACGTTAGCGCGCACGATGGCCATGACAGCTTCCGCGGGCTCGCCGCGTTCAAACAGCGGCAGGATCGGAACGCATAGCCCCTCTTCATATACCTGACCGGCGTCGGGCCCAAAGCCCCGACCACCAATATCCACCACATGCACCGTTGACGCCAGGAGTCCGACCAGATGGTCATCAATGAAGGCGGGCGTAACCACCGTGAAGTCGAAAAGATGGCCCGTGCCAAGCCAGGGATCGTTAGTGACATAGACGTCGCCGGGCTGCATGCGCTCAAGCGGTATCTCTTCCAGAAAGTAGCCTACCGAAGTCGCCATGGCATTCACGTGGCCGGGTGTGCCGGTAACAGCCTGGGCCAGCATCCGCCCATAAAGATCGAAGATGCCTGCCGACAGATCGCCCGCCTCGCGTACAGTGGTTGAGAAAGCAGTGCGGATCAGGGCCTGGGCCTGCTCTTCAACAATACTGATCAAGCGATTCCAGACCACCTGACGTTGAATGGTGCTTAAAACAGAAGCGGCCTGCGCCTCGACGGATGTCTCAGGGGCTGACGTTGCGACGAGGTCGCCGTAGGCGTTTGCCTCGAGCGTCCATCCCGCGGGCACGACCAGTGTAGTCTGGTCCTCTGTGATAACGGCCGGACCTGAGACGGGATGGGCTGCGGATACCGTTTCCCGAGGCACCACCGAGCACTCGCTCGGGTGATCGGTCCCGGGCATCCAAACCATCCGCTGGTGGGAGACTTGCGCCGTCTCGCCTGACATGGGCTGCGCCTGTGCCCGGACTGCTTCGCTGACCTCGGCGGATGCCGTGAGCGACCAGGTGAGGATTTCCAGCGGGACCCCGGGAATGCCCTGACCGTATTGGGCACGGTAGGCCTTGTCGAAAGTTTCGGCAATCGTTTGGCGGTCGTCACCCGTCAGCGGCCGGTCCGGCAGGGCGATCTTGATCTCATGCCCCTGTCCCGCATAACGGATAAAGGCGTGCCGGACCGTAGAGACGGGGGCGTCAGCTGCCCCCAGGCGTACGGTGGCCCCTGCTTCTTCCTCCATTTCCGCAAACAGCGCGTTGATGGCTTGCGGCTCAAGATTCTCCAACAGGGTAAAGCGGCTGCGCACCACTTCGAAGGCAATGGGGGCGAGCAAAAAGCCGACGGCAGATCCCACACCCGCATCGCGGGGAATGATGACCCGTCCAATGCCGAGTTTTCGGGCGACCGCGATAGCATGCAGCGGAGCGCCGCCGCCGAAAGCGATCACGGTGCGTTCGGTGACGTCCAGCCCCTTTTCAACGGCATGGACTCGCGCCGCGCTCGCCATGTTCTCATCGACGATTTCAATCACCGCCTGTGCACTGCCCGGCGCGTCGGTTTTCAATGCCTCCCCCACGGCGGTTTGAAGTGCCTGCTGTGCGGCGGTCGTATTGAGCGGGATGCGCCCGCCTGCGAAACCGTCAGGATCCAGCCTGCCCAGCACGAGGTTGGCATCAGTCACTGCTGCTCCCTGGCCGCCGCGGTCATAGCAGGCAGGTCCCGGTTCGGCGCCGGCGCTCTCCGGGCCTACCGTGACACGACTCAGTTCATCCACACTTGCCAGAGAGCCGCCGCCCGCGCCGATTTCAACCATGTCGACGACTGGGATCTTGATCGGCATGCCGCTGCCTTTCATGAAGCGGTGCGCACGATCAACCTCAAAGGTCCGTGACAGCGGCAGTGAGCAGTCATCAATGAGGCAGATTTTGGCGGTCGTGCCGCCCATATCAAAAGACAGAACTGAGGACTCCCCGAGTGTTTCGGCGATATGCGCCGCCAGAATCGCGCCGCCGG
>NZKZ01000107.1 GCA_002694065.1 Acidiferrobacter sp.
CATTTTGGTTATCAATTGCAACCGCAACCTCGCACTCTGGTTATCAGGAATTGATCGTCGGTAATTTTCGAACGACGATTTCGGCCTTTCATCACCAGCTGCACCATCGTTATTTCAACTGTAACTATGGCAATCCTGATATGCCGCTAGATCAGTGGTTTGGATCCTTCAATGATGGAACTTCAAGGGCGACAAAGAGTTTGTTGAGAAATCAAGAATAGGAGTGTTCGGCCAGAGGAACGCCACGTGCCCGCAACTCGATTCTGTCCCAGGCCACCATCTTCAAAACCTCGCTGAGCGGCCCTTGATTTAAAGACGCAGGCCTAGGGTTGCTCGTAAGTGGGCGTAATTAATGCCCGGGCCAGCGTATTCCCAAACATGTTGAAGCCGCAAACCGCCGGCGAGGTGTTTTGATCGATCGGCAGTTCGGTGACACTCAGAGCATGAACGGCAAAGATATATCGGTGGGGCCCGTGGCCGGGTGGGGGCGCTGCGCCAAGATAACCGAATAGACCTGCATCGTTCTTTAACTGTTTCGCACCAGTAGGCAGTGCGGTGCCCTCGGCTGTCCCTGCGCCCGCTGCAAGTTCGGTCACGTTTTGCGGGATGTCATACACCACCCAGTGCCAGAATCCACTGCCTGTGGGTGCATCGGGGTCGAAGCAGGTCACGGCGAAACTCCCGGCCTGGACGGGTGCTCCAGTCCAGGCAAGGTGCGGTGAGATATCTTGTCCGCCTGCACCAAAGATGCCTGACACCTGATCCAGGGACAGGGCTTCGCCATCGCGCACACTGTCACTGATTACGCTGAAAGAGTCGACGGGAGGGAGAAAGTCGTAGGGAACGGGGGGCTGTGTCATGGCAATTATCCTTTGTTCCTGAGCTAGGGTTCTATCTTAACTAATCCGGATTCTCGATTTTCGAACGGCTGCAGCCGGCAGTTTTGGACCACTCATCAACAAAATCCGCCAGAGTACGCCGCAGTCGGCGTAGCAACTCGTCACACTCGGCTTGGGTAATGGTGAGCGGGGGTGAGAGTAAAAACCAGTCGCCATATTTTCCTCCGGCCGTTCGGCGCGAATAAATCATCAGCCCGTTATTCAGACCGTGGATACGGATTTTCTCAGTGGGTAAAAATTGCGCCGCCATCGGCTTTTTGCTGACGGGATCGGCCACGAGTTCGATGCCCAGCAGCAGGCCCTTTCCGCGGACATCGCCGATGATCGGGAATTCATCCGCCAGTGCCCACACACGCTCCCTGAGGTAGCCCCCCATCGCGGCGGCGTTATCGATGAGATTGAGCCTCTCGTACTCGTCCAAAACGGCAAGTCCCGTCGCGCAGGTGATGGGGTTGGCGTTATAGGTGTGTGAGAAACCAAATCCCGTCAGAGCGGACAAGTGGTCTACCAGACGAGCCGGGAACAGCGTGGCCCCAAGCGGCGCGTAGCCTGACCCCAGCCCTTTGGCCATGACCACAATATCTGGCAGGGCATCCGGATAATAGTGAGCATTCAGGAACTTGCCGGTGCGTCCCGTGCCGCAGAGTACTTCGTCGAAAATCAAAAAGATTCCATGACGGCTGCAGATCTCCCGTATCCCCTCAAAATAGGCCGGCAGTGGAACGGTGCAGCCGGTGGCGAGTCCGCCAACTGGTTCCATCGCAAAAGCCAGCACGGTATTCGGACCCAACTCCTGAATCTTTGCTTCGAGTGCGTCTAGTGCGAACTTTGCGTAACTTTCCGGTGTGTGTGGCTTGGGCAGGCGATACGTGAGCGGGGCAGGGACTTTGTGACTGGTCATGCCAAAGCCATCAAAGAAGCCCCCCAGTGCCTCATCTCCTGACATACCGAGGGTAGCGATGGTGCCCCCATGATAAGAAGGTTGGCACGTCAGAAGGTGTCGTCGCTCAGGTTGGCCTGTTGCCACAACATACTGACGGACAAACTTGATTGCGATTTCCATTGCCTCGCTGCCTCCGCTGGATAACGCAACCCGCTCGTAACCCGGCCCAGAAAGCGTCGCAATGCGATCGGTCAGTGCAATATTCGGTTGATGACGAGCCACTCTGGAGTAGGCAAAGTCCATCTGCCGGGCCTGCTCGGCCATGGCGTCGGCAATCCGCTCATTACCATGCCCGATATTGCTGACGACAGGACCAGAAGAAGCATCAATGTACTCGTTGCCGTTTTCATCCCACATATAAATACCTTTGGTGTGGGTAATNACCGGCANCGGCACGATATTNTTCTGTGCGTAAAAGACATCCTGGGCGCCGCCGCGCAGGGGCGGGGTATNANCGAAAGACTTGACGTCAGAAGGGCTCATGACAGTGAGGCACCNCAGAAAGTTCCGATAGGTTTTGGTTGATTTGTCCGCCTAGGATTATATGATCAGGACGNAATCCAAACAGGCAATCACGGCGGTTACGATGACGGGGATGATGAGGAGGACGGTGTGAATCTCACTGCGGCCGAGGTCGACAGTCCCGTTGCGATCATTACCGGCGGCGGGACAGGCATTGGGGCAGCATGTGCCACGGCGCTTGCTGCCAAGGGCTGCCGGATCGTGGTCAATTATCAGAGCAGTCATGAAAGCGCGAAGGCGACTATTGCGCAATGCCAGGATCTTGGCGTCAGCGCGTTGTCGGTACAGGGAAGTATTGCCAAGGATGAAGACTGTCGCCGGATTCTTGACGAGACCTGGGAGGTCTTTGGACGGGTAGACCTGCTCGTCAATAATGCCGGTGTTACCCGTTTTGCCGATCAGAAAGATCTTGATGCACTGGATGCGTCTGATTTTGATTACATCATGTCGGTCAACGTGAACGGCACTTATCAGATGACCCGCGCGGCCGTGCCGTATCTTAAAAAGTCTGATCGGGCGGCAGTGGTCAATGTGTCGTCGCACTCAGGGATCAGCGGGATCGGCTCTTCAATGGCGTATGCGGCATCCAAAGGCGCACTCAATACGATGACGCTTTCGCTGGCGCGTAATCTGGCACCCACGATCCGTGTTAATGCGGTTTGCCCGGGCTTTGTCGATACGAGATGGCTGTCGGGAAAACTCTCAGATGAGGCGTTGACAGAATTCAGGGAGAAAGTCTCGAGGGCTGCACCGTTGCAGACTTTTGTCACACCGGCTGATGTGGCGGACGCTGTGTGCTGGCTGGGACTGCACGCGCGTTCCGTCACGGGACAGCTGCTGGTGATCGACGGCGGCACACACTTAACCACAGCGAACCCGCTTTAGGGTTCAGCGGAGAACATTATGACCAAGCGAGAAGACTATCAGCCTGTCGACCCCTCTGTGGTGCCGCGCTTTGCGGGATTGGCCACCTTCATGCGTACCGTCACGAAGGAGATCATCGAGGAGGTGGATGTGGGACTGGTGGGGGTGCCCTTTGATTTGGGTCTCAACCACCGCACCGGTGCCCGGCATGGCCCTGCCGGGGTCAGAGAGATGTCCCGACTCATCCGGCGGGTGCATCCGACCAGCGGAATCCGGCCCTTTGAGATCTGCAACGTTGCCGATTTGGGCGATGCGCCGGTGAATCCGATGAGCAAAGACAAGTCGATCGACATGATCAAGGATTTTTTCAGCGAGATGAAAGCCGCAAACATTGTGCCGATCGCGTGCGGTGGCGACCACACCATCCCGCTGCCGATCCTGCGGGCACTCGCAGTCGATGAGCCGGTTGGCATACTGCATTTCGATGCCCACGCCGATACGCTGGATGAGATCTGCGGCGACAAGGTCAACCATGCGACTTTCATGCGCCGCGGTTACGAGGAAGGGCTGATTGATCCCAAACGTGCCATTCAGGTAGGTATGCGTGGCAGCCGCTTTACGCCCGAAGATATCCAGTACGGCTATGACGTGGGGTACAGCATCATCACGATGGATGAGTATGAAGAGATGGGCCGTGCAGCAGCGATCGAGCAGATTCACCAGGTATTGGCAGGCGGTCCGGTGTATATCTCGCTTGATATCGATGGTCTCGATCCGGCCTACCTGCCCGGGACCGGAGTACCCGAAATCGGCGGTCTGATCCCGAGAGATGTACAGGTCATCCTGCGTTCACTGCAGGGCATGGACATCATCGGTGCGGATATCAGTGAGGTCTCACCGGGCTATGATCCGACGGGTATCACCTGCGTGACGGTGGCCAACCTGATGTTCGAGATGCTCTGCATCATTGCGGATTCGATTTGCGCGAAACGATGAGGTCTACCGCCTATTTCACTAAACGGGGAAATCCATGCTCTTAAAAAACGCCAATATTTACGATGTCCGGGCNGGNNCCTTNANGTTGGGCCACCTGTTTATCGAAAACGGCCGCATCGCCGACATCGGGTTTNATNGATCNCCNCAAAGTGACGCTGTAGATATGGAGGCGTCCTATGTGTTGCCGGGATTTATTGATTGCCACGTGCACCTTTGTGTCGATACCTACAACCCGGACGCTTCGCGGCTTTGGGCAGGTGCCAAACCAGGCACGATAGCGCTGTCGGCGGCTCGGGCGGCCTATCGAACGCTGCTTTGCGGTGTGACCTCTATCCGCGAGGTCGGTGGCTGGGATTATCACGAGATTGCGGTGCGCGATGCCGTTAATGCCGGCACGATTGCGGGCCCAAGGATCTTCTGTGCGGGCAAGATTATTTCCATGACTTCTTCGTCCACGCCGTATTGGACGGGTATGTATGAAGAAGCCGATGGCCCCGATGAAGTCCGCAAGGCCGCTCGCAAGCAATTAGCCAACGGGGCAGATCTCATCAAGATTCTTGCGTCGGGAGCGATGACCTCATCCCAAAACGAACGCGCCGATGCGGTCCAACTGCGCCCCGATGAAATCAAGGCCGCCGTTGAGATTGCCAAGGACAACTTCACCCACGTGGCGTCGCACGCCCATGCCTGTGAGGCCATCATCAACTCGGTCGAATGCGGGTGTGCCAGTGTGGAGCATGGCAGTTTTGGCGATGAGACAGCCTATAAAATGATGGCAAAGGCCGGAACGTACCTGGTGCCCACCTTGTGCGTCCACCCGGGTCTTCTCGATAACGAGGAGTTTGCCAGCAAGACGCCAGCGCACATCCGCGAGCGATACGCATCGTTGCGTGTCATGCGGACCGAGAATATGCGGCTTGCACATAGTCTCGGTGTCGCCATCGCCATGGGCACCGACGTCGGCACGCCCGGCAATCATGCCGGCAACAATCTTCTGGAACTCAGTCTGATGGTCAACAATGTGGGTCTGTCACCCGAGGAGAGCCTGCTCGCCACGACTCTTCACGGAGCAGATCTATTGGGCCGGGCTGATGATTTTGGCAGCCTCGAAGTCGGTAAGCGTGCCGATCTTGTCGCCATGCGGGCCAATCCGCTTCAAAAGATAGAGGCCGTGGATGCTTTGGATTTTGTAATGAAAGACGGGGTGGCCTACCGGGATGATGATCGGCGTCTGGGCACTAACTGTCCGGATTTCTGGGCGCCGGGCCGGGCCGGCGGGGTTTACTGACGCGCTGTTTTATCGCGCGTCCACTTGCTCAGAATATCGCGCGGGTCACCTTCATCCCCGACGGTGTCTTCCTCACCGGGGCGCCTGGCGGTCAGTTCAATCACGTAGCCGTTCGGATCGCGAAAGTAGATTGAGTCGATAAAGCCGTGATCTGAGATGCCCCGGGATTCAATGCCCGCCTCGCGACCGCGCTCGAGCATGGGTTGAAGGTGTTGATGATCTACCTCAAGGGCAATGTGCAGATCAAAATCACGTTGCGCCTTGAAATCAAAAGGGGTGTCGGGGTCATCAAAGAAAGCAAGAAACGAACCGTCGTCCATCTTAAAGAAGGTGTGCAGGACGTGGGTCTCGCGTCCGGTCTTGGTGGTGCTGATTTCCAGTGCGCCCGCAAAAGGCAAGCCAAGGAAGTCTTCGTAGAAGGCGCGCGTCTCCTCTGAGTCGCGACAGCGGTAGGCGTTGTGGTGCAGTCCCTTAATCATCAGTCTGGTTCTTGGATGCTTCAGTCCATCAGGTTGTCAGCGCGCACACGTTGTGCCTGGGCTTCAAGATGCGCGTCGGTGACTTTACCGTAAAGCTCGCGAATGCGTTCAACGCTGCCAATCATCCCGGGCTTTTCAGTGAAGGACATGATAAGCAGCAGGCGATCCGACGGGCCGGTGTTTTTCGTGACTCGATGCAGGGAAAACCTGCCGAGGAACAGCTGTAGATCGCCCGGCGCGAGACTGAGGCGGGTCACCTGCCGGGTGTCACCCGAGAGCACCGCCTGGACGTCCTCGTAGCATTCATCTTCTGCATTTCTGAGATTCGGAGCATATTCAAAATGCCCACCGCTGGCCGCACTTTTGAGCAGCATGGTGATCGTGAACTCGTTGGTGTCAAAGTGCCAATTGAACTGACTGCCCGGCGTCAGCACATTGACGATCATGTTCGATACCGGATCGTCATAGATATACAACTTGTC
The DNA here is from genome assembly GCA_002694065.1 of Acidiferrobacter sp. Lineage (GTDB taxonomy): Bacteria > Pseudomonadota > Gammaproteobacteria > Arenicellales > UBA868 > UBA868. The sequence continues at coordinate 6,474 of NZKZ01000107.1, forward strand.
CTTGCCGAGGCAGTCCTGAATAAAGTCCATCAATGCGGGCCAGTGATAGAGGGAATGGCTGGCTGTAGATTCATCGTAGCAGTCACTCGTGATGAAGCCGTTGGTTCGTTCGAGAAAGATGCGCCTGGGGTGGTCTTCAGCGAGCGACGGATCGTCCGAGGAGAAATAAACGTTGGTCTTTGTGTTGGCGGAAAAGTACGCCAGTTCCCGACGTTCCTGTGCTTCATCGAGTAAATGAGACAGTCCGCGGGAACTTAAAAAGCCGGGGATCACGGCGCATCCGTCTTGGTCAAGCTGAGCCCGGATCAATGAAAGCGTGTTGCGGTACCGATCGTCTTGAGGGTTATCCAGAGGGTAGCGTGCAATATCAACAAGTGATGCAGGATCAATCGGATGTTCCGGCATGAAGACTTCTCCGGCTCGGTAACCTGGCGCAAGCCTAAATCATTTGGGACGGCGGTTTATGCCCAACGCCATTTAGGTGCGTCCCACTCGGCAGGATTAACAACTTGTCGTTACCAGCAGCCGGCAGCATTGGCGCCGGTGGCCCCCTGAACCCCAAGATGGGTCAGCGTTAGGGTGGTGCAGTCGGAGTCGTTGCTGGCCTGACTGCCTTGGGGGGTCGCCGTGAGGGTGAAACCACTTGCGGATAGCGCACCGCCGCTTGCGGTCACCACATAGTAACCCTCCGGAGAGGTCTGGCTAACCCCGCCGGCCCCCACTACTGCACAACTCGCATTGTTGTAGGCTGAAAACTGCGTATAGCAGCGTTCGAGTTCCTGGGCCACTTGCAGGAGCGTACTCTGGGCATCCGCCCGCCGGCTGCGCGTGACGTAATCCGTGTATTGCGGAACCGCAATTGCTGCAAGAATACCGATGATCGCAATTACGATCATCAACTCGATCAGGGTAAAACCTTTGTGATTTTTTTGCATAGCAGCACCCAAGTTCTGGTCAAGAATTTTAAGCGATCCTGAGATTAATCCGGGAAGAGTTGCTCCCAGGAGAGCCTTCCGGTAACGGTAGCATCGTTAGTGATCAGAAGCGTTTCTTCCATTTCAACGCCTTCGTCGGTGGCGCTGGCGGGAGTAAAGCGGCGATTGCCAATAATAGAAGGACCTGCTGGCATCCCCTTTTCATCTTCCAGTTTCTTCCCGGCATAGGCAGTTTGCTCTTCGCCGGTTGATCCACTTCGCCCGCTCACGCTGGTGGTATCACCGCTGACGGTAACAGCACCGTCTTCATTAAAGTCGAAAACGGGCGCATCGGGACTCCCGCCATTTTCAGTCTTAACTGACATTTCCCATCCGCTGCCGCCGGAGGCGCAGACGCTGACATCAGGGATGATGCTGTTGAAGTAAACGATCTTGCCCCGCACGAGCGCTTCAGATACGACTCTTTCGCCTTTGGCAGGCAGGTCGATGTACCAACCGTACTGACGACCTGTCTTTTTTTCATACTTTACTTTGAGGTAAGGATCGAGCACGCGGGCGCGCTTCCCCGAGTCATTCAGCAGAAAAGTCTGGCTGGCGAGACTAGATCGGGTGAGGGCGCCGGTGCCGTTGTCCCAGACACCGTAAAAAGACTGTGTGTTGCTGCGAGTCTTGTCGCCGTCGGCAAGGAATCGGCCAGTCCCGAACAGCACCATCAGGTTGGGTGCGCTGCCGTTGGATACCGTCGGATGACGGATCACGGTGGGTTTGGTCGTGATTGACTGGCCAGAACTGCCAGTGAAGAGCGGCTGCCGACCGTGGGCCGGACTCCACTTGGTATCGATGTTGTTTGACACATCAAAGGCCCAGAGACTGCCATTAAGGTCTCCCGCATAGATACGGTCTGCTGTGCCGTTACGGTCCAGATCCACTACGGCCGGACTGAAAAGTCCATTACGGCTGCTGGTGGAGCCGGAACCCGTTGTGATCCGGATGTAATCCGTGCCGTACGTCCAGGTGCCATCGACACCGCCATCCAGATAAATAATGAAAAGCTGTGCATCGCCCCCAGTGCTGTCGGTGGCAGTGTCTTCAAGACCGTTGCCGGTTATCAGAGCCCAGCGTCCGTTGTTCATCAGCGCGATGGTGGGCCGGCTGTAGGTGTAGCCAAGATGGGCGTCAGTCGCATTCGTAAATTCCCAGAGCACTGTTTTTGCAGCGTTGCTCTCACGAAACGTAGACGGGTTAGTCACGTCAAGTGCAAACAGGCCGCGACCGCCGCCGCCAAGGGTCCCGGCAAGAACCGTATGCCAGGTCTTGGTCTTGGTACTGGGGCCCGCAAAAAAGGCATCGCTCACGGTGGGAGTGCCGTCCACATAGAGATTGTTATGATTGAAGTTAGGATCAGTCAGGCGGTGATAGCCTGCACTAATGCTGGTGCTGAAGAGTGTGCTGGGGGCATAGGCGATGACTTCCTTACCGTCGCTCGCACGAAACCCATGCAGAAACCCATCATTTGCCCCCACATAAACGACTGGTGTCCGGGCACTCTGACCTGATGAGAAAACTGAGTACTTGTTGGAACCGTCGGGGAAGCCACCGCCGCTGTCCGGCCAAGACTGGCCGGGTTTGCCCACATAAATCGCACTGGAGTGCCAGATATCCCCAAGTGCGCTGCCCCGGACGCGAAAGCCAAAACCTTTGCCTTCGTTGGATCGGTCCCCTCTAAGATATTCGAGACGTGCGGTGCCTTTCGAGACGCTGCCGCGCGAGCCGTTAGGCTCAGTGCGAAGGTCATTTTGCTGGCTTGATGTGATCGCGTTCCAGCGAAAAGGGACACCCAGAGTTACACCTTTTTGTGCACCCAAGGTCATCATGACACGGCTGCCGGGCGTCGTGGCGTCGAGTCTCCTGGCAGCGCTCCAGGCCTGGCTGCCCAGGGAACCGTCACTACCTAACTCATAGGCCACCAGATCTCCTGACCAGTCTTTGGCATTGAACTTGCTTTGGTAGAGCTGACTGCCTTCGGTCAGCGCGCCGGTGCTGAACGAGACGGCAGCAGCAGATCCGGACTGGGCAATCCCTCCTGCGACCGCCTCAAGAACCGCATTGACCGTGGCCACTGTGCCGCTAACGTTATTCGTCAGGGTACCAGAGGTTGCCCCTGTAACCAGTGTTGCCTGACCGGGATTAGTTCTGTTAAACGAACATGATCCTCGGTTGGTATCAGCGTGATAGTCGATACCTCGTCCCTTACTGTAAGTATTGATTCCTGCTACGATGACGTTGTTGGCCAGCAGGGCGGCGTTGACCTCACTCTTATCCACCGTAGTGCTCCACGAGCAGGCATCGCCGAACCACAGAATAATCCTGCCCGCATCGTCGCGCCAGCCTACGTCGTATCCAGACGCATAGCCTTTATCGGAACATGTCGCTCCGCGGAAGAGCGGATCGATACATTTGCCGTCAGTCTTTCCGCCCCCCGTGGCGAGTTGATGCAGGGCAAAAAAGTTGGCCTCGGCCCAGTCACCGCCGCAACCGCCCGGACTGCTGCAGGGACGCCACTGGTTCATGCCTCGCGTCATCAACGCCTTGGAATCAGTCAGTGACTGATTGATCTTGAAGGCGCGCCGGGCAGCCCGGGTTTTCTCGGCCTCTGTCGGTTCGGTACTGGAGCACTCGCGGGGATACCACCGGTGGCAATAGCCCCTTGGATTCTCGCAATAGTAGCGGCGGCACCAGGACCAGGGACAAGTCGCTCGATGGCACCAGTAGATGCCGGAGCCCATGACGTGTTCTCGGGGATCGCCCCAATAAGTGGCAACCGCGTAGCGGGTATCAATGCCGGCAAAGCGCGGGTCGCCGCCCGAGATGGCGTCCAGGATCTTTGAAGCATTACGTTTTGTGTTTCTGATTGGGCCACCCATACTGCCTGTGTTGTCCATCAGAAAGACAACGTCTGCACGACAGGAGCCCGCATCTGACATTGACTGTGCCTGTGCGATGGCCGATGCGGCGAGCAGGACCAGCGCTATCAAAAGGCGGGCAACCGTCTTCAGAGATGTCGTTGAAAAAATACCCATCACAATGCCAGCACCGGGTTGTTGGCAAAGATGACTCGCTGGCCTCCGGGAAACGTCAGCGCGTCCACCGATTCAATGTCCAGAAGGGAGAAGAGATTAAGGCCGACCGCCTGGACTTCATTCGGATTGGCACAGACAAGCTCCCATCCAGCACTGATCCCCGCTCCGGTGTCTGCGTTGCCGAAATGCCGGATCACATCGGCTTCATTGACTTTGCAGCCCGCAGCTTCAGGAAGCACAAATGCGCGCGACACATCACGCAGCGCGACGCTTAACGTTTGGAGTCGGGTATTGGCAGCGCTGGCCGTCGCAGCCACTGCGGCAGCAGGAATGTCCGCGGTCAGCAGCAGATTGGCGCCGATACGTGCCGCAGTGACCGTAACGCGCCCTGAGGCGCCCGATTGTGCCCAGCCGACGCTGGCGCAGAACAGGCAGACCGTAACGGAGATGATCAGTCGCTTCATATACCTGTACCTGGCTCCATGCTTAGGATCAGTAGGCTCTCGCATAATGGCTGCGCAAAATAGTCTGGGTGCTGTCGCTGCCGCCAGTGCCCCGGGCGGTAATGCGGTAGATCACCGACTTTTGAGTGAGGTCGGTTTCGCCATAGCCGCCGATATTGAGAGAGCCTTCGCCGCCGCTTTCGCCGATTTTCTTGATCATATATCGCGGCGCGCTGGTTACCCCGGTTGGCGTGCTCGATAAGACCCTGGAGTTGTCATTGTCCCAATTGGTGCCAAAGGGTGCCGGCTCCAGATTACCGGCTGCTGTTCCCTGCGCATAAAGACCTGAGCCTGTCGCAGTGAATGCACTGTCGTCCGCCTGACTTTCGATAAAGGCTTCTGCTCCACGCAAGCCCGCCTCGGCTGCCTCAAAAGACAGGTTGATGTCGCGGCTTGCACCGGCCATTTTTTCTTCGAGCAAGGTAGTCCGCATCAGCGCCATGGCAATAAGGGTCAGCATGACCAGCACCACCAGGCCGATCACCAATACCCAGCCCTGTTGGCTATTTTTATCGGAAATACGTGCTTTCATAGAGGCACATCTTAGCCTGCTTTATTTCGCAGTGTGACGGTCGTGGTAAAGACCTTGCGCAGGTATTTGTCGGTGCTCGCCGGCGTGACCGAGCTTCCGTTAAAGGTATAAGGCGCGGGTTCTGTTGTCAGATTGTTATTGATTGAACGTGCCAGTAGCGAGATCCGCACGCTCACGATGCGATCAATATCAAGATCCGAGGCGCCAAAGGCGACATAGCGGTTGGCAGTGCCGTCTCCGTTGGCGCCGTCGGCGTCAGCATCCGTGTCTTCACCGTAAAGAATCTGCATATTTTCGATCCCCTCGAGTAGTTCATCACCGTTGCTCGCACAAGTCTGTCCGGACGTCGGATTAACGAGACGTCGCAGCGCGGGCTGCGCCGGGTCAGCACCCGGAGCGATGCAGAAGGTCACCTCTCTGGCTTCATAGACCCGGGCGCCAGCGGCGTAAGCCTTGTTGAGGTTGGGTGAGACATTGGCATTTGCACCTGCTGCGTGGGCGAGGGCTGTGCCGGCGATGCCGGTGACCTGAAAGAGATCTCCATCTTCACAGTCGCTGATGAGAACCGCCGTGTCCGTTGACAGGGCGCCGACACTTTCAACCGTAACATTATCGCCTGTGCCTGACATGCCGGAGGTAACCAGAGCCCCGCTGCCGGTCGCACTGCGAAAAGTGATGCTGTCCGAACTGTTCAGCCCATCGTCGGACGTGCCGGTTATGTGTCCGGCGCCAACATTGATATAGGCGTTGCTCGTCGCCGAGACGCCGTTGGTCAGAGTGGCGTCGCTGTAACAGCCCCAGAAGCCTGCTACCCGGGCATCGCGACGGATGAATTCAAGCCCAAATCGTCCGTTCTCCTGAACACGGGCAAGACCCTCGTTGAAGCGGTACATGCGGCTGGCGTCGACGTAAACCTTGAGCATGGCCACCGTCACCAACAAGCCGATGGCGAGGGCGATCATTAGCTCGACCAGCGTGACGCCGTGCTGTCGATGAAGAGCCTGATCGCCTTTGCCGTGGGAGTCTGTGCGGATTTGTTGTGTCATGGCTGGAGCTCAAAGACAAAACTGTCGTCCGCACTGCCATCGCGGTCATCGTCCCAGGTGAGGGTGATGGTATAGGTGGTGCCGGATTTGGCGACCGTGCCGCTGCCGCTTGGGAGTACGGCCGCGTTCATGCTGTTCCACGCCCAGCCGTCGTATTGCGCCATCTGTGCGGGATTACAGCCACTGGTGATACAGCCTGGATCGCTCCCTGCTCCGGAAACCATATCGTAGTTTCCAGCGTCGATCCCCAAGCGGTTGGCTCGCATCCGATCGGCCATGTCGTAGGCCTGACTGGAGGCGTAGGAGCGGTGCAGCGCGCTCGTGTTGTACTGAAGGCCCTTGGCCATCAGCGCGGCGAGAGCCAGCAGGCCAAAGGAGAAAATCACCAGGGCGATCAACACTTCGAGCAGTGTGAAACCTCGGCTGTTTTTGGTTTTCATGTGCCGCAGTTGCTCACTCCTGATCCCACAGCATTGGCGGGAAGTGCCTTCACCCGCCCGCTGGCGCTGATAGCAATGGCCTGTGCTTTGTCACCGAATCCCCGACTATCGCAGAGTGCAAAAGAGCCCGCGAGTCCGCTGCCTGCAACATTCGTCGAGCTGCCGTCGTGCCGAAAAGAGATATAGGTCGTGAAGGCAGCGGACCTCAGGGTATTGCCCCCATCAAGTGCCGCCCCGATCCCAATCACCGTTTCGCCACTATCGACTGCGGCATTGGCGTTGGTATCGTTGAATACCACCCAGCCGTTCTCCCACTGGGTGCCGGAACAGCCGCTCGACGTACCCGGGCAAACCGTCACGCGGGTTGCGGTGCGCATTGCTTCTGACCGAGCATGGGTGAGTTGGCCGATAAAGTCACTGGTCTGGCCGCGAAGTCGGTTGTTGAGAACAAAGTCACCAAAAGCCGGAATGCCAAAGAGCGCCACGAGGCCGATGATGGCGATCGTCACCATCAGTTCGATCAGGGTAAATCCTGACGCATAGACAGGGCAGCCGAAAAATGAAAACGGTTTGACTTTCTTGGGCCCCATGAAGTTCAACCTTGGCATGGTCTAAAAAATCTCCTCACATAAGTCTGCCACAAGGGATTCGCCGTGGTGGCGTATGGAGATTGTCCGGCGACAAAGGTTTTGAAAGGCTTCGTCGATTCAGCAGGATTAATGGCAAAATAAAGGGCCAGTTTCCGCCCGAACCCGCCTGCATGATCATCAGCGTTGTCATTCCTGTTTTCAACGAGATTGGCACGCTCGCCAAGATTGTTGAGCGTGTGAAGAGCGTACCCGTTTCGACCGAGATCATCCTGGTGGATGACTGCTCCTCTGATGGCAGTCGCGAAGTGGTGCAGACCCTGGGGGCGACCGAGGGGATTAAGGCAGTGCTCCATGAAGTCAACCAGGGCAAGGGCGCCGCTTTGCGTTCCGGGTTTGCCGCAGCGACCGGTGATGTAGTGCTGGTTCAGGATGCCGACCTTGAATATGACCCAGGGGATTACCCACGGCTGCTTGCGCCCATTGAAAATCACGGAGCGGATGTCGTCTACGGCTCGCGTTTTGCGGGAGGTGATTCTCATCGGGTGCTTTATTTTTGGCACTCGGTAGGAAACAGGGTGCTCACAATGCTGTCCAACATGATGAGTAACCTTAATCTCACCGACATGGAAGTGTGCTACAAGGTGTTTCGCCGTGAGATCATTCAGAGCCTGCCTCTGCGCGAGGACCGCTTTGGGTTTGAGCCGGAGGTGACCGCGCGACTTGCCCGGTACCGCAAACCGGACGGCAGTCGGCTCAAGATTTTTGAGGTGGGAATCAGTTACGCAGGGCGCACCTATGAGGAAGGCAAAAAGATCGGTTGGAAAGACGGTCTTCGTGCGATCTGGTGCATCCTTCGCTATAACCTGATCAGGGACTGAACGGGCCGGCCGCGTCTCTCGGACCAACCCGTTGCTGGCAAGCTGTTTGTCAGGGGTCTTAGCTCTGAATTTTCCAGCTGCCGTCTGCCTGGCGGCAGGCCGTACCGTAACCCTGCTGGGTCTCGCCGCCGACCTGAATTTCTGTCGTGAATTCACGGCAGGGTGTGCCGTCTGATTTCACGACGGTCGCGGTGGGGGTTGCCGCCCCGCCATTGCCTGAGTTGGGGTTCTGCCAGGTCGTCACCGCACCATCCTTGGTGGATTCAAGTGAGTATTGAAGATTCTGCGCCGCCAGCAGCCGGTCACGCTCGTCCAGCTGGGCGCCGATCTGATCACCGATCACTGCGCCGAACAGAATTCCAAGAGCGATAGCCCAGCCCTTGTCGGAGTGCCCATCACCCAGCGCAAATCCCAGGACTCCGCCAATCACTGCCCCAGCTGCCGCGCCTTGTTCCTGTTTCGTCGGAACCGTGCTGCAGCCTGCGATAAGCAGTGAAGCACCGAGCAC
>NZKZ01000108.1 GCA_002694065.1 Acidiferrobacter sp.
CACAATTTCGCTTAAGGCCATCAGCGCACAGTTGCCGAAAGTAGCTTCTCCCCCAATCGGGCCACGTTCGATGAGTAACGTTGAAACCCCTTCTCGTTGTAGGGCGAGTGCGGTACACACGCCGATGATGCCCCCGCCGATGACCGTGACTTCAGTCATGAGTTTGCCCTGATGGCCTGGCGCATGATGTCAGTCAATGCCTTCCACGATGCGAAGGTCCCGGACTACGCCGCCATCCAAGGCCTCGAGTGCTTTCTGATAGGCGGGCGAGGCGTAGGTCGCGAGGGCAGCCTCGTAACTGTCGAATTCAACCAGCACTGTTCGCTCGGCGACCGCGTGTTCCTTGGGCTCCATCTGGCCGCCGCGAACCAGAAACCGCCCTCCGTTGGCCTGGACCGCATCGGCAGCCAGCGCGACGTAAGCGGCGAGCTTCTCTGCATCGAGAATTTCTCGGTATGCTGTCATCCAGTATCCTTTTGCCATGATGTCTCCTTAATTTTGGCTCGAAGGGTTGGTCAATTTACCAGACCGCCAGACGATCTAGGGTTTAGCACTCCTTGTTTTAGTGCTGTGTAATCTCGCCAAGCGCTTTCAGCAAAGCAAGGATCTCGTCTTTGCTGTTGTAGTGACAGAAAGAGGTCCGAATACAGCTGTCCATGCCTAGTGGATCGAGAATATTTCCCGAGAAGTAGTCTGCTTTTCGAACATGAGTTCTGATGCCCCTGTCGTTTAGTTCCCTGACGACATCCGCCGAAGGGAGATGCGAGAATGCGTAAGACACCAGTCCTTCGCGATGTGGGTTATCCGGCCCTCCTACGATATAGGCGCCAGGCAAATCGCGAATGCCTGTCTGGCCGTCGGCACCATTGATAGCGACATCAACGAGATGTGCTTCCTGCGCTGCCATTGCCCGACCAGCCTGCTCCAGTCTCTGGCGGCGGTCTGGTTCGTCACCCAGCTGACTTCCCAGCCAGTCGAGATAGTTGACCACTTCGCTGAAGGTAGCAAACGCCCCGGTATCCCGGGTGCCCAACTCCCAGAAGTCGTCAGCTGTCCCGTCCAACTTTTCGTGAGGTAATGTGCTCAGCCTTGGCGATGCCCAAGCCACCCCGTAGTTGTGCCGCGAGAATACTTTGTATCCCGAAAGGGCGCACGCATCGACCCCGCAGGCGTCCATATCCATCACACCGTGTGCGGCGTGCTGAATGCTGTCCACGATAATGAAGCAGTCGGGCGCCCGTTCCCTGATGGCTTTGGCGACAGCCGCCACATCAACCGCCATGCCGGTTACGGGACTGGTCTGGATAATGGTGGCGACTCTGGTGTCTTCAGTGACCTGTGCCGCGTAGTCCTGCGCTGTGACCATTGCCTGATCTTTATCATGAGCGATGCTGATATTTTCTTTGCCGGCGACGGGGCACCAGCGGACCCTCGCACTGGCAGTTGCGGGATGCTCGAGGGTGCTGCCGACCACGTTGCCTCCGGCGGGAGACCCCAGGATCGCCGCTCGCACCAGGCGGAAGAGCAGTTCGGTCCCGCTCTCGCCAGTAAACACCACGCCTTCCTTGACCCCAAAGAAAGTCTTCATGTCTTCACGAGCCTTGTTGATGATTCTCACCAACTCGTGAGAGGCGGGGTTATCCCGGCCCTGGTTATCCGGAATCGATGAAAGATGCGCATTGACTTCAACGACTGATTTAAGCGTCAGGGAGCCGCCAGCATTTTCAAAGAAGATTCTGGGCCCTTGATAGGGACAGTGGTCAACGTGATGGAATCGGTTACGGATCTCGCTTAATAACTGGTCGTCAAACATGAGTGAGGTTCTCGTTAAGGGCGGTTTCGAAGAGGCGCGACTGATGCAGGCGGTCTAACTTATCTGTTTGAGTGCAGCCTGGGTGGCAGGCCGGTCGAGCATACTCTGATAATGCGTCATCAGTCGCGGCAGAGTGGCGATGTCGACGCCATCGCTTTCAAGCCACGAGCAGATGGTAAAGAGATAGGGGTCACAGATCGTATAGGCTTCGCCGTGTACCCAGGGTCCTTTAAGAAAATCATCTTCAATTAGCCGCATCACGGCGGTCATCGATTCTGGAATCTTCTTCTTCAGCGCCTCAAGCGCGTGCGGATCATCTGTCCAGCGCGTGCCACGCATTCGATGTGCGTGGGCCACATGTACCGTCGAGGCAAGGTAACTGTTGAATTCCTGAATCTTGGCAAAGATAAAAGGATCATGGGCGCCGACCAGCGAATCAGAACCAAAACGCTGAGCGATATACAGGAGGATGGCAGGAGTCTCGGTGAGGATGCCGGATTCTGTGATCAGGGCAGGTACTCTGCCCTTGGGATTCACGGCCTGATAGGCTGCCTCTTTTTGCTCGTTGCGAGAAAAATCCAGCACAGAAAGCTCGTAATCAGCCTCCACCTCTTCCAGGAGGATGACCGAGGCGAGCGCGATACTCCCGTTGGCGGCAAAGATCTTGAGCATGGAAAGTCCTGTGATCGGTTGGACAGCGGATTTTGCCTTAAAAAGTGGCCCCTGTACCGGTACGGGACTGATCCTTAAGTAATTTATTTTAAGAATAACGTTCATAGGAGTCAGGGTATTTTGGTTCTGCGATCCAGGCGGGTTGTTAGGTCGGACAAAGTGAAATTGTTGCTATCATCTGCGCTTCGAAACCGGAGGGAAATTCATGAGTTTTACGGGCACCGACCGATACGTCGCGACCGAGGATCTGGCGATGGCGGTGAATGCCGCCGTGACGCTGGAAAGGCCACTGCTGATTAAGGGTGAGCCCGGTACCGGCAAGACGATGCTGGCAGAGGAAGTGGCTGCCGCACTCAACAAGCCATTAATCCGCTGGCATATCAAATCGACGAGCAAGGCCCAACAGGGGCTCTACGAGTACGATGCCGTATCGCGCCTGAGGGATTCGCAGTTGGGCGATGGGCGTGTGGGAGATATCGGCAACTACATCCGCCCCGGCAAGCTCTGGGAAGCCTTCGATTCGCCGGAGCAGGCAGTGCTGCTGATCGATGAGATTGATAAGGCCGATATCGAATTTCCCAATGACCTGCTGCTGGAACTCGACCGGATGGAGTTCTTTGTCTATGAGACCGGTGAAACGATTGCGGCAAAGCATCGACCGATTGTGGTGATTACCAGCAACAATGAAAAAGAGTTACCCGATGCGTTCTTGCGTCGGTGTTTCTTTCATTTCATCTCGTTTCCCGATAAGTCCACCATGGAAAAGATTGTCCAAGTGCACTATCCGGATATCCGCAAGACGCTCATCCGGGAGGCGCTCGATGTCTTTTTTGAAGTGCGCGATGTCCCCGGCCTCAAGAAAAAGCCGTCCACTTCCGAGTTGATTGACTGGCTAAAGCTGCTCATGGCAGACGATATTCCGGAGGAAATCCTGAAGTCGCGCGATCCCAGCCAGGCGATTCCTCCGCTGTACGGTGCTTTGCTCAAGAATGAACAGGATGTTCATATGCTGCAGCGCCTGGCATTCATGGCGCGCCGGGAGAGTTCCCCCAACTAGTCCACTGCGGAACACCTCTTTTGCTGATCAGTTTCTTTCAAACACTAAAGCAGTCCGGTATCCCCGTATCGGTCAAAGAGTACCTGATGATGCTGGAGGCGCTTCAGGCACGGTTGGCGTTTGCGTCTGTCGATGATTTCTATCTTCTCGCTAGAGCATGTCTTGTCAAAGACGAAAAGTACTTTGACCGCTTCGATCGGGCCTTCGGCGCCTGGTTCAGTGAGATGGAGAGCATCGACGACATCATTAATGCCCTGATACCGGAAGATTGGCTGCGGGCCGANCTAGAGAAANATCTCACCGACGAGGANAAAGCCAAGATCGAATCGCTNGGCAGTCTTGAAAANCTGTTGGAGGAATTTCGCAAACGCCTGGAAGAGCAGGAGAAGCGTCATTCCGGAGGGAGCAAATGGGTTGGAACTGGCGGGACATCACCGTTTGGCAATAGCGGGTATCACCCAGAGGGCATCCGGGTAGGCGGCGAGAGTCGTAACCGCAGTGCGGTCAAAGTCTGGGAAGAGCGCCAGTACCGTAATCTGGACGACTCAATCACGATTGGCACCCGCAGCATCAAGATGGCCTTAAGGCGACTGCGCAAATTTGCGCGCAACGGCGCTGAAGAGGAGCTTGATCTGGAGGATACGATCCGTTCGACTGCCCGCAACGCGGGGTTGCTGGATATCCGCATGGTGCCCGAGCGCCACAACGCGGTAAAGGTGCTGGTGTTTTTTGACGTTGGCGGATCGATGTATCCCTATGTCAGAACCTGTGAGGAGCTGTTTTCTGCGGCACGCAGCGAGTTCAAGCATCTGGATTACTACTACTTTCATAATTTCTTCTATGATTTTCTGTGGCGCGACAATCATCGCCGGCGCAACGAAACCATTCCCACCTGGGACGTGCTGCATACCTATCAGCAGGACTACAAGGTCATTATTGTGGGCGATGCCTCAATGGCGCCGTATGAGGTCGTGAGCGTAGGGGGCAGTGTCGAGTATATGAACCGAGAATCCGGCGTGACCTGGATGGGGCGACTTAAGGAAAATTTCGAAAAAGTGATCTGGCTGAATCCAACGCCCAAGGCGCACTGGGGTTATACCCAGTCGATCGGGTTGATTCAGGAGCTGGTGGAAGACCATATGTATCCGCTGACCTTGGAAGGCCTGGATCAGGGTGTTCGCCATCTGGCGAGCTAGCCTGGAGCCGTCTCGATTTGTCTAGATTCCCGATATCGCCGACCGAGTTGAGTAGCCTGATCGGGGCTGAGACCGGGGTATCAGACTGGATCACGGTAGACCAGTCGCGGATCAATGCCTTTGCAGCGTGTACCGAAGACTTTCAATTCATTCACATCGATCCTGTTGAAGCAAAAGAGAAAGCGGGTTTTGACAGCACGATTGCACATGGATTTCTGGTGTTGTCACTTTTTTCGAATTTTGCAGTGCAGGCGGCGGTTGCGCTGGAGCGGGCCCAGGTCAGCATCAACTATGGCTTTGAGAAATTGCGTTTTCTGACTCCGGTGGTGAGTGGAACCCGGGTTCGCGGTCGTTTTGTACTGGCCGACGCTGTTGAGCGAAAGCCGGATCAGTGGCTCTTGTCTTACGATGTAACAGTCGAGATTGAGGATCAGTCCAAGCCCGCGATCGTCGCACGCTGGATCACGCTTCAAATTCTCGGTACCCCGGCCACATGATCGGAAAATTCAAGTACAGACTGCGTGCAGATGACTAAACAAGGTCCACGTAACGACCCCCCGATTCTCGAGTTAAGGGGAATTACCAAGTCCTATCCAACGGTTCTCGCCAACGATTCGGTGGACCTCGAAGTTTTCCCAGGGGAGATTCACGCCGTCCTTGGGGAAAACGGCGCAGGCAAGTCTACGCTGATGAAGGTGATCTATGGATCCACGCAGCCTGATAGCGGTGAGATTCTGTGGCAGCAGGAGAATCGAACGATCCGGAGTCCAGCGTTGGCGCGTAGCCTCGGCATAGGCATGGTCTTTCAGCACTTCTCGCTGTTTGAAACTTTAACTGTCGCCCAGAATATTTCTTTGGCAGTTCCAGGAAAGCTGGAGGACCTCAGTGCCCGGATTGTCGAGATCGGCCACAAATTTGGTCTAGAAGTCGCGCCAGATACTCTGGTCTATTCCCTCTCCGTAGGAGAGAGGCAACGAGTCGAGATTATTCGCTGCATTCTTCAGAACCCCAAACTGTTGATTCTGGATGAACCAACTTCGGTGCTGCCGCCGCAGGGTATCGACCAGTTGTTCAAGACTTTACGGCAGCTCGCAGATACCGGGTGTGCCATTATCTATATCAGCCACAAACTAGAGGAGATTCGAGCCTTATGTGATGAGGCGACTATCCTGCGACAGGGCAAGGTTGTGGGCACGGTCGATCCGAAAGATACGTCAACATCATCATTGGCACGCATGATGATCGGAGGTGAGATTCCGATATCGGAAAAGAGTAACCATAAGAACGAGTCCAAGGTTCTCCTCAAAATTGACCGCCTCAGTTTGTCTTCCGCCGATCCTTACGGGGTGTCGCTAAAAGACATCTGCCTTCAGGTTAATGCCGGAGAAGTCGTCGGTATCGCAGGAGTCTCTGGAAATGGGCAGTCCGAACTTATGCAGTTGATTTCGGGAGAACAGAGGTTTGTTACTGAAGGCCAGGGAGACCTCCTTTTTGAGGGCAACCCTTTCGGGCATCTTGACCCGGCTGAACGGAGATCGCTGGGTCTCAATTTTGTGCCGGAGGAGCGACTGGGGCGCGGAGCAGTGCCACCCATGTCACTTTCGGATAACACACTGTTGACCGGATTCAGCCAGGGTATGGTGCAAAGACAGTTGATCGTAAGAAAAGAAGTCAACGCTGCTGCAGAGAAATGTATCGACGCCCATGACGTGCGCTGTGGTGGTTTCTCAGCCATAGCCCAAAGCCTGTCAGGCGGCAATTTGCAGAAGTTCATTGTAGGTCGCGAATTATCGATGACGCCGAAACTGTTTGTGGTGTCACAGCCGACCTGGGGTGTCGATGTCGGCGCTGCAGCCAACATACGACAACAACTACTACTTCTGGCTGAGCGCGGGTCAGGCGTTTTACTGGTATCCGAAGAGTTGGATGAACTTTTCGAGATCACGGATACCCTGTGTGTGGCTTACCGGGGCCAGTTGTCCAAGCCGATGCTGACCCAGGAAGTTGATCGACTCACGATTGGCAGAATGATGACCGGACTTGGCACGACCGAGGAGCGAGCCGCATCATGAGTCGGCTCAGAGTCGAACCTCGGGTAACCGAATCAGTGATCGCCCAGTATCTGGTGCCGGTCGTCGCCATCGTCCTGACACTTTTGAGTGGAACCGTTCTCTTTACCTTTCTGGGTAAGGCGCCTAGCGCGGTGCTCTACACATTTTTGATTGAACCGTTGACTAGCCGATTCGGAATCGGTGAGGTACTGCTGAAAATGGCGCCGCTTCTGCTTATTGCCCAAGGTCTTGCCATAGGCTTTCGTGCACGAGTTTGGAACATCGGTGCCGAGGGTCAGTTGATTATCGGTGGAATCTTTGCCAGTGTTATTGCTATTCACTACAACGAAAGTGAATCTACCTGGATCTTGCCGGCGATGGTTTTTGCCGGAATGTTGGGAGGAATCTTCTGGGCGTCCATTGCGGCGTATCTCAGGGTCCGATTCAACGCCAATGAGATTCTGGTGACTTTCATGTTGTCGAGTGTGGCGCTTCAGATTCTCTATTTCCTGGTCACGGGCCCGCTGCGTGATCCGGACGGCTTTAATTTTCCGCAGTCAGTGGTTTTCGCTGATTCAGCCCTGTTCGGAGTCCTGATCGAAGGGACCCGGGCCAATACTTCCTTGCTGATTGGTCTGACGCTGTCAGTGTTGGCTTATGTGTTTATTCGCCACAGCCTACCGGGATTCAAACTTTCTGTCAGCGGCGCTGCGCCGCGGGCTGCCCGTTATGCTGGCTTTGCTGAGAGCCAGGCCATCTGGCTTGGCTTGATCATTGGGGGCGCGGCGGCGGGCCTCGCTGGCGTTGGCGAGGTGGCGGGCCCGATTGGGCAACTCCAGCGTACCATCAGTCCAGGATATGGCTTCGCCGGCATCATTGTGGCGTTTTTGGGCGGTCTGCATCCCATCGGTATTTGCTTGGCGGCATTCTTCATGGCGATTTTATATGTCGGGGGTGATATGGCACTGATTTCTGTCGGAATTCCTAACGCGGCCACCACGATCTTCCAAGGAATGCTCCTGATTTTCTATCTTGCAAGTTACCTATTCGTGCACTACCGGATCAGTTTTCAAGGCCGGGCAGCTGCCACCTGAAGTTAGGCGCACCAGAATGACGGAAACCCTGATTTTCATTTGCGCTGGAACCATGGCAGCGGCGACGCCGATTCTTTTCGCGGCCATGGGAGAGTTGGTAGTGGAGCGCACCGGTGTACTAAATCTCAGCATTGAAGGGATGATGGCAACGGGAGCCGCAGCCGCTTTTGCGGTGGCAACGGTTTACGAATCGTCACTTTTGGGCTTTGCGGTGGCGACCATCTCAGCAGGTCTTCTTTCTGTGGTTTTCGCGACGCTCACACTGATATTTCTGGCAAACCAGGTGGCCGCAGGTCTTGCAGTGGGGATTCTCGGGCTAGGTGTTTCTGCATTGATCGGCAAAAAGCACGAGGGTTTCACGATTGAACCCCTCAAGAGTGTCGACTGGGGCTTTCTCAGTGATATTCCTGTTGTGGGCAGGATCTTGTTCCAGCATGATTTTGTGCTTTATGCCGGAATTCTGTTGATTGCAATTGTATGGTTTGTACTGACGCGCACCAAACTTGGGTTAATCATCAAGGCAGTTGGGGAGGCACCCGAAGCGGCACACGCGATTGGATATCCGGTCATCCTGATCCGTTTCCTCGCCGTATTTTTCGGGGGTGCCATGGCGGGTTTGGGAGGTGCCTATCTGACACTCGCCTACACACCGTTGTGGGCCGAGGGGCTGGTCGCCGGAAGAGGATGGATCGCTGTCGCCCTGGTTGTATTCGGGTCGTGGCGCGCCCATCGGGTTGCGCTCGGCGCGTATCTGTTTGGGGCAATTTCTTTGCTGGAACTTTCGATACAGGGCCTGGGGTTAGCGATACCTTCTCAAGTGCTTTCTGCGGCGCCTTATGTCATGACAATCGTGATCCTGGTATTGATCTCCCGCGATGCCAGACAGATACGACTTAACAGCCCCGCTTCCCTTGGTGTAACGTATCGCCACCAGAGTTAATGATTTTTAGGAACTAACTTAAGGAGGATTCGATGATGAGAGGACTGAGACGGGTTGCTGCTTTATTTTTTGTTGGGGTGCTTACTGTAGGCGCTCACTCTGCGAGTGCGGCTGAGTTGAAGATCGGTTTCGTGTACCCCTCGCCAGTCGGTGATGTTGGCTGGGCCCACGAACTGGATAACGGCCGAAAGGCCATCGAGGCGGCTTTTGGCGATCGCGTTGAGACTGTGGTAGCGGAGAATATTCCCGAAGGTCCTGACGCTTCCCGTATCATGAATCAGATGGCATCGACTGGTGCCAAGATGATCATGCTGGGTTCTTTTGGTTACATGAACGATGGGTTGAAACTGGCGAAAAAAAGACCGGATATGACCTTTATCCACGCAAGCGGTTACAAGCTCGCGGATAATTTCGGAAATTTCCAGACTCGGAATTATGAATCTGCATATCTTGCGGGAATCGGAGCCGGTTTCGTCACAAAGAGCAATATTCTTGGCATCGTTGCAGCTTATCCAATTCCGGAGGTCGTCGGTATTATCAATGCCTTCACCATGGGTGCTCAGTTGGTTAATCAGGGCGTCTCTGTCAAAGTGGTTTGGTTGAATTCCTGGTTTGACCCAAGCAAGGCACAGGAGTCTGCGCGTTCTCTGGTCTCACAAAAGGCTGATGTACTGCTTTCGCTTTATCAGGATACTCCGTCTGTAGTGACAGTTGCAGAGGAGATGGGCGTATACGTTGTTCCGACAAGTTCTGATATGAAAAAGTACGCACCGAATCATCTTCTTGTCTCTCAGCAGATCGACTGGGGCCCACATTTTGTTGAGATGGTAAAAAACACGCTTGACGGAAACTTCAAAGGCATCCCTTACTGGGGCGGCATGAAGGAAGGCGCGGTTCGTATGGAATCCTGGACACCAAATCTTTCCGCTGATCAGATGAGTGTGATCAACGAGAAGACTGCCGAACTTAAGGCAGGGGCGTTCCATCCATTTACAGGTCCAATTGTCGATCAGGCCGGCGCCACCAAGCTTGCCGATGGAGAAGTCATCGAGGATGGCGCATTGCTGGGAATTAACTGGCTGGTAAAGGGAGTCGAAACCAAACTGCCGGATTGATCCACCCCTTAGAATGCCGGTCGTCGCTAACCCTAGCGGCGGCCGGCGATTTTCGAAAATTCTCATCCAGATAGTCTGACAGTCGTGGCCGAAGCAACGGCGTTCTACGGACGTTTTGCCCACACCCCTAGTCGAGGCGCGCTCGAGATTCTCGACGACACGTTGGTGATTATCGACTCCAAGGGCACTATCACCGATGTCCTGAGCGGTTCAGATGTTGATTTCCAGAAGGCCTTTGATCAGGCCAGAGCCTCAGGTGAACTTTGCCAGTCTGGGGAAAAATCTTTATTCCTTCCGGGCATGGTTGATCTTCATGTGCATGCACCCCAATGGCCGCAACTCGGACGGGCATTGCACCTACCGCTTGATGAGTGGCTCAATGCCTATACTTTTCCGCTGGAAGCGCAATTTAGGAATGCCGATCTTGCGCGTAGCGTCTATCCGGATCTTGTTTCTACCCTACTGGCTAATGGGACCACCACTGCGGTTTATTTCTCGACAATCCATATGGAGGCAAGCCAGGTCCTGGCTGAGGTGTGCCGGGATGCAGGGCAACGGGCATTTGTCGGCAAGGTGGTCATGGATGATCCTGATCAGTGCCCTGATTACTACCGGGATTCATCGACTCGTCAGGCGATTGACGAAACTCAGGGCTTTATTGAGTTTGTCCGTAATCTGTCGGGTAACGACACTGACCTAGTTCAGCCGATAGTCACCCCTAGGTTTATTCCGAGTTGTAGCCATACTGCGTTGCTAGAACTTGGCCGCGTTGCTGACCAGATGGACTGTCGCGTCCAGACGCACTGCTCTGAGGGAGATTGGGAACATCAGTTTGTGCATGAGCGTTACGGGCAAAGTGATACTGCCGCGCTTGCCGAGCTAGGTTTGCTGCAGCGGGGCTCCGTGTTGGCGCATTGTAATTTTGTCTCCCCGACTGATATGCAGATCATGAAGGGTGCGTTGACCGGTATTGCACATTGCCCGATTTCGAACGCCTACTTTGCGAATTCAGTGTTCCCTTTGAGAAGGGCGCTGGATATTGGTGTGAGTGTCGGCATGGGAACAGATATCTCGGGCGGACCCAGCCCTTCGATTTTCGAAAACGCCCGATTCGCGATTGCGGCATCGCGGATGCTCGAGGAGGGAGTTGATCCGGAAATCGCATCAGCCAGTCGCGGCCATCCCGATTCGCGGATAGATTTTCGTGAGGCGCTTTGGGTAGCCACCGCAGGAGGAGCCGAGGTCCTCGATATTCCGGTTGGAAAATTTGAAAAAGGCAGGCATTTTGATGCAATCCTGGTGGATCATCATGCGGCAACGGATCGGGCTGCATTTTCAAATTCCACGACCAGTGGCGAAGACTTTGTGCAGCAACTGATCTACAACGTCTCGCAGTCTGATATCAG
>NZKZ01000005.1 GCA_002694065.1 Acidiferrobacter sp.
ATAATCTGCTAAGGCTCCCAGAACCGTTGATGGTGAGTTTGACCCTACCGCCCCGCTCAGCGACAATTCCCTGAGGAGCAGGCGTCAAAAGCCCGTCAATAGGCTCTCTTTCTAAGGGCCTTTAAACAATAACTACCGAGGACCTTGATACTGACATGTCACAAAAGGAAATTGACGCAGCAAGTGCTGGAGCTGATGAAACCCCAACCCCCACATCCGCCAAGGCCAGTTCTGGGCCTAAGACAGGTTCCCGTAAACCCGCGACCATCGGATCTTCCATCGTCATTCATGGGGACGTCACGGGAGAAGAAGACCTGATCGTAGACGGAGCGATCGAAGGCACGGTCAACTTTAAAGATAACAATCTGGTCGTCAGCGAAAATGGTCGAGTCACCGCCAACATAAGCGCACGCATCATTCGCGTAGATGGGCAGGTGAAAGGCGAACTCTACGGCAGCGAACAGGTGGTCATCAGCCCGACCGGGAACGTCACTGGTGATATCCGCGCTCCTCGCGTGGTGCTTGAGGATGGCTGTACTTTTAAGGGCTCGGTTGACATGGATACCGAGAAAGCGACGAACAGCGACCGCGCAACCACGCCACGGCTTCGCCCAGCGACCGCCCGCCCGGTACGGCCCGGAAGAGAGACTCCGGAGACGGGCTCACTTCGAAACTAAAAAACCGTGGCGAGCGCCACGGTTTCGTTTGTCTAACAAGGGCAGCCATTGGTGGCTGCCCTTTTTGTTACAGGCTCTGGAGACCTATCTCACCGCGTTCGGAACTCCCTTACGAAGAGGCTCGTTTCAAAACGCCAACATCAGTCCTATCAAGATCTGACACCAATCCGATTTTTCGACCGATCTGGCCCACCTGGTCTTTGTCCTTCGGCAAGTGGTGCCTCCCCTTTCCCACAGCCTGTTCCAAATCAGGGCACTCGATCTTTCCAGGTGCGAATGTACCAATAGGTCCGGTGATGAGCTCAGGGTGCTCGTAGATCATCTCGTCCGACAAAGGAACAAAAACCATTTTCCCCATGGCCAACTCTCTTAGTTTGCTTGAGTCAGGCCATGTTAGATGCGAGAAAGGGTATTCGATCGGACAACCTGTGGTAAAAGAATGGCAAGTTCGTGTTTCTTTGACTGCATTGAAGCCATTCACCTACTATATTCTCCCTACACCACACCGGTCCTGAAATCATAAATGGCTACTGTAATTGCTATCGTTGAGGACGATACCGATCAACGGGAAAACTATAGCGACGTCCTGACCGCTCACGGTTACGAAGTTCGCGCTTTTCCTGATCGACCCAGCGCAGAAGCGGCGTTCGACCGCGAACTGCCTGATCTCGCCCTCCTGGATATCATGCTGGGGGAAGACATGGATGGGGGCTTCGACCTATGCATGCAGCTTCGCAACCTGAGCCCCACCCTCCCAATTATCTTTCTTACCGCCCGCGACAGCGATGCCGACCGTATCTCCTCTCAGCGAATGACTGCATGGGATTACATCACCAAGCCGGTCAGCCTGGAGTTTTTGGTCGCACGTGTACACGCCCTCCTTCGGATCTCCGAACAGCTCCAGACCCAGCCCGCTGCGGAAAGCAACCTGGCCGTAGGGTCGCTGGAGGTCAACGAAAAAAGTATGCTGGTTCACTGGAAAGGTGAGCCCGTCAATTTGACTCTTACCGAGTTCTGGATCATTGAATCCCTCACTCGCCATCCTGGCCACGTCCGCACCTATGACGCACTGAGTGACGTGACGCGGCAAGGTCTGGTCGAGCGCAACACCATCAACGGCTACATCCGCCGGGTACGCAACAAGTTCAGGGCGCTTGATCCGAGTTTTGATCGAATCCAGACGGTGCACGGCACCGGCTATAAGTGGGAGCCCGACTACGAGTGAATTCCCTCGTCGGCCCCCGATCTNCATCGTCTTCCCGCGGAAGGACAGGGCCGTGGAATCTGCGGATTCGCAGAGGACTNAAGATCCGCACCAAANTGCTCCTGCTCGTNGGCCTGCTTCTGGTGATTCCNTGGATGGGNTACGAGTCCGTNCGAGAAATGGAGAAGTTCCTTCTCGAAGGCCANGAGCAAGCGTTAGAACTCACNACCCAGGGCATCTCAAGCATTCTTGGCAACCGCACGGATCTTTTNGATCCNGAGATCGGGGTTCCTGAACTAATCGGTCGCCCGCTAACGAGCTTGTTGTCTGAGGTCAGCGAACCGCTGGCAATTGACGCTCCACCGGAAATCTGGGCCTCTGCCGTCGGCCCCCTCGCGCACTTTTCGGGATCGGGACTTTTCGAGTGTGGGGCGAACTATCGGCCGGACTCGCTTATTGTGCGTCACGGGCTCGGCCTAGACCAGGACGCAGTATTTGCCTTTTTTGAGATTGATGATGACGTGGTGATCTTTCGTGACCCTGCCCTGCTTTCGCTGGACACTAATGACCAAATCCGTGTCACGATCCAGCGCAATAATGGAGAAATTCTCCGCTATCTATTGACCGCTCAAGAACCGGGCCGTTTTAGCGTCTATCTCATGCGGGCCAACTGGCGGGACGTTGTCGATGGGGAAGCGCTGCGAGACATCGCGGGATCGATAGAGCCAGTCGCCGGCGGTTACGCGGCAAAGCTCCGGATACCCCGGGATCTGCTTGGGGTGGGTGCGCGACTCAAGTTCGAAATTGTAGACGTCGATGAGCTGGACGATCGCGCAATCGCTCAGATCATTAGCACCGAGCCAGATCCAGGATCCTATGAATTTGGCAGCGTTCGACTGGTAACACCTGAGCTGGCGAAACTCATCCAACCGCTTTACATCTCAGAAGCCAATATTACGGTTTGGGATCAGTCTTACCGCGTGCGAGCCCAAATAGGATCCGTTATCCCACCGGCGAGAGAAGCCTTCGGTATAGAACAAAATGATACGACCTCAGTCTCTCAGGATATCCAGGATCAGATCATCAGGTTCTTCGATTGGATCCTGAGAAGTCCTGCCCGAGGGCTCGCAGACATGCCTGACGACTCCAGCACAGAAGACCAACGGATCCTCGCCCGCGTTCTGGCAGAGGGTGAGCCCAGCACCGAGCGGCGCCGTTACGGTGAGGCTAAACTTATCGTCACTGCTTCACCCATTTGGGCTCAAGGAGAGATCGAAGGTGCGGTACTGGTGAAGCAAAGCGCCAATAAACTGCTGGCCCTGCAATACAACACGCTCCAGCGCTTCACCATCCTCTTTCTGGCGGTTTTTCTCTTCCTGGCGCTCGCGATCTTAATCTTCTCGACTCGACTGACCTATCGTGTCGGGCGCCTTCAAAGAGAAACCGAACAGGCGACCTCTTCGGAAGGCCGGTTGCTCAAAGACCGAATTCGCGCCGGGGCGCGCTCTTCCGACGAATTGGGAAGCCTGACCCGGAGTATCTCGTCCATGCTTCACAACCTGGGCCAATACACCCGATACCTGGAGAGACTCCCAGATACCCTCGCACACGAGCTTCACAATCCACTCAATGTGGTCAATTCATCGCTGGAGAATCTTCAATACAACCACTCAGAATTATCAGAGGACAAGCACCTGCAGCGCGCCCGAAATGGCATTGGACGACTTCGATCAATCATTACAAGTCTTACGGAAGCTGCCAGCCTTAGAGAAGCACTCAGTCAGGAGCAAGAGCAGTTGGAGCGCTTCGATCTCCGTTTGCTGCTGCAAAACTGTGTGGACGGGTATCAGGCCGCCAATCCCGACCATCGTATTGTCGCGACCTTGCTCCCAGTCTCTGCATGGATGCGCGGCGTTCCTGATCGGGTTGCCCAACTTCTGGACAAACTGATTGACAACGCTATCGCATTCGGCACGCCTAGCGGTCTGATCGTCGTCAACCTTAGAGTGGTCGACAACGACTTCGAGCTCACGGTATCAAACGACGGCCCTGCTCTTCCCTCGGAGATCGCCGACAGTCTTTTCGACCCAATGGTGTCAAGCGCCAGAGACGCCCGAAAAACACACCTGGGTCTTGGGTTGTATATCGTGCGGCTGGTGGCGGAATTTCACAAAGGAACAGTATCTGCGCGTAACCGACCTGGAGGCTCCGGGGTTGAGGTCCTGGTCTCTCTGCCTAGGGACGTTTCGGCCTGACGCAATCCCGCGCGGCGGGCTGATGGTCTGCCTTAAAGCCCTTTAACGATGTCCGCAATTTCCGGCTTGCCGTTCTGCACCTCGTCGACCGTAAGGCCCTGAAGCTCATGGGGAAACACCAACCATTGATCGGTCTCATGAATATAAAAGTCCGGGACCCGACCGGTTTCGCTTTTGGCAGGTTTGTACCAAACAGTCGCGACCCGTAAATCCTCAGGAAGATTCCGCCGACAGCGCGATTTAAGCTCATCGATGATTGCTTCGATACTCCTTCCTGAATCTAGTACGTCGTCGACAATCAGTAACTTGTTCTCGCGGTTCAATTTCCTGATCAGATAACCGAGCCCGTGCACCTGGACACCGTCTGCCGTATCGGCGATTCCACGGTAATACGAGGTCCGGATCGCGACGTGATCGGTCACAATCCCTGCGTAATCCAACAACTCCTGTACCGCGATGCCGACCGGGGTGCCGCCCCGCCACACCCCCACAATAAAGTCGGGGCGAAATTCCGTCTCGATAATCTGTCTGCCCAACAGGAATGAATCCCGCAAAAGCTCGCTCGCCGAGATATATGTCTTTTCCAACATGATCTTTATGCTCCGTCTCGGGGCTCAACGCCTGTCGTCGGTGTCTGATGACAAAGGTTTTTGGGAAACCTCAGTTGAAATATCTTCAGCCTCTTCGAGCGAGGTTGACTCCGCCTCGCCGCTAGCCGAATCTTGCTCTTCCGCCTCGGCACTCACTGTTTCCTCAACGGTTTCGTCCTCAGCGCTCACCTCAGGCGTTTGCGTCGGCTGGTCGGTGCCGTCGGGAGTACTGGCGGAGTCGGCGGCTTCGATCGTCTGAGATGCCGTCGCCGAGTCGGATTCAATCGCTGGAGCAATTGTAACCTCATCTAGCGCGTCATCCTCTTGTGCCGAGACTGTTCCAGAAGAGTCATCCTCTGGTTGCTCAGAAACTATCGATCCTTCCACGGACGCCTCTTGATGACCGCCCTCTTCTTCAACACTTTTCGATTCATCACTTTCCGGCTCTGGGGCGGTCTCCTGATCCAATTGGTCGTCATCGGCCGCCTCCTCAGGCTCGGGAGGTGGCGGTGTGACGATCCAACCGGG
>NZKZ01000006.1 GCA_002694065.1 Acidiferrobacter sp.
CCACGGCGTGCTGCGTTGTGGCTATGGTGTCACTGAGGTAGATCGCCGAGGTTTGCGCAACGACCGCCGCGCGACCCCCGACATGCTTAACAGTCAGCTCGATCAGGTGACGTTTTTCGTCGGGGCCAAGATAGGCGAATTCGCCCGTGCCCCCGCAAGGGAGAATGATGTCGACTCCAGCCTCCAGCATGCGATCGACATGGGCCAAGTAGCGGGGCTCGTCTATCTTGTCAGGGTTATCTTCAAAAACAGTGCAGACCGGCACACAAACGCCGCTTAACGATTTCATTCCTTATCTCCCTTGATTCGGACCGACAAAATTTACAGCGAAACAGCCGGATGATAACCTCAATCGCACGACGAGGCACCGGGTGCCCAGCTAGCCAAAATCCAATCAGAGGACAGAAACCATGGCTCAGGAAAAAAAAGTCGCTATCGTCACCGCGGGTGGCGGGGGAATCGGTCGAGCCATTGCGCTCGAGTTGCACGATAGAGGCTACGACCTTGCGCTGATGTCACGAAGCGAGATGTGTGAGAAAACCGCCGCTGAAGTAGGGGGGTTGGGGATTCGGGGTTCAGTAACCGAAGCCCAGGATTTGTCAAGACTGGTAGAGGCCACAATGGCTCGTTTCGGCCGTATCGATTCAGTGGTGTGCCACACCGCTCATCCCCCTAAAGGCGGCTTACTCGACATTGAGGATGAAGCCTGGCATTCAGGTCTGGATATGCTGATTCTGAATGTGGTCAGACTGGCAAGGAAGATTACGCCTATCATGGAAGCGCAGGGCGGTGGAACGTGGGTCAACATCTCCACTTTTGCAGCCTTTGAACCGGAGCAGGCGTTGCCGGTCTCCTGCACCCTTCGGGCCGGGCTGTCCGCGTTCGCCAAGCTATATGCGGACCGTTACGCTGGCTTGAACATTCGCATGAACAATGTTCTTCCCGGATTCA
Organism: Acidiferrobacter sp.; assembly: GCA_002694065.1. Taxonomy (GTDB): domain Bacteria; phylum Pseudomonadota; class Gammaproteobacteria; order Arenicellales; family UBA868; genus UBA868. The sequence continues at coordinate 952 of NZKZ01000006.1, forward strand.
TAGACAGCCTGACGCACAGCGACACTGTGCTTTCCCGTATTCCTATGGGACGAATAGGCACAGTGGATGAAATCGCCAAGACGACAGCGTTTCTGTTATCCGACGATTCTGGCTATATGACAGGGCAGAATCTGATCGTTGACGGTGGGATTACGCGACATCTGTAGTTACCTGGAGTTGCAAACTAGATTGTTTACTGCGGGCCCTTAGAAGGGCTTAGTTGCGAAGAAGTGCGCTGGGCAGAACTCACCGCTATCAAGGACTTTGATCATTTGATGCTGGCATTCATTTGAACTGTCAGTAGCGTCCTGACCTCTCAAACTCACCACCGCGGCTGCAAGTTCACCTTCAAGGCGGTTAGCCTCGGCGCGTGCCTCCTGTCGGAACCAGGCGTTTCGGTTCACTACTTCAATCTGCTCGAATCCAACCGCTTCCAGTTTTGTTCGCACGCCGGTAAGTGAGTCCAAGAACAAGGAGAGCCCTGTGCTCTCAATGAACGCGTCCATCTCCGCAGAGTGCCCTTCGTCATCTCTTATCATCCAGTCACCAATTGCAATCGATCCGCCAGGCTTCAACACACGGAACAGCTCGCCATAAAGCATTGCCTTGTCTTGAATGTGGCAAAGCGCATCTTTACTAAAGACCACGTCGTACGCCGCCGTTAGGACCGGTAGTGGCCCTGCCTCAACCTGTTGGAACGTAATGCGGTCCTGAAATCCAGATTGCGCTACCAACCTGACCGCCCGCTCAATTACGACCCCCTCAATGTCAATTCCGAGTACGCAGTTTGCTCCGCGCTCCGCCACCATGATCAGGCAACAACCGCCGAGCCCGCTGCCAACCTCTAAGACGTCCCTGCCTGTGATTTCGACGCGGTCGAGAACACGTCGGGTCTCTTCTGCGCCCCCCGGCGAGAGAAACCCCTCTCCACGGAACAACTGGAGATAATCTAGGAGTTCTTCGTTGTATTCGGGAAGTTCGGTGCTGTTCATCTTGGTATCATTCCTGAGAGGCATGTTTAGCCGAGAGATGGCCGAACTCAAATTATAGCCAGGCAATTTGAAACCGAGCAGGTTTTGCTAACCCCGTTAGTCGGGAGAAGGTACTCTATTTTCGTGATATCGTCGTTACAAACCATATGAATGGAAGCCCCTATAGGGAGTGCACCTCAATGTCAAATAGGAACAAGTCTTCAGTACGAACCTTAATCCCTGCCGGCTACGCTCGAGCGACATACCTGACCAAGGGGTCGAGGATCAAAGTGATCAATACCCCCGGCACACAGGTCGTGGACTGCTGGGCATTCAACGCATCCAATACCTCTGAATTCATGTCAATGGAGCACTGCAGAGTGGCCTTTGAGCGGTACCGGCCCGTGAAGGGTGACACCATGGTGACCAATCAACGGCGCCGCATTCTAAAAATCATTGAGGACACCGCCAACAGTGCTCACGATACATTGCTTGCTGCCTGCGACCGGTATCGATACGAACAACTGGGGTGCGACACTTATCATCGAAACTGCACTGACAATCTTTGGGAGGCGATGATTTCGAGCGGCTACAAGATTACTGAGACGCCCTCACCTTTCAACCTCTGGCAGAACACTCCGGTGGAACCAGACGGCACAATCAAGCCGAATCCTCCCACCTATCAAAAAGGGGATTACATCGTCATGCGGGCCGAGATGAATCTGGTGATCTGTCTATCGGCGTGCCCGCAGGACATCACCGCAATCAATGGCAATAAGCCGCGAAACGCGCATTATGAAATCACCCACTAGCGTGAGAGAACGGGGACGTTTCGCACTCTAGATAAAGAAGGGAATGTGGGAGCGAGGTAAGTTGGCTCCCCGGGCTGGACTCGAACCAGCGACATATGGATTAACAGTCCACCGTTCTACCAACTGAACTACCGGGGAATACCGGGGACGCAATGCTACTGTTATGCCTCCTTACGGTCAAGGATTGCGCAAACCAAAGAATGTATCTCAACAGAAGACGGGGCCTCCAGAAGGACTCTTGTTATCAAGCCGGGCGCGGCCCGTCCAGTACACGATCAAGGCGCGTGCTTTCGAAAGGTTGTTGCCACAGATTCTGAAATGCCCGTTGGGCCACGCTGCACCCTCTGGCGTAAATCGAATCCAATTTGGGCGTCTCCAGCCGACCGTGACGGGAGCCGTTGAAGGACCTACGAAGAGGATCGCTTCGTTGGGATCCCGGTACTGGTCTTGGTCGGGATCTTCGAATCCAATCCAGCCTTGGTGCCACGCTCCTCCCCGCAGGCAGAATGCACGATCCTCGGAAGGGCAGAGGACAACCGCGACTCCCCGCCGAATGGATTCGGCTCGCGCGAGTTGCAGATCACGGAACAATCGGCCTGACGCGACGTCGACCTCTTTTGCGATAATCTGGTTCTGCCAGCCCGGAACCGCAAACCCGAGGACCCCTGCGATGACCGCGAGGACGACGAGTGTTTCAGTCAGCGAGAACCCCTGGCTATTTTGCACACGAGAACCCTATCGAAGCCCCATGAAAGCCACTCTGCCTGAAGATCATCCTCTGGGCAGTGACTTTTGACACTGAATATGAGCCGCGAGTTCAGCCTAAGAAGTGACTTTGAACCTGCGGGTGACCAACCTGAGGCAATCTGTGAACTGCTTGAGGGTATTCATGCCGGCGAGGCGTTCCAGACACTGCTTGGTGTCACCGGTTCCGGGAAGACCTTTACGATGGCTCATGTCATCGCCGAGTTTGGGAGACCGGCTTTGGTCCTGGCACCGAACAAGACTCTCGCTGCCCAGCTTTATGCTGAGATGCGGGAGTTCTTCCCCGATAACGCGGTCGAATACTTCGTATCCTATTACGACTACTATCAACCTGAAGCCTACGTTCCGGCGAGTGATACGTATATCGAGAAAGACGCGTCTATCAATGAGCATATCGACCAGATGCGACTTTCTGCAACGAAAGCCATCCTTGAGCGCGAGGACGTCATCATCGTTGCAACGGTTTCCGCAATTTATGGACTGGGAGACCCGGTCTCATACCATGGCATGATTTTGCACCTTAGGGAGGGCGCGCTCGCGCAGCAACGAGACATCCTGACACGGTTGGCAGAACTTCAGTACACGCGAAACGAAATTGAGTTGCGCAGAGGGACTTTCAGGGTCCGAGGCGATGTGTTGGATATTTTCCCCGCAGAGTCTGAGCGCTTCGCCGTTCGAGTTGAGCTTTTCGGCGATGAGATTGAGAAACTTTCCCGCTTCGACCCCCTGACAGGAGAAACCGACGAACGGCTTACTCGATTTACCATCTACCCGAAGAGCCACTACGTCACGCCTCGGGAAACCATTTTGGATGCCATTGATGAGATTGAGGACGAGCTCACTCATCGACTCGCTTTCCTGCGGGACAATGAAAAACTTGTCGAAGCTCAGCGTCTCGAACAACGGACCCGTTACGACATGGAGATGATGCGGGAACTGGGGTACTGCGCCGGCATTGAGAACTACTCTCGTTTCCTTTCGGGGCGAAAACCGGGCGAGCCGCCTCCCACACTGATCGATTATTTACCGGCCAACTCTCTGATGATCATCGATGAGAGTCACGTCACCGTGCCGCAACTGGGCGCGATGTTCAAGGGAGATCGCTCGAGAAAAGAGAACCTCGTCGAGTACGGGTTTCGTCTCCCTTCTGCGTTGGACAACCGACCGCTGCGATTTGATGAGTTCGAGGCGTTGATGCCGCGAACCGTCTTCGTCTCCGCAACTCCGGCTGACTACGAACGCGAGCATAGCTCAAGCATCGTAGATCAGGTCGTACGACCCACGGGGTTGGTCGATCCGGAGATCGAAGTGCGGCCGGTCGCCAGCCAAGTCGATGACCTGATGTCTGAGGCTCGGGCCAGAGCGGCAAGTGGAGAACGGGTTCTCGTAACCACCTTAACCAAGAGAATGGCCGAAGATCTATGCGACTACCTGAATGATCACGACATCAGAGTTCGTTATCTACACTCCGATATAGATACCGTTGAAAGGGTCGAGATCCTTTCGGACCTCAGGAAAGGTGTCTTTGACGTCCTTGTCGGAATCAATCTGCTTCGTGAAGGCCTCGACCTTCCTGAAGTGTCACTGGTCGCAGTGCTCGATGCTGACAAAGAAGGTTTTTTACGGTCGACCCGCTCGCTCATTCAGACTGTGGGCCGCGCTGCGAGAAACCTTAACGGCAGGGCCATTCTTTATGCAGACAAGGTGACTGACTCGATGCAGCGGGCGATCGAAGAAACGCAGAGGCGCCGGGAAAAACAGCGGGCGCATAACGAGAAACACAAGATTACACCGCGATCAGTCGTCAAGCCCGTGAATGACATTATTGATGGCGTAGCTATTGACCCTAATGACAAAGCCGCTTCGCGCAGAGACGCTGGCCGCTCCTCCTTTAAAACCCCCCCGGTCTCGAGCCCGTTGTCCGCAGAGGAATTCAAGCGAACCATCCAGCAACTTGAAGAAAAAATGTATGCCCATGCGAGGGATCTCGAGTTCGAGCAAGCCGCGCAACTTCGTGATGAGATTACGGCGTTGAAACGCGGCCAGTTTCATCCCGTCATCGAAGCCGCTTAAAGGACTTTTTTCAAAGCGTCGATTACCCGGCCCAAATCATCTTCCTCAATAGTGAGTGGCGGCAGCAGACGCACAACCGTAGGACCCGCGGGGAGAGCGATCACCCCTTCATCAAGCAGTGCGTGCAAGACCGGCGTGGCTTTACTCTTGAGCTCAATGCCGATCATCAGACCGATTTGGCGCAACTCTCTCACTGAGGGCAATTGGTCTAACGGAAACTGTTGAGAGAACTCGGCGCCTAGCTCCTCAGCCCGCCTGGCGAGGTCATGATCGACCATATAGTCGATGGTGGCGAGGGCCGCCGCACAGGCGAGGGGATTGCCCCCGAACGTAGTACCGTGAACGCCAATTCCGGCATTCACGCTTTCCCCACAAAGAACCGCTCCCATCGGTACGCCACCCGCAATACCTTTGGCAAGACACATCATGTCCGGTGCAAGATCAAAGTGCTCACAGGCAAAGAACCTGCCTGTGCGGCAGAAACCTGTCTGGACCTCATCAATAATCAACAACGCACCTCGCTCGGTACAAAGGCGTCTCGCCGCCTGAAGATAGTCCCCATCTGCCGGACGGACACCTCCTTCCCCCTGAACGACCTCGAGGAGGACTGCGCACGTGTTGTCATCAACGGCGCCATCCAATTTCTCAATATTGTTTAGCGGAACGAAACTATTGCCCGGAAGGAGAGGTTCAAACGCATCACGATATTTGAAGGTCGCGCTTAANGCTCCGAGCGTTCGNCCATGAAAGCCTCGCATGGCNGTGACGAGTCCGGTCCGCCCNGTCGTCGCACGGGCGAACTTGATTGCCGCCTCCACGCTTTCTGTCCCCGAGTTACATAGGAACACTTTATNGAGGCCTGNNGGTGCCCGTTCGATGAGTTTNTGCATCAACTCCCCGCGGCGATCNTTATGAAAGATGCCTGGGCAAACCAGAAGTGTTTGGGCCTGGCGGGCGAGGGCGTCAGCCACGGCAGGATTGCTATGCCCGATATTGGCGACCCCCACTCCTGCTGCGCAATCTATATATTCTTCACCATCGTCAGACCAAAGGCGTGCCCCCTTACCCCGAACAATACTAAGGCCCCGTCTCGGGTATATCTCCAACGCGTATTCAGATTCAAGCGGTGCCTCCTGACTCATTTGATCGATGTCCCTTTTCCGGCAAGCGCGTCGAGAACTGGATTCGCCACACGGCCATCGGCGATGATGACTTCAGCCGCACCGGCGTCGAATAGCCGGCCCAGTGCCAGCATTTTTCTTTTCATCCGGCCTTCGACACTGGCTTCCCGTTCCTTCAGTTCTGATGCGGACAGCGCCTGCAGCATTGATGCTTCATCATCCTTATCCTCAAGAAACCCCGGTGCCTCGATGAGTTGGATGATCTTATCGGCGTTAAGCGCACCTTGAAGGACAGCTACGATATCGTCATTTTCGGAGTTGATCGCGAACCCGGCTTCGTCGGCGATCGGGATGCTCAGGACAGGCCGATAACCCTTGTCGAGTAGTGTCGTTAACAAATCGACATTCACCTCTGCCGGTTTGCCTGAGAAGTCCCGTTTGATGATGGTCTTTCCGTTCTCACGCACTTTGATGCCGCGATTGCGCCGGCCCTGAATCAGACGCCCGTCGAGACCGGTGAGACCGAGGGCATTGACTCCCGCCTTTTGACACATTTCGACGAACCGTCGGTTGCTGAGTCCGCTATAGGCCATCATGATCAGATCCACCGCATCGGCGTCTGAGAACACACTTGAATAGCCCGAAACAGAGGTCAGTTGTACTTTTTCCTGCCCGAGGCGCTGACCGAGTTGATCCCGAAGCGCATTTGCACCCAATACCACTAAGAAAGGTTCCTCAAGCACAGCGAGATCCGAAGCTACGCCCTCAAGATTAATATTGCTGCCGCCGCCTACTTTGATGATGTACATAGCGTCCGGATTCCTAAAGTTCGATAACGGTCCGATTCGCTATGGGCCGCCAAGAACTGCCGACAGGATACCGTTCTGAGCAAACCACATCCAGGCCGCCTCCAGAAGCCCGCTGCATCTGAAAGTACCCAGGGTTCTCATTGTAGATTGTGGCGAGAAGAGATCGCTCTGGCGTTGCAATGATCAGATTCAAGGCGCGGATGTAACGGGTACGTTTTTCGATCACTTCCACGCTCTTCTTCAGCCCCGCCAGGGGGCCTTGGTGCGAAAAACGTCTTGTATAGTTAAATATCTTCTCCGCGCCAATTCGTCCTTCCTCACGAATGCGGACCCCGTTCAACTCGCCGTTAAAGATGAATACCTCGTTGGCCTGAGCGAAGGGCATATTGTTCTCTATCGCAATACCCTCGTCCCGAAAAGCACTACGCGCATGAGCTAAAAAAAGGCGTGTCTCTCCAAATACGGGCCAATCATCCTCCCAGATGGGCGACAGAGAGTGATGGAAGCGCCATTGATCCCCTACCAGTGACGCACAGCCCCAGCCATGCCCCTGATATTCCGTGCTTTCCTGACACAAGCGTGCAAAATGAGCCAGATGAACTGACACATCGACGGGGTGGTCGGCACGAAGCCAAAGAAGACGGCACATCTGGGTCAGATAGGGTGAAGTCCGGGGAAGGTTAAGCCCAATGTCTCTTCAAACTCGTGCATCAGGTTGAAGCACTGAATCGCCTGTCCTGCGGCCCCTTTCATGAGATTATCAATCGCGCTGATCAATACGACGCGATGGGTGCCTGCTTCCACCTCAAATCCAACGTCACAGAAGTTGGTTCCGCTAAGGAGTTTTGGTTCAGGATAGCGGTGGATGCCGGTACGTTCTTTAACGATTCGGATGAAAGGCTCCTGCGCGTAGTCTTCCCGGTACATGCCCCAGATTTCTTTTTCCTGTTGGGGGTTCGACAAAAATACATGACAGGTGGCCAGGATGCCGCGGACCATCTCGATTGAGGTCGCAGAAAAATGGATCGGGAACTCGCCAAGCGCCTGACTGATTTCCGCAACATGACGGTGCCGGGTAGGGCGGTACGACCGCACAGCACCACTGCGTTCCGGATGGTGGCTTGCTTCGCTTGAGGCATTCCCTCCCTCACTTGAACCCGCTTTGACATCGATCACGACCGAGGAGATGAGATTGCGCCGAGCCAACGGCCCAAGTGCCAGTGTACTGGCTGTTGCATTACAACCAGCACAGGCCACATGGGTTGCGCCTTTCAACGCCGGCCGATTGATTTCAGGGACCCCATAGACAAAACGCTCGAGCAGTTGGGGTCGAGGATGGGGCTGTCCGTACCAGGTCTCGTACACTTTAGGGTCGGCGAGGCGAAAATCCGCACTGAGATCGATGATTCTGGGGGCTAATGCAGAAAAGGTTTCAAAGCGCGAAGCAGTCTCTCCATGGGGCAAGCAAAGAAAGAGAACATCGCACGGCTCCAACTCGGCGAGGGCACAAAATTTGAGCTGACTGGCTTTTCGAAGATTCGGGTGTGCTCGGTGCACCGCCTTTCCCGCGAACCGCTCGGAAGTGACCTGTTGGACGGTGCACTCAGGATGAAAAAGCAGCAAACGAAGAAGCTCTCCCCCCGTGTACCCCGATCCGCCGACGATGGAGACGTTTATCATGTGTCTACGCCTAAAGTGAAGTCCACCACGCGTGCAGGAATGTTTACGCCTGTAGTCTCTATGCTGTTTCTGAACTCCATCGTGTAATTGACTTCGTTGACAGAAAAGTCACCGTCATTTTCAAAGAGATCGACCGCCAGAACCCCGCCCCCTACAGCGTTGGCGGCTGCCAGTGAAATATCCGCAATCTTTGTGGTCACCTCGCATCCGGCAGCGGACGCTCCCCGCGCGGTATTGGTAATCCAGTGATCTGAACTCCGGTATATCGCTGCGATGCATTCGTCCCCAACGACAAAACTGCGAATGTCTCGACCCTTCTTCTCAACGAATTTCTGAATATAAAAAATGGAGTGGTGATAGCTGCCCAGCAAGGCTTTATGTTCAAGGATGGCTTCGGCAGACTCTCGATCGTTGACTTTGGAAAGCAACCGCCCCCAGGAACCCACAGCCGGTTTCAACACGACAGGGTAACCCAACTCCTCTATCGCCGCGAGCGCGGACTCTTCCGTAAAGGCCACGCGAACCGGCGGTTGACTCACACCGGCTTCTTTCAGCGCCACAGAGGTCAGTATTTTGTCGCCGCAGATCTTTGCGACCTCGGCAGAATTGATGCAGTGCACGCCAGATGCCTCCAGCAGGCGCAGGCCGTACATCGAGCGCGAATGATTAATGCTGCGCTCAAGCAGTATGTCTACGCTGGGCGCTGACTCGAGATCGGAAATCAGCTTGCGGTCGTCGATCATCACAAGATCGACTCCGCGGGTCCGAAACTCCTCAATTAGAAGTTTCTCTTCCTTGCGAATCAGAGAGTGGAGCAGGCCAACTTTCACTCCCCCCAATCCTCCTCGGTCTCAGGCGCCTCCGTGACGGCGGCGGGGTCAAGACCGGTCACTTCGAGCTCTGTGCCGCAGTCACCGCATTCCAGAAGTTCTCCTAGAACAGTGCCTTCGGCAAAGTTAATTTCAGCACCGCAAACGGGGCATTCGGTCATGGGTCGGTCTCCTATTCGGTTTTGGGGCAGATTCAGCTGCAGTGTGCGCTGTCGGGTGGGGGATTTTAAGCCAGTCTTCGACGGTATAGTGGCTGGACGGCCGTCGAATTGGTTCCTGACGACAAAAAATGTTTTGGATGAAATTGTCTGGACAAAAGAGTTAAAATTCCGCCCTCGATGTGCAGGCGCGTAGCTCAGTGGTAGAGCACCACCTTGACATGGTGGTGGTCGGTGGTTCGATCCCACTCGCGCCTACCATTTTTTCAATAACTTACGTTCCACTGCTTGACGTCGAGTTCATCTGTAGGCCAAAAAAGCCGGGAGTGAATCCCGGCTTTTGCGTTTGTGGAGAGGGGTATTGAGGAATCGGGGAGGAGAGTTTGGATAAAAGCATTGCCCGCGAAGCGTCTGCACCGGAGTTTGGCCGTAACTTGAAGGGTTTCGGGATAAACCTCTTGGTAAAAGATATCGGGAAAACTACGGCTTTCCTGAAAGAAATCCTCGGCATGGAGATTCATCGTGCGGACCAGGATTTTGCGGTTCTTGAACATGACGGGAACTTTTTCCAGCTGCACGCGGATCATACCTATCATGACAACCCACTCCCCGAGACTTTCGGGGGAACCCTGCACCGGGGTGGCGGCGTTGAGCTGAGGCTTTACCAAAAAGACCCTGACGCCTGCGAAGCACGGGCAAAGAAAAAAGGCTACAGAGTGCTTCGTACCAGCCTCGATCGTCCTCACGGTCTGAGAGAGTGTTACCTGTTGGATCCGGACGGATACTGCTGGGTACCCAGTGCACCGCTAGAGAAGTGAGTACGTAGTGCGGGGCTCAGAGCGCGTTAGCCAGTTTCCCACTATAATCCGCGCCTGCCAGGAATTAGTCGATGGATCGCACTCTGCGCACCATGGCTTTTGTCACAGAGCAGTCGGCCCATTTTTTCTCGAGCCCACTTTAAGAACTCATGAAGATCACGCTCCCTGATAAATCCGTTCGCGAATATGAAGGCCCGTTAACGGTATACGATGTTGCATCGGATATCGGTCCGGGACTTGCCAAGGCAACCTTAGGCGGGGAGGTCGATGGGGTGTTGGTCGACGCCACGCACCCGATAGAGAAAGACGCCAAACTGCGCATCATTACCGGGAAAGATGAGGAAGGGCTCGACATCATCCGTCATTCCTGTGCCCACCTGCTTGCCCAAGCAGTCAAGCAACTTTTTCCCGAGGCACAGGTCACCATCGGCCCCGTGATTGAAGATGGGTTCTATTACGACTTCGCCTACGGTCCCGGTTTTTCTGAGGATGATCTGGGCCGCATTGAGGAAAGAATGCAAGCGCTTGCGAAAGAGGGGGCCGCGGTGGAAAGACTCACCATGGGGCGCGAGGAGGCAGTGACCTACTTTCGGGAACAGGGGGAGGAATACAAGGCCAAGATTATTGAGGAGATCCCCGCTGACGAGACACTTTCGCTTTATCGGCAGGGAGATTTCACAGATCTGTGCCGTGGTCCGCATGTCCCTGATGTGGGGGCGCTAAAAGCNTTTAAGCTGACTAAGCTCGCCGGAGCNTACTGGCGTGGTGATTCCAGTAATGAAATGCTGCAGCGCATCTACGGNACCGCCTGGCCTGACAAGAAGTCCCTTGATNCCTATCTCACTCAATTGGAAGAAGCNGAAAAGCGGGATCATCGNCGNATTGGAAAAGCCCTCGACCTTTTTCATTTTCAGGAAGANGCGCCNGGNATGGTGTTTTGGCATCGGGACGGCTGGGCGCTCTATACGGCGGTCGAGCGGTACGTTCGAGACCTTTTGGCCGAATATGACTACCAGGAGGTGCATACCCCGCAGATGCTGGATCGGAGCTTATGGGAGCGATCCGGGCATTGGGACAAGTTTCGGGACAACATGTTCACCACTCATGTGGATGACCGCGATTACGCTATCAAACCCATGAACTGCCCGGGACATGTTCAGCTCTTTAATCAAGGACTTCGCAGTTACCGGGATCTGCCGATTCGTATAGCTGAGTTTGGGGTGGTGCACCGGAACGAGCCATCCGGCACCTTGCATGGACTTCTGCGCGCGCGGCGCTTCACTCAGGACGACGCACACGTGTTTTGTACCGAAGATCAACTACAGACCGAAGTATCGACCCTGATTGAACTCACATACCGGATGTATAAGGATTTCGGATTTGAAGACATTGAAGTCGCGCTCTCCACGCGGCCGGAGCAGCGCGTTGGTGAGGATGCTTTGTGGGACCGCGCCGAAGAAGCGCTGGCCAGGGCATTGGACGAGAAAGGTATCAAGTACGTCGTCCAGCCAGGGGAGGGTGCGTTCTATGGGCCGAAACATGAATTTGTCCTGCGTGACTCAATAGGCCGGCGTTGGCAATGCGGGACGATTCAGGTTGATTTCTCTATGCCTGGCCGACTTGGCGCTTCCTACGTGACGGAGGACGGATCAAAACAGGTACCGGTAATGATTCACAGGGCGATTCTCGGGTCCCTTGAGCGTTTCATCGGAATCCTGATAGAAGATACCGAGGGCAAACTGCCATTTTGGCTGGCGCCCGTGCAAGCAGTGATCCTGAACATCACAGATCGACAGCAAGCTTTCGCCCTCGAAACAGAAAAATTCCTTAAAAAACAGGGGGTCAGAGTCGAAACTGACTTGAGAAACGAGAAAATTGGCTATAAAATCCGCGAATCTACCCTGAGACGCGTCCCGTATCTCCTTGTGGTTGGGGATAGGGAAGTAGAGCAGGGGTCCGTAGCCGTGCGTACGCGCGACGGGGAAGACCTAGGCACGTTTGTTGTCGCAGACCTGCTTGACCAATGTCTTCGCCCGAACGCAGGCGCGCGGCGTTAATTTTTGGAGGGCTTGGCAATAGCCGGAACAAAAGAGCAGAGACTCAACGAAGATATCACCTACGAACAGATTCGACTGGTGAGTGACTCCGGAGAGCAGTTAGGCATTCTTTCACCTGACGAGGCCAGAAAGATCGCGGAAGAGCGCGGAATGGACCTCGTAGAAATCGCACCAAACGCAGAGCCACCGGTCTGTCGCCTGATGGACTACGGCAAATATCTCTACGCCAGTGCCAAGAAAAAGCAGGAATCAAAGAAAAAACAAAAACAGATCACGGTAAAGGAGATCAAATTCCGGCCAGGAACCGATATCGGCGACTATGACATCAAGGTGCGGAACCTGACGAAGTTTCTTGATGCGGGAAACAAGGTGAAGGTCACGCTTCGTTTCCGCGGTCGCGAAATGGCGCACCAGGAGCTGGGGATGGAGATGTTAAAGCGGGTGGAAGAGGATCTGAAGGAGATTGGCGTCGTAGAGCAAATGCCCAAAATGGAAGGCCGGCAGATGGTGATGGTGCTTGCCCCAGTAAAGCACTAACAATCTCAGAACACTTGTAAACGAATACTCAGACTAACGGAAGTAACCCATGCCAAAACTCAAGACCAACCGAGGCGCCGCAAAGCGGTTCAGCCGCACAGCGAAAGGTAAGTTCAAACGCTCTCAGGCCTTCCTGAACCATATCCTGACGAAGAAATCCACAAAGCGTAAACGTCAACTCCGCGAAGGCCTGCTCGTAGCCCCCGCAGACGAGGCCGCAGTCCGCAAAATGCTTCCATACGCCTGACGCCGCGACCCCAACCCGAATTTAGTCAATCACCCCCGTCGTAAACAGGGGGAGTAAACAGAGAAGATCATGCCTAGAGTAAAACGAGGAGTAACCGCGAGAGCCAGACACAACAAAGTGCTCTCACGCGCCAAGGGCTATCGCGGAGCCCGCAAAAACGTCTTCCGGGTTGCCAACCAAGCCGTTATGAAGGCTGACCAATATGCCTATCGCGACCGTCGTCAGCGTAAGCGTCAGTTCCGGACTCTGTGGATCGTACGGATCAATGCCGCTGCCAGGGTACATGAGCTGAGCTATAGCCGCCTCATCGATGGGTTGAATCGGGCGAATATCGAACTGGATCGGAAGGTGCTGGCGGATATGGCAGTAAACGACGAGGCCGCATTTGCCGCGCTGGCCGAAAGGGCAAAAGCCGCACTCGCAGCCTGACGCGTACCTTATTGGAACCTGCCTCGGTACGAGGCGTAGAATCAGGGAAAGGCAAAACACCTTTCCCTTTTTTTATTTAATCAGTTCTTTTATGACTTCCAACTCTACAGTCGAACTTGACCGCCTCTTGAGTCAAGCGCTCTCGGATATCGCAACGGCAAAGGATTCCGCGGCTGTCGAACAATTGCGTGTTTCCTTGCTCGGGCGCCAAGGCGCGGTAACCGCCCAATTAAAACTGATTGGGACTCAACCCCCCGAGGAGCGCAAGACTTTCGGGGCGGCCGTCAATCGGGTTCGTGATCAACTGACCGGAGCTTTGTCTGAAAGAGCAAGCGCTGTGCTGGCCGCCGAGCGAGAGGCGGCTGTCAAAGCCGAGCAGATCGATGTCACTCTTCCGGGCCGGGCAGGGCATAGCGGATCATTGCATCCTGTCACCAGAACCCTGCGCAGAATCGAACAGATTTTCACGCGGGCTGGCTTTGATGTGGCCCATGGCCCTGAAATAGAGGACGACTTCCATAATTTCGAGGCGCTGAACATTCCAAAGAACCATCCCGCCCGCGCCATGCACGACACGTTTTATGTTTCTGATGAAACCGTATTGCGCACGCACACGTCCCCCGTGCAAATCCGTTATCTGGAGAACAATACGCCTCCCGTCGCAGTTATTGCCCCCGGGCGGGTTTATCGATGCGATTCTGATGTAACCCATACTCCGATGTTTCACCAGGTGGAGGGCCTGATGGTGGATTCAGACGTTTCTTTCGCAGATCTCAAAGGCGTGCTCGTGTTTTTCCTCGAAGAATTTTTTGAGCAAGATCTCCCGGTCCGATTCCGCCCGTCCTTTTTTCCATTCACCGAACCGTCAGCGGAAGTCGATATGGGGTGTGTTTTCTGCGGAGGAAAAGGGTGCCGTATTTGTAGCCACAGTGGCTGGATAGAGGTACTCGGTTGCGGCATGGTTCATACAGAGGTCTTTCGGCAAGTTGGCATAGACAACGAAGCCTACACTGGATACGCATTCGGGCTTGGGATTGAGCGCCTGGCGATGCTGCGTTACGGGGTCGACGACCTGCGCCTATTTTTTGAGAACGAAGTTCCGTTCCTTCGGCAGTTCGCCTAGGTCACGCTTAACATGATCATCAGCGAAAACTGGCTTCGAGAGTGGGTTGAATTTGACCTCGACTTTAATTCTTTGCCTGCGTTGCTAACGGCTGCCGGGCTTGAGACCGGGGTTGTTGAAGAGATCAAGGCATTGCCGAAGAAAGTCGTTGCGGGGCATATCGTCCGGATCTCACCGCACCCCGGCGCCACTGACCTAACCCTCTGTGATGTCGATACCGGGGATGCAAAGCCGGTTCGAGTGGTTTGTGGCGCACCGAATGCTGCACTCGGCGTCGTTGCGCCCTTTGCAAGGATTGGGTCAGAGCTTCCGGCCGGACAAAAAATTGGCGAGGCCGTGATTCGTGGCGAGCCATCAAGCGGCATGCTTTGCTCTGCAGCGGAATTAGGTCTCGAAGAGCAATCACAGGGCTTGCTTCTCTTGGACCCAGAGCTGGGTCCAGGTAGCCAGTTAAATGACCATCTACAACTACCGGATCGACTCCTTGAGGTAGAACTCACACCGAATCGTGGAGATTGCCTCAGCATCCTGGGCGTGGCCCGAGAGGTGGCCGCTTTAACAGGCGGACGGCTGAAAGAACCGAAACTACCCCGCGTGCGAACCACCGGATCCGAAACAAGGTCGATTTCGCTGGATGGCGACGGCCGCTGTGCCCGATATGTAGGGCGATCGATCACAGATATCCGACCGGGTGCGCGCACGCCGGACCGTATCCGAGAGCGAGTTACCCGCGCAGGCTTGCGCAGCATTGATGCGCTGGTGGACATCAGCAACTACATCATGCTTGAACTGGGACAACCTATGCATGCCTTCGACGGAGACCGTCTCAAAGGCAATATTCTGGTCCGGCCAGCGAACTCGAAGGAAAAGATCAAACTTCTTGACGGTGAGCGACTCACACTGGACATTGAATCTCTGCTCATCACTGATGAGAATGGGCCCGTCGCGTTAGCAGGAATCAAGGGCGGCGCGAGCACGATGATTCATCCGAAGACGCGCACAATCTTTCTAGAAGCCGCATTTTTTGATCCAGACGGAGTGGCGCGCACCGCTCGGAGGTATGGTCTTAACACCGATGCGTCACATCGCTTTGAACGGGGTGTCGACTTCACCCTGCCAGCAAAGGCTATTGATCGTGCCAGCGCGCTAGTCACTCAGATCTGCGGAGGACGCTGCGGCCCCCGAATCGAGTCATCCGAAAAGGCACTTCTTCCGAGGCGCACTTGGGTGCCATTGCGCTCCGCGCGACTCTCGCGAATGCTGGGGGAACGTCTCTCAAAAAAGAAGGTGCTGGGCGTTTTTGAATCTCTAGGAATGAAATGCGAGCCCACTCAGTCTGGCTGGCGGGTAAAGGCGCCGACCTATCGATTTGATGTGGCAGCGGAACACGATCTTGTGGAAGAAGTCGCGAGAGTGGTCGGGTATGACCAGTTGCCCGTCAATCGACCGAAAGTGGCAGCGGGTCATGGGCTGGCTCCCGAAAAAACACTCCCTGTCGAGCGTGCGAAGGATCTCCTGGTGGATCTCGGATACCGTGAGGCCATCACATACAGTTTCGTTTCGCCGGACCTGCAGAAACATTTCCCCGATTACGGATCACCAATCACGCTCAAAAACCCTATCTCGGTTCACATGGCCCAGATGCGTGTGTCGCTACTCCCAGGATTGCTGACCGCACTGGCGACTAACAACCGGCGTCAGATCAAGGACGTGAGGCTCTTTGAGGTAGGCCGCACTTACCGAAAGAAGCAAAAGTCCACCGAAGAACGCCAACGCCTGGCGGGTCTGCTCGCGGGTGGCGCCTACGAACACACCTGGGACCAGCAGATTAGACCTGTCGATTTCTTTGATGTTAAGGGGCATGTCGAACGGATCCTTCGGCTGACCCGTCAGGGAGTCAGTGCCGAGTTCCTTCCGATAGCCGACCAGGCATATCAGGCGGGGCAATGCGCCCAGATTCGAGTAGAAGGGAAGGAGATTGGGCGAGTGGGACGTATATCCCCGGACTTGCTTGAGGAAGTANAANTCNTCGTCCCTGTCTTTGGGTTCGAGCTGGATTGGGCCAAAATTGAAACGACTGAGNCCCCCAGATTTAACACCGTATCACGGTTTCCGATGGTCGCTAGAGACATTTCCATAGTGATTCCCGAAGAAACCGTGTCTGCCGACGCGGCTGCGATTATTGAAAGTGCGGCGGGCGACCTTTTGGTGCAACTGGAACTGATCGACCTCTATACCGACGTCGGGATTGAGAGCGGGAAAAAATCCCTCACATTCCGCTTGACCTTACAGTCGAATTCCCGCAATCTTACAGATGAGGAGGCTGACCATCTTATCGACGCAGTCTTGACGAGACTCAGCGACCAGATCGGTGCCGTGCTTAGATCCAGGTAGTACGGGGATCTGCCAAAACGAATTAAGCCAATGCGGCAAAAAACGAAGGGAGCAGTGGCGACACACTGTCAGACGGATACCAAAAGAGAAAGATGGGCAATACGATCACCAAAGCTGACTTAGCCAACACCTTGTTCGATGAGCTCGGTCTCAACAAACGTGAGGCAAAAGAGTTCGTAGAGCTGTTCTTCGAAAAGATTCGCCAAGCCCTCGAATCTGGAGAAACGGTCAAACTGTCTGGCTTCGGTGGTTTTTCCATCCGTGAAAAAAATAGCCGGCCGGGTCGTAACCCGAAGACCGGTGAAGCGGTTCCCGTTTGCGCCCGGAGGGTCGTCACCTACCGTGCAAGTCAGAAAGTCAAAGACCAGGTTGGAGCCAACACCGACTACATTGAGTCCGCGGCATCTGGGGAGCAGTTGTTATCGTGACCATGCTCGACCCCGGCGCTGAAGACCTGCCGCCGATACCCGGAAAGCGATATTTCACGATAGGGGAAGTGGGTCAACTTTGTTCAGTGAAACCCCATGTTCTTCGGTATTGGGAGCAGGAATTTCCCCAACTCCAGCCAGTCAAACGAAGAGGCAACCGGCGCTATTACCAACGCCACGAAGTTGAACTTATCCGTACTATCCGAAAGCTCCTTTATATCGAAGGCTATACGATCAGTGGCGCATGCAATCAGCTCAGTGCGGCCAGTGCCGAAACAACTGATGGGGCAGGGTCGAACAGCCGTCTCAGCGACCAGGATGTTGATGATCTGGTGGTGGAATTAGAAGAGATTGCGCAACTCCTGAAAGCGTAGTGCCTTACAATTACCAACGTTCGGGGCGTAGCGCAGCCTGGTAGCGCACCGCAATGGGGTTGCGGTGGTCGGAGGTTCAAATCCTCTCGCCCCGACCAATTAACAACAAACCTGCAGAAACCCGCCTCTACACCTTCATCGGCCTTAGCCTTGTCTGAAGCCTCCGTCCCTGATCACCTCGGTCCACAGCATTGAGCAGGCTCGACAGCATGATTCGTCGTCTGGAGGCGCAAAGAGCGTGTCTCGCTGCAGCCACCGAGAAGGTTGGGGCGCTTCCCGGTTCATTTCTTGAGTTGGGGCTGGGAAACGGGCGCACTTACGATCACCTACGCGAACTCGCGCCGGACAGAGAGATCTTCGTATTCGAGCGAAATCCGGCAGCGCACCCCGCATGCACCCCCTCAGACGAATTTCTGATCGAAGGTGACTTCACCACAACTTTGGCCCAAAAGAAAGGTCAACTCGAGGCAAGCGCGGTCCTCGCACACTGTGATATCGGATCTGGGGTAAAAGAGCGAGATCTCGAGTTGGCACGCGCTATCTCTACTGATCTCGACGCACTGCTTTGTGACGGAGCGGTCGTTATTTCTGATCAAGTTTTTGATCGAAAAAACTGGCGCCCGTTATCGGTTCCCACGACTGTGGAGCCCGGCCGTTATTTTATGTATTTGAAGGTATGAAGACCGTTTGACCTGGCAATGCAATGAACCGTTCTGATTCTATTTTTGATACCCAACGGACAATGAAGTTTCATCTGGAACTCACCGACAAGTGCAATGCCGCCTGCCCGATGTGCGGACGCACCAAGGAAATGGATCGATGTCTGCCGGACATGACTAAAGTTCGCAATATCGAACTCGACCTCGACCTGATTAAGCGAAATTTCACCCCCGACCTTTGCTCTAGGATCAGCGAGATCGACCTCTGTGGCGGCCTGGGTGATCCCCCGGCGGCACGGGAATGTCTGGAAATCTGCGACTACTTCGTCGGTTTTGGAATCAAAGTTATCCTCTCGTCGAACGGGGGCTTGCGTAGCGAGGCCTGGTGGAAACGTCTAGGAGAACTGTTCGCAGGCACGGAATCCTTGGTCGAGTTTCATATCGACGGCCTTGAAGATACTAACCACCTTTACAGGGTGAACACCCGGTTCGGCAAGATTATGCGGAATGCAAAGACCTATCTCGAAACTGGAGCGATCGGGGAGTGGCATTTCATCCCGTTTCAACACAATGAACACCAGCTTGCCGACGCTCTAACCATGAGTCGTGAAATGGGGTTCTCAAAGTTCCGGGTGATTGACACCATTCGGTTTGGCGAGAAAAACGGCTTTACTTACCAGTTACCTGATGGGAGTTTGCAGGAGCTAAATCCAGCTAATCCCAAACTCATTGACGCGCTTAGGACTGACACGGAGAAGGCGGAACCGGCAGCTCCCCAAGATCAACACGAACACCGCTCTACAATCCGGTGCAAGTCGGAGATTCAAAACCGTCCCTATATCGTCGCGACAGGTGTCGTCTCAGCGTGTTGCTGGATTGAAGGATCCGAAGACGAGCGCCGCATGTATTCCAAGGCCGGGGTGGACCAGGGTTTGACGCACAACATTCGTCACCGTCCACTAGAAGAGATCCTGCTGGAAGAGCCTTATCGAACCGTATACCCTCAAGCATGGGCTCAGCAGGCCAACCCCGTGTGCGTGCGCAAATGTGCAAGAATGCAGCGTAGCCGCAGGAGTTCATTATGAGAGAGTTTCGACTGATGGGGCCGAGTTTTCTTTACCTGGCCGTTACGTTCCTGGCCGTGGCTCTTTGGTCACCCGCAGGAGCTGAGATCAGATTGGGTCAGCCGCTCCCGCCAGTCCTGCTCGAAAAAGACAGCGGGGGGAAACTTGATGGAAGCCCCTGGCACAGCGACTCCTTGAAAGAGAGGCTCCACATTCTGATGTATGTCGACCCTGACGAGGTCAAGGTTAACACGCACGTCGAGGACGCACTGTCGCAGCAAGACTTCGATCCAGAGAGAGTTCGGTCGGTTGCCGTGATCAATATGGCGGCGACCTGGAAGCCCAACTTTGCGATTGACATCCTCCTGAAGGGAAAACAAGAGAAATATCCCGACACGCTCTATCTGCGGGATCTTCAAGGCGAGCTGGTGAGTAAGTGGGGATTAATCGACAATAGTTACCATGTCCTTCTTGTCGGCCGTAAGGGCGAAGTATTGTTCTCGGCGGGTGATGCGCTCTCGGAAGAGCAAGTCACGCAATTAATCTCGATAATCAATGAGTCTCTTGCCGGCGACTGAGTGCCTGAAAACTTATTCCTTGTATTATGGTCCGGCCGTCATCGGTAGACGCATACAACCAGAATCATGCAGATAGACCGAACACTAATTAATGCCTCAGGCCTTGGCGCGACCCAGGATCAGGAGCTCGGATTCGGCAACGTATTCTCTGATCATATGCTGGTTCGAGATTGGGCGCATGGCGAATGGGGCAGGGCAGCGATCACTCCGCGAGAACCCATATCCGTTGAGCCCTCGGCCTTGGGTATCCATTACGGCCAGAGCGTTTTTGAGGGTCTTAAAGCGTACCGGGGATCCCACGATGGCGTCATCAGGCTATTTCGGCCCGATAGGAACGCCGCGAGGCTTGAAGCGTCGAGCGAGCGCCTTTGCATTCCCACCCTCCCTGCCGAGGAGTTCATAGAGTGCATACGACAATTGGTCGCCACCGATGCGGCATGGGTACCCAAGGAGCGCGAACACGCGTTGTACGTGAGACCTATGGTTTTCGCAAGTGAAGGGCATCTGGCAGTTCGACCAGCACGGAGC
Source organism: Acidiferrobacter sp. (assembly GCA_002694065.1). Lineage (GTDB taxonomy): Bacteria > Pseudomonadota > Gammaproteobacteria > Arenicellales > UBA868 > UBA868. Next base: position 21,407 of record NZKZ01000006.1, read on the forward strand.
TACAAATTGGTGATCACTACGGCGCCGGTTGCGCCGTATTTCTCCTCACGCAGTCGGGCATTACGACTGAAGGCCGAAAGCCGGTTTACGCGCGCTGCTTCGGGTGGCACCGGCGCTGCAAAGACGTCGGGAAACTATGCCCCCACACTCTGGCCAATGGCTTCTGCGGCTGAGGAAGGCTTTGATCAGATTCTGTGGCTCGACGCCCAGGAGCACGCATTCGCCGAAGAGGCGGGTCAGATGAACATTTTTTTCAGGATTGGTGATGAAGTCGTCACCCCAGAACTCTCGGGAACCATCCTTCCGGGTGTAACGCGTGAGAGCGCGCTTAGATTACTCGAAGACTGGGGCATAAAAGCCACAACCCGGCGCGTCTCAATGATGGAGCTCGCCAAGGCTTCTGAGGAGGGGTCCCTGCTTGAGATCTTCGGTGCTGGAACCGCAGCAGTCATTGCTTCTGTCGCATCGATTTCGCACCTAGGAAAAGAAATTTCTGCAGCGCCTGCTGCTAGCGGTTCTCTTGCGGAGCGGCTTCGAGAAGAACTCCTCGGAATCCAGTATGGAGAAAGGCCCGATCCTCACAACTGGATCCAAGTGGTCAGTTGACATCTCATGAAGCGATCGCTAAAAACCGCAACGCGACTATTTGCAGGTATTTTGCTTGTGATGCCGATCATTGTTACCGC
>NZKZ01000109.1 GCA_002694065.1 Acidiferrobacter sp.
GGAGGTATCTGAATGGTGACTGCACTCAGCCGATAAAAAAGATCTTCCCGAAAACGCTTGTCGGCAAGTTTCTGCTCCAGATCCTGGTTCGACGTAGCCACAATACGGAATGTCGGCTCCAGCGGCGTGCTGCCGCCCACGCGGAAAAATCGACCGGCTTCCAATGCGCCGAGCAACTTAGCCTGGGTGTCCATATCAAGATCACCCACCTCATCCAGCACGAGAGTGCCGCCCTCCGCCTGTTCTAGCTGTCCTGGCGTGACCACACCCTCTTTTTCTGCGCCAAAAAGTTCTAGTGCAATACTTTCAGGGGGCAGTGCGCCAAGATTGACTTCGACAAATGGCCCGGAGGCGGAACCACCAGCCTGATGCACAGATCTTGCCGCAACGCCTTTGCCGCAGCCCGCCTCCCCGCGGATCATCACCGGCTGGTCGGTGGCTGCGATCCGGTTGATCAGGTTACGCAGGTCTTCTACGGCTTCGCTGTGACCCACGAAGCCCGCTGCCGGTGACAGCCGGGTTTTCAGCGTCAGGTTCTCGGTTTGTAAGGCAACTGTCTCAAGTGCCCGTTCGACGGTAATGAGAAGCTTGGCCGTGGACAGGGGCTTTTCCAGAAAGTCGTAAGCGCCAATCCGAATCGCTTCGACTGCCGTCTCCACTGTCCCGTGCCCTGAGATCATGATCACGGGAGGATGGGTTGTGGTCTGATCGTCCCGCCATTCTCGCAACAGAGCGATGCCGTCAGTATCCGGCATCCAGATGTCGAGAAGCACCAGATCGGGCGTGTCACCGGCATACCGGGTTCGCGCTTCGGCTGCGTTGGCGGCGACCGTTACCTCATACCCTTCGTCTTGGAGAATATCGCTAACGACTTGCCGAATATCAGGTTCGTCGTCAACAACCAGAACTGAGTAGGTAGTCATGGGGCGAAAGGGAGTAAAGCAGAATCGATCATCGCCGACGCAGCGGTAGCGAAATTATAACGGCCGCGCCGGCTGACTGTGCGTTACTCGCACGAATGGTGCCGCCGTGTTCTTCAATGATGCGCCGGCAAATCGCGAGCCCAAGTCCCGTCCCTTTTTCTTTTGAACTGACATAGGGTTCGAAAATGCGATCGATTTGGTCCGCGTCGAAACCGGGCCCGTCGTCCTGTACTGTCAGGGTGGCCGTATCGGTTCCGCTGTCGTATTCGGTTCGGATGATCACAGTTCCCGTATTGCCTGCCAGCGCATCCTGGGCATTGATGATCAAGTTGTTCAGCACCTGCCGAAAACTGTTTGGATCTATCTCGATGGGTTCAAGATTCGAATCCGGCTCCACTTGCAGTGTCACGGCAGTTTTGCCCGAACGGAAAAGTTCAACCGTGTCAGCAATGAGCTGATTCAGGTCTGTGGGGATTCGTTGCAGGGGGGCGGGGCGGGCGTATTCTGAGAACGCATTCACCATCGTTTTCATGGCTTCGACCTGCTGTACGATAGTTCGAGTGGAGCGGTCCAGAATCTCGCGCTGCTCGGCATCGAGCGTAGACAGGTATTTGTTGCGGATCCGTTCAGCGGACAGCTGAATCGGCGTCAGCGGGTTCTTGATTTCATGGGCGAGTCGCCGCGCTACCTCTCCCCAGGCGGCATCGCGTTGCGCCTTAAGCAGTTCCGTTGCGTCTTCAAAGACCACGACATGTCCTGTGTCGAGTTCATCACTCTCGACCCGGGTGCCGCTGAGAATCAGGATTTGTCGGCCTTCATTGCCACTGATACTGACTTCCCTTTGCCACTCGGGGATCCGTTTCTCCATGCCCTGCTGGATTGCCTCGAATAAGGCATTTGCGCCTGGCAGCACGGCTGCCAGTTGATTGATCGGCTGCCCAATAAACGTGGTGAGATCACTGCCTAGAATCCGGGTCGCAGCGGTATTGCAGGTTCTCAACTGCTGAACCCCGTTGAAGGAAAGTACCCCGGCGGAAAGGTGTGTCAGCACGGTATCAAGATAGGCGTGCTCTGATTCTGCCCGACGCTGGCTCTCCAACGCGTTTTGCTGGGCCCTGCTGATCTCTTGGGTCATGCGGTTAAAGGAGTCCACCAATACACCCAATTCGTCGGCGCTGTCGACCGGCAGTATTTTGTCGTAGTTCCCCCGGGAAACAGCCTGGGTGCCCTCGGCCAGGTCACGCAGCGGCGCCAGCATTCTTTGCGCCAGGTAGATCGATGCCCATAGTGCCATCAGGAGGGTCATGAGGGTGATGAGCGTCAGACTCAAAACAAAACTCAAGGTAAGTGGCCCGCGCAGATACTTCAGCCTGTCGTATTCCGAGGATGCTGATTCCACACTTTCTCCAAGCCGCGAATACCGCAAGGGCAGTGGGTACAGGATCTGCAGGACCCGGGAGGGAGAACTCACGCTCAGCCCTGAGACGGGGACCGCCACACGAAGTCTCAGCCCTCTGTCATCCGTCGGCTCGAATTCCGCATAAAGGCCGTCTCGCCTGACTTTGCCAAGGACCTGCTCCCCGGGGGCATCCGGCACCAGCGAGATTGACAAGTTGCTGCTGGAAGCAAGGATGCGGCCCGTGCTCGAATGCAGGCTCATCTCGTCGAATCCGCCGGCCTCCCTGATTCTATCGAGCAGGCTGTAGAGCTGGACGGAAGAGGTAGTGAGCTCGATCCGGCGACCGGCAATGCGCGCCTGGCGAATCACTTCGAGTTTGGTTGCCTCGAGCGTGCTGCGCCCGAGCAGCAGCGCGTCATCGAGTGCCTTTTCGATCCGCACATCAAACCAGGAATCAATACTCCGGCTCAGAAACTGAACTGAAAAGTAGTAGACCATCGCCAGCGGCACCAGGGTCAGGACGGCGAAGGTCGCAATAAAGCGCAGGGTCAGTCGCGAGCCAAGGGTTCTGGCGCGAAAGGCGCTGAACAGTCTTCGGACCTGGATAAAGGTGAGCAGCGCAAGAATCGCGATTCCGACTGCATTCAGGATGATCAGTGCGGTGTAGTAGTCACCGAAAAGATCCCCGTCCTGAGCGCTTTGACTGAGGAAAACAGATGCCCCCAGAAGCAGCAAAGACAAGACCAGGGTGAGGCCAAAACCCCGGGTGGTTTTCACGGAATGGTGACCTTCCAGCGTTCCCAGTCGCTGGCCAGCCGCCAATCTTTCAGCACCAGTGCCACCAGCTTTAAGGGCCCGGGCAAGTCGCTTCGACTGAGTGAGACCTGCAGGCGCATCTGCAGCGCATCGCTCGTACTGACGCCGCTTGGCAGCGTGACCGCTTTGGTGTACCGCTCCAGGAAGTCGAGTGTCTCTGCCAGGGTGGCGAAGTCCTGTGTAATGTGGGTGTTCAGGTTAGTGAGGGTATAGCGATTGGAGAGGCTGTGATGCTCGAGCGACAGCCTATCCTCCCACTCACCGATCTTGAAATACCAAGAGGCAAGACTGGCCCGATAGAGATGGGATTTGATGACCAGCGTTAAGCCAATGCCCTTGGAAAGGGCAACTTCGGGTTCTCCGCTGATCGCCAGGTGCAGTTTGGCTGAGGTATTGACGGTGTTGCCACTCAGCACAGACTTCCCCGCGACTATGGAGAAATCCGCGAGCGCTGGTGTCGCAGGAAGCCACAGCATACCGAGGCCGAGCGCCGCGATAAAAATGCGGCGCAACTTGGGCATGAGGCTGTATAGAAGATCGTGCATGAGGCGGAGCCCGACGGCGAAATTATAGTCTCTTGGGCAGGAATGCCTCATCCTTCTTTGTAAAGAGACGCGTAATACAACCCATCTTTGGCGCTATCCGGCAGAAATTGGATCCCGCAATCGGTTTGGATTGCGCCAGGCAAGTCCAGATCGCGGAGTTGAGCATCAGCATGGCCCGCACAAAGGTCACGTACCACTTCATCATTTTCCTGTCGCAATAGGGAGCAGGTGACGTAAACCAATTCCCCGCCCGGGGCCAGCAAGTTCCACAATTGGCGCAGCATCTTTTTTTGCCGCTCGGCGTAACGTGCGATATCGCGAGGCTGTCGGTGATGCCTGATATCCGGATGCCTTCGGATGACGCCAGTACCGCTGCAAGGGGCGTCCAGCAAGATAAGATCAAAAGGCACTTTTTCCCACCAGGTATCGATGTCGAGAAGATCGCTCGGCACTATTTTTGCGGACAACCCCAGGCGGGTCAGGTTCTGCTCAATTGCCTGGCAGCGTGCGGGCAGATCCAAGGCAGTGAGCGAGCCGAGGTCAGGGAAATGTTCCAGCAGGTGGGTGGTCTTGCCGCCAGGTGCTGCGCAGGCGTCCAATACGTGTGCTCCATCAGCCGGTGCGCAAAGCAGAGGGGTCATCTGGGCCGCCGTGTCCTGAACCGACACCATCCCGTTTTCGAATCCAAGGAGATCTTGGACATTGACCGGTGTTTCAAGGGTGACCCCCCATGGGCTCAAGGGGCAGGCACTTGCCCTGACACCATGACTGTCCAAAAGACGCAGGTAATCGTCGCGTGAGCATTGTCGGGTGTTGACCCGCAAGCTCATCGGCGGTTTTTGATTAAAGGCCGACAGCACAGCACGCCAATCCTCAGGCCAATCCTGTCGAATAAGTTCGGCAAGCCACGATGGGGTAGGGGTTGCCGGATCTGCATCGTCGGCGCGGTTGCCCGGATCACGGAGGCGAGCGCGCAATACGGCATTGACAAGACCTTTGGCCTTGGCGGCCCCAAGCAGGGCCGCGGCATCTACCGTCCCGGAAGTTACCGCATAGTCAGGCTCGTTTAGGTGATCAAGTTGGTACAGCCCACAGATCATCAGTGAGTGCAGTATCCGGTCGCGCTTACGCAGAGGGCGGTGAAGTAATTGATTCGATAGCAGCCTGTCGTAATGAAACCACCATCGGATGGCTCCCCATGCGATTTCACGCGTTTCACTCTTTCGGCGGAGTTCATCGGGTAGGTGCACGTTGGCTGCCACTTCGAGTGAACGGCCGTGGTGAGTGACGTCATGAGCGATACGGGCCGCCGCAGCGCAGACCTCAGCGCTGGGCATGCCTATTTATCGGCAAGGTGAACACCGAACCCGAGCGGATGGGGTGGCCGTTGAGAAAGGCGCTCGTCTCTAATGCCTTGCCTCCGGGTCGCTGCAGCGTCAGCACCTCCAGAGTCCCCTCTCCCGTCTGAACATGAAGAGCGCCCCCGTCGGTGACCGTGATCGTCCCAGGCGTGGCAGTGGTATCGCCTGGTTGCGATCTCGCCTGGTGAATCCGGTAGTCGATACCGTCCAGGGTGGTGCGTGCCAGCGGCCAGGGATTGAAGGCGCGAATTTGTCGCGCGAGCACCTCGGCGGGGCGTCGCCAGTCCAGCCAGGCCTCTTCCCGAGTCAATTGCCGGGCATAGGTGACTCCTGTCCCCGGCTGCGGTGTCGTGCGGATTTTTTCGGTGCCGAGGTTTTCGAGAAACTCGAGCACCATCTTCCCGCCCAGGGTCGAGAGCTGATCATGCAGTGACTGACTGTGCTGTGCATCCTGTATCGGTATCTCCCGAGTCTGGATGATGGGACCGGTATCAAGGCCGGTATCCATCTTCATGAGCGTGATACCGGTTTTCGCATCACCGGCCTCGATGGCACGCTGGATCGGGGCAGCGCCTCGCCAGCGAGGCAGTAAAGAGGCATGGACATTGATGCAGCCGAGTCTTGGCGCCCGCAGCATTCTCTCAGGAAGCAGTAAGCCATAAGCGGCGACGATAGCGAGGTCGACGTTCGTCTCTTCGAGGTAGGCCGCCTCCTGTTCGAGATCAGCCGGCTGTCTGACAGGGATAGCATGCTCTATCGCTTTGGCTTTGACGGCACAGGGTCGCAATTTACGTCCGCGTCCGGCAGGGCGGTCAGGCTGGCAGTAGACCGCCATGACCTCTGCCCCTGAATTCAGCAAAGCCTCAAGAGCGGGTACTGCAAAATCTGGAGTCCCGGCAAAGACTGCGCGCAGGGTCACGTCACCTAACTTGTAGTGACAGGCTCTTTACGTTTATCGAAAGATTTGCCTGAACTGCGCCCCTCGCGCAGTAACTGTTTTCGGATACGGTCACGTTTAAGTTGGGAGAGATAATCGACAAAGACCTTTCCGTCCAGATGATCAACTTCGTGCTGAATACAGATTGCAAGAAGATCTGATGCATGCAGTTCAAAGGGTTCGCCGTTTTTGTCTAAAGCGGAAATGTGCACCTCGGAGTGTCGTTTGACAGGCACGACCACGCCCGGGACGGACAAGCAGCCTTCCTCTGTTTCAACCAACTCGCCCATACCGGTCAGCACAGGGTTGATGAATACCTGGAGCCGATCCTGGCGTTCAGAAGTATCGATCACTACAATCCGTTTCGCGACGTTTACCTGGGTAGCGGCAAGACCAATGCCTGGCGCTGCGTACATCGTCTCCGCCATGTCTTCGACAAGCTTGCGAAGGGTGGCGTCAACGACCTCAACCGGCAACGCCTTATTCCGAAGTCGGGGGTCCGGATAGACCAGAATATCGAGCAATGCCATAGATTTGCGGGGATTTTGGGTTTGTGACGTGGTTCTCTTGGATATACCCGTCGTGTTGTCTACACTAATGCGGGTTCACTTTGAGAAAGGCTCCATGTTGCTCAATTTTATCCGAATTGCAGTTGAAAAACGTGTGGCCATCGAGGCTATACGGGCTATGCAGGCTAAACCGACAAGAAAACTGATCAGTCTGGCGCCAAAGCCTGTTAAGTCGTTCGGGATTTTTGTGCTCAGGGTGAGCGCATTATGCCTGACGGCATTTTTGGGTTGGAGCGCGGCCCAGGCGCAGGATCTTGGATCGGCGCTAGACGAACAATCCCTTCCGGACTATCGGGTGCTGCCCGTCAGCGTGCTCAGCCCAGAAATCCGGGAAACCGCGCTTACCGAGTCAATCCCGGTTCTGACGCCCGATGTGCTGGCACCTTTTCTCGGCGACCCCCTGTTGATGGATGAAGTCAGTGGGATGCTGACGGGCCGGGTGATCACCGGTCCCGAGGGCAACGTGCTTTTGGGACAGTTCAGTCCGTTTCTGGCTCAGGATCTGCCAGTTTCAAAGAGCGGTCTTTACACTGTGTTTCGGGAAGGGGACACGCTGACACATCCGGTCAGCGGTGAATATCTCGCCACAATGGCGCANGTTGTGGGCGTTGCGAGACTGGATTCACCNGGCGAGATTGCNGCGTTGACGATGATCCGNAGTGCCGAGGAGGCNGTTCCCGGCGATCATCTGATCGCGTACAAAGCGCCGTCGCGCAATGCGTACCTCTATCCTGCCCCGGCTGAACTTCCGTTCGATGCCTATGTCTTGAGCACATTTGGGATCGCAAGTGGTGCCGGGGGTTATTCCCTTGTGGCGATTTCGGTGGGCAGTCAGGACGGGATACGACCAGGACATCTTCTGTCAACAAGATACCCAGAGCAGACCATCCTGCTGACGTCAAAAATCGTGTCTCCCGCCCGCCCGGGAGATAACTGCCGGATTACGGACGCAAAAGAAGCGGTCTATGTTCGGATGCTGCGTTGTGACGAACGTCTGCCCAGCCAACGGGAACTCTTGGGGAGGTCGGGAGAGTTGTTGCGTCTGCCGGAAGGTCACGCGGGTGAATTGTTGGTGATTCGCGTATTCGACCGGGTCAGTTACGCCCTGGTTAGAAGCGCTGAACGCGCCGTACAGGTCGGTGACCGGGTGGTGAGCCCCGACACCTGAATTTACCCATCATCGGGATCTGAGTCCGGCAGGGATCGCCGCAGCATACTGAATTCCCGATGAGCCCATCTGACTGAACCAGGGAGGGTCGGTCATGGATGAAAGAAGTGTTGCCTGGCTAAGCGTCGGGCGAGCCGCCGTTCCTGATTCGGTCAAACAAGCGGTTCTTTCCGTGTTCCCTGATCCAATTGATGCCCTTAGGGCAGATGTATCGGCTATGGGGTCCAACAGGCAGTCGTTGGCCCCGCAGCAGACTCTAGACAGTTTTGTCAGGCACGATGAAATGCGACGGGATATCGAGTGGCTTTCGGCTCCCGGTCGTTCAGTGCTCGGCTTTTCTGATCCGCGCTTCTCACGATTATTGCGGGAAATTCCCAACCCCCCGACAGTCATTTATTGCGAGGGCGAACTTGCTCTGCTGGGCCAGCCTGCCATCGCGGTTGTGGGGAGCCGCAACCCCACACCGGTCGGCTGCGAGAGCGCGATGCGCTTCGCAGGTGCGATTGGCGATCACCGAGTCACTGTGGTCAGCGGCTTGGCGCTGGGCATCGATAGTGTCGCTCACCGGGGCGCCTTGGATACCGCTGGCTCCACCATCGCAGTTTGCGCCACAGGACTTGATATGGTTTATCCGCGCTGCCACCGTAACTTGGCCCGTGAGATTAAAGAATCGGGCCTGATGCTTTCCGAATTTCCGCCGGGCACGGGTGTTCGCCGGCATCACTTTCCGCAGAGAAACCGGCTCATCAGCGGTCTGAGTCTTGGCACTCTGATTGTCGAGGCAGGCCTTGGCAGCGGCAGTTTGATCACGGCAGGATTTGCTGCGGACCAGGGCCGAGAGGTGTTTGCACTGCCGGGTTCGGTCAATTCTCCGTTGTCACGCGGCCCACACCAACTGATTCGAGATGGCGCTTGTCTGGTCGAGACGCCGAGCCAGATTCTGGAGGCGCTTTGCCTCGCAAAAGTCGAGAAAACAGGCCACGACCCTCAGGTCGACAAGCCGGCCAGGGATGGCGGCATTCTGGATTTTGTCGACTTTGCTCCCACGCCGATCAACGAGATAGCCCAACGCTCTGGTTTGACGATTGCGAAAATTTCGGCCATGCTGATAAGGGTGGAACTGCAAGGACTGGTGAAAACCTGCGCCGGCGGCTACATCCGCTTACGCTGAGTCTGAAGCAGAGTTAACCGATTTCACTGCTCAGGCAAAGCAGTTTTTGGGAAGATTCGTGGAGCGTTATGGGTAAATCATTGGTTATCGTTGAGTCTCCGGCCAAGGCCAAGACCATTAACCAATACCTTGGGAAGGAGTATGTGGTCCGATCGAGTGTTGGCCACGTTCGTGATTTGCCCGTGAGCGGGTCAAAAAAGAAAGTGGATCCCAAGAAGCGTGCTGAGCAAGCGGCCAAGACCCGCAAAATGTCGCCTGCCCAGAAGGCACGGTACCGAAAGCAGAAGGCCCGCAGAGATCTGGTCCTCAATATGGGCATCAATCCTGAGAAGGGATGGGAGGCGAATTACCAGGTCTTGCCCGACAAGGTCAAGGTCGTAAACGAACTTCAGAAGCTGGCTGCTGAAAGTGATGCCATTTATCTCGCCACTGACCTTGATCGCGAGGGCGAAGCCATCGCCTGGCATCTTAAAGAGGTGATCGGCTCGGACTCCCAGCAATATCATCGGGTCGTCTTCAACGAGATCACCAAGAAAGCGGTTCAGGAAGCATTTGCACATCCAGGGAAGCTGGATGAGGATAGGGTCCAGGCCCAACAGGCTCGTCGTTTTCTGGATCGGGTCGTGGGCTTCATGTTGTCACCGTTGTTATGGGCGAAGATTGCCCGGGGCCTGTCTGCCGGACGGGTCCAATCGGTGGCGGTCAGTCTGCTGGTGGAGCGCGAGCGTGAGATTCGCGCGTTTGTGCCAGAAGAATACTGGGAAATCTTTGCCGACACTCACGGCCCCCAGGGAAGTTTGCGTCTTGAGGTGGTCAAACAGGCTGGCGAAGCGTTTCGCCCGGTCAATGAGGAGGAAGCCCAGGCTGCGGTTGCCCTGTTACAGGCCAATGCTTACCAGGTCAGTGACCGTAGTGACAAAAAGACGCAGTCTCGACCGAACCCGCCTCTCATCACATCAACGCTGCAGCAGGCAGCAAGCACGCGTCTTGGCTTTTCGGTAAAAAAGACAATGACGTTGGCCCAGCGCCTCTACGAAGCCGGCTTCATTACCTACATGCGTACGGACTCAACCCATCTGAGTGCGGACGCGGTATCGGCAGCAAGGAATCTTGTTGCTCAGGCATACGGTGATGAGTACTTGCCGGCTTCGCCCAACGTTTATGCGAGCAAAGCGGATGCTCAGGAAGCTCATGAAGCCATTCGGCCAACGGACGCAAATCGCGCCGGCCAGCAATTGTCGTTGGAACGTGATCAGGAACGACTGTACGATCTGATTCGAAACTATTTCCTTGCCTCGCAAATGACCAATGCGCGTTTCTTGAGTTCCACGATCACGGTCCGCTGCGGTGAGTTCGAATTGCGAGCGCGGGGGCGAATTCTTCAGTTTGACGGTTACACCCGTGTACTGCCTCCTGCGGGCAAGCAGGAGGACAAAGTGCTGCCCGATATCCCGACGGGACAGGGGCTGACCCTGGATGGTCTCGATCCCATCCAGAATTTTACAAAACCGGTCGGCAGATTCACCGAGGCCAGCCTGGTCAAGGAGTTGGAGAAGCGGGGTATCGGACGACCTTCGACCTATGCCTCCATCATCTCGACCATCCAGGACCGTGGTTACGCCAAGCTCGTCAATCGACGCTTTTTTGCCCAAAAGGTGGGCGAAATCGTGACAGACCGATTACGGGAGAGCTTTGAGGATCTGATGGACTATGGCTTTACCGCCGGCATGGAGGAGAAGCTCGATGAAATTGCAGAAGGTCACAAGAATTGGAAGGATGTGCTGGATGATTTTTATTCCGATTTTTGTGTACAGCTGGAAGCAGCAAAAGGGGAGGGTGAGGGCAAGTCGGCCGTTGGCGGCATGCGAGCCAATATCCCGACCGATACTGATGTGGCCTGCCCCACCTGCGGACGTCAGATGCAGGTCCGTACCGGGGCAACAGGTGTGTTTCTTGGGTGCTCCGGCTATGGTTTAAGCCCCAAAGAGCGATGTACGCAGACTCTTAATCTGATTCCGGGCGACGAGACAGAAGATGCTGCTGCCGATGACGACGACGAAGCGCGGCGGCTGGTCGACGTTCGTCGCTGTGGCATCTGTCAAAGCGCGATGGAGCCCTATCTGATTGATGAGACGCGCAAGCTGCATATCTGTGGCAACAACCCGGACTGTGCCGGTTTTGAAATCGAAACCGGCGAATTCAAGTTAAAGGGGTACGACGGGCCGACGTTGGAGTGCGACAAGTGCGGGGCAGAGATGCAGCTGAAGACCGGGCGGTTCGGCAAGTACTTTAGTTGTACGGCTGAGGGGTGCAAGAACACACGTAAATTGCTGCGAAACGGCGAGCCCGCGCCACCTAAGGCGGATCCCATTCCCATGCCGGATCTGCGCTGCGAAAAAGTGGATGATTTCTACCTGCTGCGGGACGGCGCGTCTGGAATTTTTCTCGCTGCGAGCCAATTTCCCCGCAACCGGGAGACGCGAGCCCCTCTCGTCAGGGAGGTCGCAAGTGTGGCGGATCAACTGGACCCCAAGCATCGGTACCTTGCTGACGCGCCTGCGGAAGATCCTCAAGGCAATCCTGCGCAAATCCGTTACAGCCGCAAAACTCGCGAGCAATACGTTATGACCGAGTCAGATGGCAAGGCCACGGGGTGGAAGGCTTTCTATCGTAGCGGTGAGTGGGAGGTCCCAGAAAAAGTGCCGCCGGTGCGAAAAACTATCCGCAAGAAGACCAAGGCCGCGAAGAAGAAAACCAAGACCGCGAAAAAGAAATCTGCTGGCACCCCCGCAACCCAGCCTTAAGTCGTTAATCCGGCTCTAGAAAAGCCCTTCTATGGGATCCTCTACGGACTGTGCATGGGGAGTGGTCGGCTGGGTTCCGGCAACAAAAAATTCTAGGTAGCTCTCCGGGTCTTCTTCGTTGGTCGGTAACCCGGTCTGGCGGTTGACGCGCAAGCGGATGATGTTCTCCGGAACGCGCGGCCTGTTATGTGCTTTGCCGGACAGAGCAGTTTCCATGAAATCTATCCAGATGGGCAGCGCGGCCCGCGCGCCTGACTCTCCCTGACCCAAATCCTGTGGACGGTCAAAACCGACCCAGACAGTGGCAACGATATCGGCACTGTATCCTGTAAACCAGGCGTCAAAATAGTTATTGGTTGTCCCGGTTTTGCCTGCGGCGTCATCCCGGTTCAGTCTTTGTGCTGCCTGACCTGTGCCGGAACGAATGACTTCACGCATCATGCTGTCGAGAAGAAAAGCGTTTTCTGCAGAGACGACCTGCTGTGAGAAACGCCGGTCGGGCGAGCGTGGCGAATCATCTGATGACTCGGTCACCGATGTGCCGCAGCCAGAACAGGACATCTGCCGGTTGGCGTATTCAACAATTTGTCCTGAAGGATCTTCAACCCGTGTGATGAAAAAGGGCTCGATAAGATAACCACCGTTAGCAAAGACACTATAGGCCCTGGCCACTTCCATCGGTGTGACCGTCGCCGAACCCAGAGCAAGTGATAGACCTTCAGGCAACCGGTTGCGGTCGAAGCCAAACTTCTCAAGATGGTCGCGTACCGCATCGACACCGAGGGCACGGACTAACCGAACCGAGACCAGATTGAGTGATGTGCTGAGGGCTTCTCGCAGCCGGGTAGGTCCGAAAACCTTCTTGCTGTAGTTTTGTGGTCGCCAGTCGCCGCCTACGTTATCCTCAATGACGACTGGCGCTCCACTGACCAGGCTGGCAGGAGTAAATCCTTTCTCGAGTGCAGCAGAGTAGATGAAAGGTTTGATGTTGGAGCCGGGTTGGCGCAGCGCCTGCATTGCCCGGTTGAACTTACTCTTCGCAAAATCGAAGCCTCCGACCAGTGCCATTAAGGAACCGTCGGTAGGGTTAAGCGAGACCAGGGCGCCTTGCACCTGAGGGACCTGAGCCAGTCGCAGCGTATCGCGTGCACCGCGTGAGAGATAGACAACGTCTCCCGGATGCAGAATCTGCGATGGGCTGCGAGACGTCCATCGCCATCCTTCGTAACCGATGGAAGTGAATTCCTGTTCGGTGGTGAGTACTTCGAGAGCATCTCCGCCTGGGCGCAAAACCATGGCCGGGATTAATCCGGCGACAGCACGGTATTGTGATAGGGCCTCAACGCGCCCGGCGGGTGTAGTGATTTTTGCCGGATCGATATACCCGGATGGCCCTTGATAGCCGTGTCGCTCGCTGTACGCGAGCAGGCCCTGGGTCAAGGCCTGCGTGGCCGTGGTCTGATAACGACTGTCGATGGTCGTGTAGACACGAAAGCCGGATTCATATGCCAAGGGACCGTAGCGGGAAAACATGTGCTCGCGCACCATCTCACTGACATATGGCGCGTTAATTTCAATTTCCTGACGATGTCGGTCAGCGGTCAGCGGGGCTGTCGAGGCCTTTTCGAATGCGGCGTTGTCGATCAGGTTCAGCCCTTGCATGCGGCGCAGCACATAGTTGCGCCGCTCAAGCGCCCGGGTTGGGTTGCTTACCGGATTGATGCTTGACGGCGCCTTGGGCAGGCCAGCCAGCATCGCAAGTTGAGCCAGAGTGAGCTCAGCCAGCGGTTTGTTGTAGTAAAAAGCGGCTGCCGCCTGAAAGCCGAACGATCGATGTCCTAGAAAGATTTTATTGAGGTATAGCTCAAGGATCTCGTTTTTACTGAGTTCCCGCTCCAGTTTGAACGCGAGCAGCGCTTCCTTGATCTTTCGGGTGTAGGTCTTTTCCCGAGAAAGAAAATAGTTCCGCGCGACCTGCATGGTGATCGTGCTTGCCCCCTGACGGGTTTGTCCGGACTTCAGGTTAGTGATCAGCGCCCGCAGGACACCGAGCGGATCAACGCCGTGATGGCTGAAAAATCGGTCGTCTTCGGCAGCCAGGACCGCATTGATCAGGTTCCGGGGAGTGTCTTCGATCCGTACGGTAATTCTTCTTTCGTCTCCGAATTCGCCCATGAGTTTGCCGTCGACGCTGAATACCCGAAGCGGTTCCTTCAGCCGGATGTCCTGTACAACACTCGTTGGGGGGAGATCCGGCCAGATCACGGTGATTACCATGATGAGGGCAAGGGAGGCCGCGGTAGCAGCAAGTGCAGATAGCCAAAAGAGGGCGCGGATCAACATAAAGCAGTGGGCAGGTGGTTGCCGGGTTCCAGAGGGTGCCGGACGGTAAAATTTTAACAAACTGGCAGGGACGACACTCTCCGCCGAAGGTCAGGGTACACTTATCCTATGGGAATCTTTCGCAGCTCGAAGCGGCTGGCACTCGGCATCGATATCGGCAGTGCCAGCGTCAAGGTACTGGAACTGTCGACCGCTGGCAGAGGCTTTAAGGCAAACCGTGCGGGTGTTGAGCCTTTGCCCAAAAATGCCATCGTCGAGCATCGTATCAACGATTTGCGGCTGATCAGCGATGCGGTTCGCCGGGCTGTGCATCACTCGCGCAGTTCCCGCAAAAAGGTCGTGGTGTCGGTTCCGCAAACGCACGTCATCACCAGAACCATCAATCTTCCTGCCGGCCTGGCCGAACGCGAGATCGAAGAACAGGTCATGATCGAAGCAGCTCAGCAGATTCCACATTCCTTGGATGAGGTCAATCTGGATTTTGAGGTATCCGGCGGGGCGCGGGATGGAAGTGATGACCAAATCACCATTACCGCCTGCCGCAAGGAGATTGTTGAAGACTATGCGGCGGTGATGGAACTTGCGGGGCTCAAAGCGATGATCGTTGACGTGGGATTGTCTGCGGTCGAGCGTGGATATGGTTTTGTGGCCCAGACCCTAGGGGATTCCCTGGAGGGGCGGGCAATTGCGCTTATGGATTTTGGTGATGTCACCACGCGGCTTGATCTTTTTGTTGACGGCCGTTCAATTTACGGCCGCGAACAGAATTTCGGCGGCCGCATTCTCACGGAGAACGTGCGTTCCCGTTATGGCATCGATTATCGCGAAGCGGAAGCGCTCAAGCGTGGTGGGGATCTTCCGCAGAATTATGAGCAGGATCTGTTGGAACCATTCCGTCAGGCGATGGCGCGGGAAGCCGCTCGCAGTGTTGAATTCTGCCTGTCAGCTCAATTGGGCATGGANCGGGTAGATGCCTTGGTCATCAGCGGGGGTTGTGTCCAGATCGAGGGNATCGCNGCGCTGATCGAGTCCCATGTGGGTGTGCCGACGGTTCTGGCCGANCCNTTCGGTTCGGGAAGNGCTATCAAGGCGGATAANCTGGTCGCGAGATATGGCCCAAGTATGATCAAGGCGGCCGGCCTCGCGGTTCGGGGAGCGCGATGATCCGATGAGTACAGGAGTGAATCTGCTGCCTTGGCGGGAAGAGCGCCGGCAACGTCAGCGCCGTCGTGCCACCATGACCTCAACAGTGCTGGTGCTGATCGCGGTGGGTCTCCTGGGCGGTGTCTGGTGGTTACAGGATCGTGATCTCAAGTATCAGCAAAGCCGTAATCAATACTTGCTTGACGCGATTGCCCAAGTGCAGGCTCAGCTTGAGGAGATCAACGATATTGAGACGCGCAAGGAAGCCCTTCTGACGCGCATGGCGATTATTCGTCAATTGCAATCCGAGCGGGTCACCCTGGTACGGGGCATGATGGAGCTGGCGACAACTATCCCCGAGGGTATTTTCTTTTCATCGCTAAAGCGCAGTCCTGACGGAGTCAGTTTGACGGGTGTCGCTCAGTCCAGTTCGCGGATTTCGGCACTTATGGAGCAGTTAACCAATACGCCGTCATTCGATCAGCCTGAACTGAATGTGATCAATGTTGGTGATACGCAGGAATTCGAGCTTTGGGTTTCGTCAGTGCGGTCAGAGACAGGCCAGCTCACACCAGAGGGCCAGCAATGATGAATAGCGGGACAAAGCACCAATGAGCTGGCTTGACGACCTGCGCAGTGTTGATTTCAACGAACCGGCGGAGTGGCCGCCTTGGTTTGTGGTTGTGGTGTCGTTGCTCGGATGCGGGGTACTGATTTTTGGCGGCTGGCAGTTCCTGCTTCGTGACCAGCGGGTCAGCCTGGATTATGAGCGGGCTTATGAAGCTGAGTTGCGACAGACTTTTACGTACAAAAAAGGAATGGTAGTCAATTTGCCAGCCTACCGCGCTCAGATGGTTGAGATAGAGGAGATGCTGGCCGAGCTGGTGCAGCAATTGCCGGACAGCAGCGAGGTGCCCTCTCTGCTGAGAGCGATCACCGAAGCCGGCGCGCGCCGAGGACTTGAATTCGTCGTGTTTGATCCGCAGGAAGAAGAGTTAGGAGACTTCTACTCAACGCTCCCCATCCTGATGGAAGTCAGAGGCGGATATCACCAGCTTGCAAATTTTATTAGTGATCTGGCACAGATGCCGCGGATTGTTACGGTAGGGGATATGGAGATTACCGCCGATGAAGAGGGCACGCTGACTTCGTCTTTAGTCGTCAAGACCTACAGTTACCTGTCAGGAGGCTTATAAGGGATGCGGCCTGATACCAGGGAGTTGGGAGCACGATTGCGCGTCGGATGCCTAGTGATCATCGCATTGACGGTAGTGGGATGTGCGGAAGAGCGCACGTTGAGCGATCTCATGCATTTCGTTGAAACGACTCATCGCGATACGGCACCTAAGGTGGCGCCGCTGCCGGAGCAGATGCCTGTGGTCTCGGTGACCTACCAGGCGGATCCCGGTCAGGATCCCTTTGCGCGGAGCAATGTTTTCGGCACACCAGAAGCTCAGGTCATCGCCGAACCTGAGCCCGATCCCCTGGAACCGGATGCCGATCGGGTGCCAGAGTTTCTCGAGCAGTTCCCACTGGACGCACTGCAGATGCTGGGTACCCTGCAACTGGAAGGCGACACCTGGGGACTCGTCAGTGCGCCTGATGGGGAAATCCACCGTGTCATGGTGGGGTCCTATCTGGGTCAGAATAACGGCAAGATTATTGTCATCAACTCATCAGAGGGTGTACTCGAGATCGAGGAACGCTATCGGGGAGTCTCCGGCCGATGGGAACTTCGCCCAACTGAAATGCGTTCCGGAAGATAACCGCCCCTGACCTGGTGTAAATTCAGCATCATGCATTCCTTGCTCCTTCTAAATTACCTTAGGAAAAAATCGATCCGATGGGCGCTCGCCGCGTTGCTGGGCCTGATCGGGACGCCCGTTCTGGCGGAAGCTGGACCAACCATTACACGGATTGATCACACCAGCCTTTCTGGTGGCCGTCTGCAGATCGATATCTACTCCTCTGCCGCGCTGCCTGCTCCTCGGGTGTTCCGCACGAGCGCCCCGGACAGGATTGTCTTGGATTTTTTTGGCGTCCGATCAGAGCTGAAGTCCTCAATGATCGATGTGGGACGGGGGGCAATCGAGAATATCCTGATTGCCCAAGATGAGGAGCGCTCGAGAATGGTCATCAATCTGATTTCGGCGGTCGGGTTCGTATCTGAGGTCGCTGATAACCGATTGACCCTGTTGATGGATCCAGTGACCGCCGTTTCGGGTGACGGCGCGGGCAGTGATGCATCCGGGGATCAGATAGCACAGACGGGCCAGGATCCCACTCGGGTCGGGTTAATTGATTTTCGACGCACGCCTGAAGGCGCAGGCCGCGTTATTCTGGAATTTGACAGCGAGCAGGCGCTGGTGGATGTTCACGAGCACCTCGGAGAGATCGTGCTGGATATCTCAGGCGGTCTGCTTGACGAGGCGCTTGTGCGGAGACTGGACGTTATCGATTTTGCGACACCGGTTCAGTTTATCGATGCGTTTGCCACTGACGGCGGTGCGCGGGTGGTCGTGGTGCCGCGGGGCGAGTTTGAGTTTGCCTCGCTCCAGTCGGGCAAGCGCTTTACCCTTGATGTCTCCCTTAAGCCGGTTCCGGGGGAAGGTGATCAGGCGATCACGTACAGTGGCAAGACGATCAGTTTTGATTTTCAGAACATACCGGTCCGTAGTGCGTTGCAGCAGATTGCCAACGAGACCAGCCTCAATTTCGTGATCAGTGATTCTGTCACGGGGGACATGACCCTCCGACTGAAGGATGTCCCTTGGGATCAGGCACTGGACACGATCATGCAAACCAAAGGTCTGGCACGACGTCAGCAGGGTAATGTGGTCTGGATTGCGCCGGCGGAGGAGATCACCAATCAGGAGCGTCTGGTACTCGAGGCGTCGCGTCAGGTCAGTGAGCTTGAGCCATTGGTGTCCGATCTTATCCAGATCAATTACGCCAAAGCAGAAGATATTGCGAATCTGCTCAAGTCCGTTCGGGCTATTGAGCCCAGCGTGCAGCAATCCATGTTCGGCAGTGTCTCGGTGGCGGAGGTTCAGACCGAGGAGAACCGGCTGTTGTCCGATCGGGGCAGTGTCACTGTAGATGAGCGGACCAACTCTCTTTTGATTCAGGATACGGCGCAGAAAATCCGCGAAATTCGTGAACTCATCAGTGAACTGGATCGTCCTGTGAAACAGGTGCTGATCGAAACCAGAATCGTCGAGGCCAACGAAGACTTCAGCCGCAACATTGGTGTCAAACTGGGCCTTACGGGGATCAACAGCAATACAGATCTGGGATCGATGATTGGTTCAGGATCGCTTGCCAACACGGCAACGGTGCGAAATGACGGCATCAGTTCCAGTGGAGATGGATCTTTGGGCGTCGACCTGCCGGCCCAGGGCATCGGTTCGGTCTCGCCGGCCTCGTATGCCTTTACGCTGGCCAAAGCGGGCGCGGGTTGAGCCTCGCTGATTGATCTTGAAATTTCAGCACTTGAGGCTGAAGGCAACGGGAAGATCGTGGCTAATCCGAGGCTGCTCACTGCGGATAAGCAGGAAGCCCATATCGAGCAGGGTCAGGAGCGTATCTTTACGACCAATACCCTGGGAGAGGGAACCGTCGTCACCAAGAAGGCGGTACTGGGACTGACGGTCACGCCGCAGATCACGCCTGATGACCGTGTCATTTTGGATGTCTTCGTGACCAAGGATTCGTTCGTGTCACCGACAGAGGAAAATATCAACACCCTGCAGGTCAGGACCCAGGTACTTCTCGATAACGGGGAAACCATCGTGCTGGGCGGGATCTATACCCAGCAGACCTCTGAAAGCGTATCGAAGGTGCCGGTGCTGGGAGACCTGCCTGTGTTCGGTCCGCTTTTCAGAACCAAGGGAATCCTAGATAATCGACGCGAACTGCTGATTTTTCTTACGCCAAGAATCATCAATCCTGTCTTGACTGCCGGCTAGGCGAAGACGGGCGGGAAGTTTCTTTACGACGTAATCGACCCGGATTCATGATCTCTGCAAGTAATATCTATCTCGTTGGTCCCATGGGGGTGGGCAAGACCACGGTGGGCCGTTCCCTGGCCAAAAGTCTCGGGATGGAGTTTGTCGATTCCGATCAGCAGATTGAGGAGCGAACCGGCGTCAGTATCAGTACCATTTTTGATATTGAAGGTGAGGCGGGATTTCGTGAGCGCGAAGCCAAGGAGATCTTTGAACTGGTGAAGCGGACGAATATTGTCCTTGCGACCGGAGGCGGGGCGGTTACGCGGGAGGATGTTCGCAAGGCGATGCGGCATAACGGGCTCGTGATCTACCTGCATGCGACGCTGGAGATGCTGGTCGAGCGAACCCGTTCCAGCAAAAATCGCCCGCTTCTGAATACCGGTGCCGATCCGCGTGAGGTGCTCGAGGCATTGATGCTGGAGCGCGATCCTCTCTATCGGGCAGAAGCGGATATCGTTTTTGAAACGGATTCTCGCTCGCCGCACGCCGTCGCGCGTGATATCTGCACAGAGATTCGCAAACGTTGGCAACGCTGAACGTTGAACTCGGCAACCGAAGCTACCCGATCATCGTCGGGAACGGTTTGCTGAGAGACGAGGCTTTACTCGCACCCTATATTGCCGGTGATGAGGTCGTTGTCCTCACCAATGAGACGATCGCTCCCCTCTACCTTGATCAGGTCACCACGTCACTCAAAGACCGCCAGCTCATCTGTCAGGTGCTTCCTGACGGAGAGCAGTTCAAAAATCTCGACACGTTGCAGAGTATCTTCGATACCCTGCTGGAGAATCGCTGTAGCCGTACCACCACCCTGATCGCGCTCGGCGGCGGAGTGATCGGCGATGTGGTGGGATTCGCGGCGGCATGCTATCAGCGTGGAATTCCCTTCATTCAATTGCCAACGACACTGCTGGCACAAGTGGATTCGTCTGTCGGGGGCAAGACGGCCGTCAATCACCCCCAAGGGAAAAACATGATTGGGGCGTTTCATCAGCCCGCTTGCGTGGTTTCCGATACCGGGACACTGGCGACCTTGGATCCCCGGCAATTAGCAGCAGGGATCGCCGAGGTCATCAAGTACGGCCTCATTCGCGATCAGAAATTCTTCAGTTGGCTTGAGGAAAATATCGAGCGTTTGCTGCGCTACGAGGATGACGCGCTGGAGTTCGTGATCCTGGAATCCTGTCGGCACAAGGCGCAGGTGGTGGCCAATGACGAAAGGGAAGCCGGTGAAAGAGCGCTCCTTAACCTTGGACATACTTTTGGTCATGCGATCGAAGCCGCGACGGACTATGTCGGTTGGCTGCATGGCGAAGCAGTTGCCGTGGGTATGGTGATGGCAGCGACCATGTCTGAGAAGATGGGTTGGCTGGACGTAGTTGAGGTGGAGCGTATTCGGGAGTTGGTGAAACGGGCGGGCCTTCCGGTGATGCCTCCGGCCGCGATGTCGCCTCACGATTTCATGAAACACATGACCGTTGATAAGAAAGTCAGCGGTGGGCGAATCCGTCTTGTGTTGTTGAGTGAGCTCGGCCAGGCATCACTCATTTCAGATTATCCTGACGAATTGCTGGCTGAAGTGCTCGACGCATTCAGCGTCTAGAGCAGTCTCGCAGAACTGCACCAATGCGGGGCAGTTTCTTGTTCCATAAGCAGAATTCTTTCCCGTTATAAAGTTTTAACGTTTGAAGCAGTTTATCTGTGTCGGTATACTCATCCGGCCGTCGCGCCCATGTGTGATTCGGGAGCGGCTCCTGCCTGTTGACGGGCGCTAAGTCCGCCTCCGTTATTCGCCTCTTGATCGCGCTTCGTGGATGAGTGTCTCACGACGCCCAATTGGCAACAGTCGGTAACTCTCCTGACTTTATGAACGCTTTGAAGACAACGGCACCTCAGCGGAACAGCCTGTATGACCCCGCCTACGAGCACGACAGTTGTGGCGTGGGGTTGGTGGCGCATATCAAAGGCGTCCCCAGTCGCGCGATCGTCGATGACGCTTATGCGGTCCTCAAGAGTATGGAACACCGTGCCGGTGTAGGGGCGCAGCCCAATAGCGGTGACGGGGCAGGCATGTTAACGGCGCTGCCTTATGATTTTCTTGCACGGGTGGTGCCCAAGGAGTTGGGCGCCGAGTTGCCCGCCCGCGGTGCGCTGGGGGCCGGGCTGGTTTTTTTGCCGCGCGATGCCAAAGAACGGGCATTGTGCAAAAGAGAAGTGGAAACGCTAGTCGATCAGCACGGGCAGCAACTGATCGGTTGGCGCATCGTGCCTGTTGCTCCGGACGAGGCCGATCTCGGTGCCGCAGCAAGACTCACTGAGCCGCACAGCGAACAGTTGCTCGTTGGCGCGGCACCGGGTTTGGATCAGGAGGCCTTCGAGCGACAGTTATTCCTGATCCGCAAAGCGGCGAGCCACAAATTGCGCACGCACGCAGCACTTTCCCAGGCAAAGATGTTCTATATCTGCTCGCTCTCCAGTCGGGTCATGATCTACAAAGGCATGCTCCGAACCCTGCAGTTGATGGATTATTTTCCCGATCTGAAGGCGCCCGACTACGTCAGCCATCTTGCGATGGTGCACGCCCGTTTTTCGACCAACACCTTCCCCAGTTGGGACCGGGCACATCCGATGCGGCTGATTGCCCACAATGGGGAGATCAATACGTTCAGGGGCAACCGAAACTGGATGCAGGCCCGAGAGGGAGCAATGCAGAGCGACAACTTCGGGGATGATCTCGCGTCTCTTTTCCCGGTGATTGAGCCAGACTGTTCGGATACCAGCGGGTTGGATAACGCGCTGGAATTTTTGTTGAGAACCGGGCGGTCCCTGCCGGAATCCGTTCTCATGATGATTCCCGAGGCTTGGCAGAAACACGAATCGATGGATCCCGCCAAGCGTGCGTTTTATGAATATCACTCTGCAATGATGGAGCCTTGGGACGGTCCTTCGTCGGTGACTTTCACCGACGGAAGGTGTATTGGTGCCGTACTGGACCGCAATGGATTGAGGCCCAGCCGTTATTACGTTACCGCAGATGACCGGGTCGTCATGGCGAGTGAGGTCGGCGTATTGGACGTTGCACCGGACCAAATTGTTCACAAAGGCCGTCTTCAGCCGGGGCGCATGTTCCTCATTGATTTTGATCAAGGAGAGTTGATACCCGATGCCGAGGTCAAGGCGAGCCTGGCACAGCAGCGTCCTTATGGGGATTGGCTCAAGCAAGAGCGGATTGAACTCTCAGATCTCGTCGTCCCGGCGCAGGTCCCTGGTCTGGATTCCGATTCCCTGATTCCCCGTATGCGCGCTTTTGGCTATACCCGGGAGAGCCTCGATTTCATGCTGATTCCCCTGGTGCATGAAGAGCGGGATCCTGTGGGATCCATGGGTAATGACTCTGCGCTCGCCTGTCTTTCTGATCAGCCCCGACTGACTTACGATTATTTCAAGCAACTGTTTGCACAAGTGACCAATCCCGCGATCGACTCGATTCGTGAGGATGTGATCATGTCGCTGGAGTGTTTCGTCGGCCCTGAGCAAAACCTGCTCGAGACCTCGGCGGCGCATTGTCATCGACTGAGAGTGCCTCATCCCATCCTGACGCACGACGAGACCGCTGCGCTCAAGGCCCTGGATCATCGTGGTTGGCACAGTCAGATTATTGATGTCACTTTTGATCGGGCTTCTGGAGCCGAAGGGCTGGTGCCGGCCCTGCAGCGCATCTGCGCCGAGGCGGAAGCCGCAGCGGATGCCAACACCAGTGTCGTCATCCTGTCTGACCGTGCAGTCGCTGCGGATCGTCCAGCGGTCAGTATGCTGCTGGCTGCGGGCGCCGTCCACCAGCATCTGGTCCGTCGCGCGAAACGGACTCGTATCGCGCTTGTAGTGGAAACCGCAGAGGCCAGCGAAGTCCACCATCATTGCCTACTCATCGGCTTTGGTGTTGATGCGATCAACCCGTATCTCGCACTGGAGGCCTTATGGCAGGCCCGTCAGGATGACAAGCTTATTGGTGAGGCATTGGCGACTGACGCGGATGTCGTAGCCGCCTACCGCAAGGGTGTGGCAAAAGGAATGCTCAAGGTGATGGGCAAAATGGGTATCTCAACACTGCAATCCTATAAGGGTGCCCAGATTTTTGAGGCCGTGGGTCTGCACAGCGATGTGGTCTCCCTGTGCTTTACCGATACGGCAAGTCGCCTTGAGGGTGTGGGCTTTGAGGTATTGGCTGAGGAAACACTCCGTCGCCACGACTTGGGTTTTCCCAAGATGCCCCGGGATAACGTGGTGACGCTGCCTAATCCTGGTGAGTATCACTGGCGGGCAGGCGGACGCAAGCATGCCTGGGAGCCGCGCGCTATTTCCAGCTTGCAGCGCGCGTCCGGGCAAAACAGCCAGGAGGCCTACCGGGAATTCTCCGACCTCATCAATTCAGAGTCGAGCGGCCGTTGCACGCTTCGCGGCCTGATGTCGCTGCGTGAAGGCGTAGCGGGACCATCCGTGCCGCTTGAGGAAGTAGAGCCGGCTGCCGAATTGGTTAAGCGGTTTTGTACGGGGGCGATGAGTTTTGGGTCCATTTCGCCCGAGGCACACGAGACGCTTGCCGTCGCGATGAACCGGCTTGGCGGAAAAAGCAATACGGGCGAGGGGGGTGAGGACCCAGAGCGCTTCAAGCCTATGGCGAATGGTGATCTCAAACGTTCAGCAATCAAACAGGTCGCTTCAGGCCGGTTTGGCGTGACCGCCTGGTACCTCGCCAATGCCGACGAGATCCAGATCAAAATCTCCCAGGGCGCCAAGCCGGGAGAGGGGGGCGAACTGCCCGGCACCAAGGTAGACGGAACCATTGCGCGAATTAGATATTCCACGCCGGGTGTGGGATTGATCAGCCCCCCGCCGCATCATGACATCTATTCGATTGAAGATCTGGCCCAGTTGATTTATGACCTAAAAAATGCGAATCCTAAGGCGCGGGTCAGCGTGAAATTGGTCGCTGAGGTGGGCGTGGGAACGATTGCGGCAGGTGTGGCGAAGGCTCATGCCGATCATATTCTCATTGCCGGAGATACCGGGGGCACTGGCGCTTCCCCGCTGACCAGTATCAAGCACGCGGGGTTGCCCTGGGAGTTGGGTCTTGCAGAAACCCACCAGACCCTGGTGATGAATGATCTCCGCAGTCGAGTGACTCTCCAGACAGACGGCGGCATCAAGACAGGTCGCGACGTCGTGATCGGGGCGCTGCTCGGTGCCGAAGAAATCGGATTTTCGACAGCACCGTTGATCGCGTTGGGCTGCATCATGATGCGCAAATGTCACCTGAACACCTGTCCGGTGGGGATTGCAACGCAGGACCCCGAGCTGCGAAAGAAGTTTCATGGCCAGCCCGAGCACGTCGTGAACTACCTGTTTTTTGTTGCTGAGGAGGCGCGGGAGATCATGGCGCGGCTTGGCTTCCGTACTTTCAATGAAATGGTCGGCCGGACCGACGTGATCGAGGCGGCCACGGCAATCTCCCATTGGAAGGCAAGCGGTATCGATCTTGAGCCGTTGTTGAGTCCCGCAGAAAAGTTAAGCGATGACGTGGGCGTGTATTGTCAGAAAGCNCAGGATCACGGCCTGGATGAGGCGCTGGATTCGACTCATCTCATCCCACTGAGCCAGTCTGCAATTNATGATGCGAAGACCGTCANNTTCGAACTNCCCATTCGTAATGTGAATCGCACCGTCGGNACCATGCTNAGTCATGAGGTNGTCAANCATCATGGTGAGCAAGGNCTCCCGGACGGNACGATCCATGGCCGTTTCACCGGATCCGCAGGACAGAGTTTTGGCGCCTGGCTGGCACAGGGCATCACGCTGGAGCTGGCCGGTGATGCCAATGACTATGTCGGTAAGGGGTTATCCGGCGGGCGGATTGTCATTTATCCCCAGAAGGGTACGACCTTTATTCCTCAGGACAACGTCATTGTGGGGAATGTTGTTTTGTATGGGGCAACCGGGGGGCAGGCATTCTTCCGCGGTCGGGCGGCTGAGCGATTTGCGATACGCAATAGCGGGGCCAGTGCCGTGATCGAAGGGCTTGGCGATCACGGCTGTGAATACATGACCGGGGGCCGCGTTGTCGTGTTGGGGCCTGTAGGCCGTAATTTTGCTGCCGGGATGTCTGGTGGTATTGCGTATGTGCTCGCTGATGACCGGTCCGCATTTGCGATCAACTGCAATCAGGAACTGGTGGAGCTTGAATCGATTACAGGTGACAGGGAGGCGGACGACCTGCGCAGTCTTCTTGAGGAGCATGTCCGCTGGACAGGATCCGAGGTTGCCGCCGCGTTGATCGACAACTGGGAGGCATCGCTATCGCGCTTCGTCAGGGTAATACCGCGTGACTACAAGCGGGTATTGGCCGAGCAGCAAAGCGAAGACCTCGCGGCGCCGTCAGCGGCCTAAGGCGCCAACATTGTGCATCAGTTAAACCTGTGAGCCAGGAAAGGACGACTCAGCTATGGGCAAGGTAACGGGTTTCAAGGAATTTCCTCGTTCGGCAGTTCCCTATCGGGCTGAAGCCGAGCGTTTGGGTGATTTCGATGAGATTTTCTCCGGTGCCGATCCAGAACACCTGCAGACCCAGGGGGCACGGTGCATGGATTGCGGTGTTCCCTTCTGCCAGTCGGAGGAGGGCTGCCCCGTAGACAATCTGATTCCTGAGTGGAATGACCTTGTTTATCAGGATGAATGGCGCGCAGCGCTTGATCGTCTGCACGCGACCAACAATTTCCCGGAGTTCACCGGGCGGGTATGCCCTGCACCCTGTGAAGGAGCGTGTGTTCTCGGCATCACAGAGCCGGCGGTGACCATCAAGAATATCGAGCAGGCGATTATTGATCGGGGGTTTGAAGAAGGATGGGTAGAGCCCGTTGCTCCGCGGCAGCGTTCCGGCTTTAAGGTTGCCGTGGCAGGATCAGGACCGGCAGGTCTCGCGGCGGCCGACCAACTGAACCGCGCGGGTCATGCTGTTACGGTCTACGAGCGGGCAGATCGCATTGGCGGGCTGCTGATGTACGGCATTCCCATGATGAAGCTGGACAAGCGTCTGGTGGAGCGCCGAGTCGATTTGTTGCGCCAGGCCGGAGTCGATTTTGTGACCCGTACCAATATTGGTACCAAGGCCGCGGTGTCGACAGACCATATGATTAACCTCATGGAGGAAGGGCGGGATGAGACCGCCTATCTGTCCGTGGAGGAGGTGCTGGACCGGTACGATGCACTGGTGCTTGCGGTGGGAGCCACCGAGGCGCGTGATCTGCCCATTCCAGGCAGAACCGCATCCGGTATCCATTTTGCGATGGAGTACCTGACGCGCAGCACGCAGAGTCTCTACGAAAAGAGTCCGTCGTCGATCAATGCTGCCGGCAAACGGGTCATTGTGATTGGCGGAGGCGATACCGGTGCCGACTGCATCGGTACCGCACTGCGACAAGGCTGCCAAAGCATCGTAAACTTCGAGTTGCTTGATCGTCCGCCCAATAAGCGGGCATCGAATAACCCCTGGCCGCAGTGGCCGCTTATCGTCCGCAGTGACTACGCCCATACAGAAGCACAGCACCGGTTTGGAAAAGACCCGCGAAACTACAGCCT